>CANRMY010000003.1 GCA_947631845.1 uncultured Oscillospiraceae bacterium | reverse complement strand
GTCCCGGAGATATTTCTCCACCGTCCCCGCGCTCTTTTCCTCCCGCCGAAGATACGCGGCGAATTCCCGTAAATTTGTGTTCATCATGCTGTACCCGCCTCCGTATATTTAAAATAGGTATTCCTATTTTATCCGATAAGGCGGGAGAAAGCCTATTGAAGCGGGGTACAAAATGTGGTATACTGCAACTTATCCCGGCGGAGGCCGGAGGCCGGAAGGCGCGAAGGAAGGAGAGGAACCGCGATGAAACACAGCCGTCATGCTTATGGGCCCGCCCTCAGAAAAGAGCTTCGGGAGCTGCGGCCCTTCAACTTTCTCGTTCTGACGGGTGCCGGCGCCGTCAACGCCTTTGGCGTGTCCATGTTCCTCTACCCGGTGAAGCTCTACGACAGCGGCATTTCGGGGCTGTCCATGCTGCTGGATCAGGTCACGCCCACGTGGCTTTCGCTGTCCGTGTTTTTGATCCTGCTCAACTTCCCCATTTTTCTGTTCGGCCTCAGACGCCAGGGGCTCCCCTTCACGGTCTATTCCCTCTACGCCATCACGGTCTATTCGCTGATGTCGTATCTGATCATGTACGTGCTTCCCGTGGATGTGAACTTCGTCTCCCCCCTGGCGGGCAGAGATCTTCTGCTGTGCGCGGTCTTCGGCGGGGTCATCTCCGGCGTGGGCAGTGGTCTGACCATCCGTTTCGGCGGGGCCATCGACGGGGTGGACGTGCTGTCGGTGATCTTCGCCAGGGAGATCGGCATTTCCATCGGCACCTTCGTGATGATCTTCAACACCCTGCTCTACATCGTCTGCGGCATCGTGATCAACAGCTGGATCCTGCCCCTGTACTCCATCGTCACCTATTTTGTGGGCTCCAAGACCGTTGACTTCCTGGTGGAGGGCTTCGACCGGTCCATGTGCGCCATGATCGTGACCACGAAATCCAAGCAGATCTCGGCGGCGCTCAACGAGCAGTTCAAGGCCGGCGGCACCATCGTCAACGCTACGGGCGGCTACTCCAAAAACGAGAAGCAGATCATCTATTTCATCGTCAACCATTTTCAGATCAACAAGCTCAAAAAGCTGGTGACGGATATCGATCAGAACGCCTTCATCTCCCTGCAAAACGTGGCCGGGATCGTGAGAAGGCCGAGAGCGTGATGTCAACAAAAACGGGACTTTCCAAGCCGGAAAGTCCCGTTTTTTCGGTTCTGGGGATCGTCTATTGCTTGTTACAGCTCTATCTATAGCCATAGCGCCCCCTCCCCATCATTTTTCGCAAAAGCCCAAAATTTATGTTGTTATTGTAAAACATATTGTGCTATACTGTAATAGTGAAGCGCCGCATGATGGCGCGGAGTAAGATTTTCAGCCGGGCATCGCTTTGCTTTTGTTGAGGTAAGCCGAAAAGCGGCCACACTGAGGTTTTCACCTTGTATGAAAAGAGAGGAGAATCGGTTCAATTGCAAATAAGACAGCCAACACAAGCACGGGACAGCGGCAGGCGTCTGCCGTATCTGACAAAAAGCTGAACTTTATGGACTATGTCGCGCTCTATCAAATGTCGCTGCGCAGATATTTCTGGCAGGTGGACGGGCGGCAGGGGGTTGAGTCCTTTCGCAGCAGCGAAACGATCCCCTTCGCCATATGGTTTGTTTCCAAAATGATAGCCTATTTGCCGGTGCTTCTTACGCTGTACGCGGTGATGGCGCTGGAAGGACTCCTGAGGGGTAACACGCTGATGGCGGCGGGACTGATCGGATACCTGCCCTTATTGGTGGTCTGCTACGTTATTGCCTTCAATCACACGAAGGTCAAATACAATCTTCGCTTCACCAAATCCACATGGTGGCTCAATACCGGCGTCCGGCCCAGCGAGATCAAAAAGGACAGGGGTCTGTACGGCGAATACATAGCCACGGTGATGGCGGAACAATGCCTGAAAAACTGCGGCGTCTACGGGCGTGTCCTGAACAATGTCATTGTGCCGAAGAAAAACGGAGATTTTACCGAGATCGACATTGTATCTGTAAATGAGTGCGGTATCCATGTCATCGAGGCCAAGGCCCGGGGCGGGGCGTTTTACGGCGGTTTTATTGCCCCCACCTGGCAGCAGAGAATGGGGAACGAGACCCACGAGATGGAAAACCCCCTCATTCAGAACCAGAACCATATCAATTTCCTGCTGGAATACCTGTACGACAACCTGCCCGACGGGGCGTGCCGCGACAAGGCGGCCTACCCCTACAACGCCGCCAACGTGGTGCTTTTCGCCAGCCTGCAGATCGAGGACCACCTGGACCACAGCCAGGCGCCAACCGAATACTTTTTCGGCAACGCCGAGGGCAGGAACGGCTACCAGTACTGCGACCTGCGCACAGGATTCAAAGTCCGCTTCAGCAAGCAGGAGGTGGATGCCATCGCCGACGCGCTGGACGAGATCTCCCACTATACCCGGGAACAGCTGGACAGCATGATCATCGAACGCCAGCATAAGTATGACAATGGCTCCATTGCCTTCCCGATCACCTGGTATTTCTGGGCGCGCATTGAATTTAAGGAGACGGACGGCACAACCCAGACCACCGAGGGGATCTGTCGCCTGAGCGGGGATTACTACACCTTTCTGGATGGTAACGGGATGTTCTACGCCCTGCCCTCCGCCAAATTCATTAAAAGGGGCACCCTTTACAAGACCGTGGACGAGGTGTATGCTGAACTGAATGCCAAAGCCTGAGTTTCGGCAGGGTTTTCTGCAAAATCTTCGGTGGAACAGGATACATTAAATTGAATTTAAGTTTTTTGACAGACTGAAATGCCGGACAGGCGACTGTCCGGCTTTTTGTATTCAAATTGGCTGTCACCTGGTCTTGAGGCGCAGAACGGTGACGGAGTAGGCGGGGACGGTGTAATTGAACCTGTCTGTGATGCCGGAGACCTCGGAGGAGGCCAGCGTCACCACCGGGTCGCGGCCCAGGATGTTGTCGTCCCGGAGGCTGGTTCCGGCCACTGTGTCCACCGCCGCGGTGTTCCCGAGGCCGGGGGCGTTCTTGACGTCAACGGCGAAGGTGCGGGCCTGCCCGGTGACGTTCACCAGCTTCACGATGATATCCCCGGTCCCGTCGGTACTGACCACATGGTAGGCCTCGGACTTGGCGGCGAGGGCGGGGGTGTAGTCCACGTAGAGCTCACCGTCTAAGTAGCACTTGACGTTCTCCGGCGTCACCACCACCTTGAGGTGGTATGTCTGGCCTGTCTTGATGCTGACGGGCCGGGAGGTGGCGCCGATCTGGTCGGATTTGGCCCCGCCGGCAACCTCCTGGAGGGTGGAGACGGTGTTGTTCCAGCCGCCCAGATTCCAGAAAAAGCTGTTGTCCCGGTCCCGGACGGCGAAGGGGATCAAAAAGCCCTCCGCGCCGCCGGTCTTGGTGGCGTCCAGGGTCAGGGTGTAATCCGTCCAGTCCGCGTCCCCGAAGTAGAGGGCGGAGCCAGTGTTGCCGAAAGCGCCGGTGTTGGTTGCGGTGCTTTTCTGGAAAAGCTCCCCGTTTTCCACGCTCCAGACGCCGTCGGAGACCTGCTCCCACTCCCCTGCCGTATCCTTCTCAAAGTCCTGGATCCCCAGGGTCTTGCCGGTTTTGTTGTCCACGATCTTTACGTTGTCGAATTTGGCGGAGGTATTCCACGTCCCCACGCCGATCTTCCCCGAAAGGCCGGCGTCGCCGGTCAACTCCGCGCCGGTGAGCTCAGAGCGAAGGAGGGCCGTCCCGGCGTTTTTGGCGAAGATCTGCTGGACGTAGTAGTTCACCGAGGGGGTGACCTGGTGGTTGTTGAACCAGATGAGATCCGGCGCCCAGTGCGTGGCCGTCAGGTTCCCGAAGAGCGGCGCGTAAGCGGCCATTTTCACGATGTCGCCGTTGCGCTCCAGGCCCGTCATATAGGCCGCCTCCGCCAGCGCCGCGTTCAGGGTGTTGGACTGGGCGGCGTACTCCCCCAAAAACACCGGCATCCCACCGCCGTAGGGGGCGGAGGAAAAATCGGCGGTATCGCGGGTGTAGTTTTCCTCGTCGTAGTAGTCCGCGTGGCTCAAAAACCAGTCGGGGGTGTTGTAGTAGTGGTGGTCGATGGCCCCGGTGTAGTCGGCGAGGATCTTGCCGGGGTTGTCATCAAGCCAGTCCTCCACGTGGCGGTAGGCGTCGATGGTCATGCCGTAGCCGCTGTCGCCGTCGTCGGTGCCGGCGGAGAACATCAGCTCCACGCCGTCAAAAAGCTCCGGCCGCTCCTCGCGGGCCTGGGCGAACGCCTCCAAAAACGCCTCGTAGTGGCGGAAGTAGTTACCGCCCCACTGCTCGTTGCCGATGCCGATATATTTGAGGGCGAAGGGCTCCGGGTGGCCCATAGCGGCCCGCATCGCGCCCCATTTGGTCGTCTCATCCCCCCGGCAGAACTCCACCAGATCCAGGGCGTCCTGGATATACCCCGCCATCTCGTCGGAGTTCAGCGGGACCGCCTGGCTGCCCCGGACCATGCAGGAGATGCCGCAGTTCAGCACCGGAACGCCCACGGCGCCGATGTCCTCCGCCAGCAGGAAATACTCATAAAAGCCCAGGCCGTAGGTCATGAAGCTGGGGTACGGGTCGGCGCTGGTGTTGACGTTGGTCCAGATGTTCGTCCCCTGTCGCCGGGCGGCCACGTCTCCGTAATGGCCGTTGAAAAGAAGGGGCTCGCCCTTTTCATCCACGCCGATGGAGTCCTTCCAGTCGTAGGCCGTCTCCAGGGTCAGCCCCTCGATGACGCACCCGCCGGGGAAACGCAGGAATTTTGGCTCCAGCGCCTCCAGCTTCTCCGCCAGATCCCGCCGGAGGCCGTTTTCCCGGCCCTTAAACGTATCCCTGGGGAAGAGGGACACCATGTCCAGGGCCGCTTTGCCGCGCCCCATGGTGACCTCCAGCTTCACGCCCGTGTGGGCGGTGACGGCGGAGGTGAGCTCCAGCTCATATAGGGCCCATGCGTCCGTGAGGGCGGGGATCTCCCCGTGGGCCGCGCTCTCCCCGTTCACGGTGATGTCCACATAGAGGGGGCCCGTGAAGCCCTCCAGGCCCCTGGCCCAGACGGAGAAATCGTAGGACGCGCCCTCCGTCACCGCCATGCCGTCCAAAAAGCCCCGGTTGGCGACGCCGGCGGGCGTATCGGAGGCGTTGGTCAGCACCAGGTAATTTGTGTTGTTGCTGTTGAGGCCGCCCGCCGGGTCGTCAACGGTGACCTGGGCGTCGATCTCCCCCACGTCCGACCAGCCGTGCTTCTCGTCCCCCTGGGCCAGCTTCGTAAACTCGAAGGAGCGGTTTTGCACCATCTCCGCGTAGAGCCCGCCGTCGGCGGCGAAGTTGATATCCTCGATGAAGATGCCGAAGAGCATATCGCTGATCTCGTGGACGCGGTCCCCGGCGTCGATGGAGAGGGCGTAGTCGCTGTTCTCCGCATCATAGGCGGAGATCTCCCCCGGCGTGCCGAAGGGGCCCTCCTGTTTCTCCGTCTGCCCGCCCTCCCGGCCGCAGGCGGCCAGCGCGGCGAGCATAAGCGCCGCGCTCAGGAGCAGGCTGAGGATGCTCACGAAATGGCGTCTCATATATTGTACCTCCTTGTATGTGAACGGGGTGCGGTAAAGACAAACGCCCGTATCGGATGGGCCTGAAGGATCCGGCCATCGGAAACGGGTGTTTTTGCTGTCAGTCAAACTCTATTTTCGGCAGGAGACGGGCCTTCTCGCCGGCGTCCTTCAGGACGGTCTCGTTCAGCCATTGGGGGAAAGCGGTGGCGCCGTCATAGCAAAGGCCAAGGAAGCTTCCAAATTCCTCGTTCACATTCTCCCAGTATCCATGATCGTTGTTTTTGTCATGCAGCCAGTCGTAAAAATCATGTATGTACTTATCAAGATCCTTTGCGATGCAGTTGGGAACGGACAGCACATCGTACCCGTTCATCCCCTCATTGATCCAAATAAGGCTCACCGTCTCCCTCCTCCTTCCTCAAAACACCGCGCTCCGGTCAGTCGAAATCGACCCTGGGCATCACAACGGCCCTCTCATCGGCGTCCGTCAGAACAAAATCGTTCAGCCAGCCCACAAACGCGGCGGCCCCGGTAAGCTCCTCATGCCCGTTATGATAATAGACCTTGACCCCCAGATCGGGCCGCCTCCGGCATCCGTGTCCGGCCCCGCCGTCGCTGAGCCACGCGAAAAAATCGTGTTTATACTTGTCAAGGTCAACCGCGATCCGGTCCGGGACGGAGACCAGGTAACAGCTCCCCACCAGCAGCGGATGTGTGTTCACCAAAATCAGTGCCACAGAGCGCCCTCCTTTTTACGGTTCAGTATAATTCCATTCTGGGCAGAATAGCGGCCTTCTCGCCGGAGTCTCTCAGGACGACATCGTTGAGCCACCTGACAAACACGGCGGCGCCGTTGCGGTCCTCATAGCCGTCGTAATAGTAAATCCCCCACAGCGGCTTGCCGTCAAATCCCCTTTTCCTGGCGTTGGCATCCGGCCGGAACCCGTGGCCCTCCTGGCCGTCGTTGAGCCAGGCGTAAAAGTCGCTTCTATATTTGTCCAGGTCATGGGCGACACGCTCCGGGACAGACAAAAGATAGAATCCGGAATGACCCGCGTCCGCCAAAATCAGGCTCATAAGGCTCCCCCTTTTTTAGATTAATTGTATAATAGCTCCATCAGGGAAAATTGTCAAGGCACAGGCCGCCGGCGGGCATTGACGCTCCTCCCGGACTTGCGGTCTCAGCCGTGATATTCTTCTCTTAAGATCCCTCTGTCCACGATGTCCACGCGCTCCCCGGACAGGAGCAGGCGGAAAGCGCTCCGGCGCACCCCCTCCTTTTTCAGCCCGCACTTCTCCATGACCCGCGACGAGCCCATATTCCCGGCGGCGTGGCTCCCGCTGACGCGGTAAAAGCCCACCTCCTCAAAACAGTAGCGCAGGACCTCCCGGAAGGCCTCGGTCATATAGCCCCTTCCCCACCAGCGCTTGCCCATGCAGTACCCCACGGTCCCCGTCTCCTGGTAATCATTGGCGTGCATGACGCTGATGTCCCCGATCAGCTCCCCCGTCTCCTTGAGGACGATGGCCCAGTGGTAGCAGTTCTCCTGCTCCGCCTCCTCCGCCCAGGCCTCTAAGAGCAGGCGGGTGACGGCGATCTCCCCATGGGGCTTCCAGGTCAGGTATTTCGTCACCTCCGGGTCGTTCATCCAGTTTTCAAACGCCGCCTCCGCGTCCTCGGTCCGCCACCGCCGCAGCAGAAGCCTCTCCGTCTCCAGCGTCCTCGTCCCCTTGTGTCGCATCAGTCTCTCCTCCTGTAATCGATTTGCGGATATTATACGACCAAAGCGGCAAAAAAGCAATCAACCGTGAGTTATATTGACCCCTGAATAACCCCCTCGATCCGCGACGGCGGAGCAAAAAACGGATCCCCCTCAGTACGCCGAGGGGGATCCGATCGTTATGGGTTTACCGCACAAAATTGGTGTTGATCTTCGTCTGTCTCTCCGGAGGCTCGATGCCGGCGGCGCGGCCCGCCTCGATGCACTTCAATAGCCAGGCCATGTTCTCGCCCAGGATGCGCATGGTCTGAAGGCCCTCCAGATCCTCGGCCACCTCCGCGGGGGTGTTGCCGTGGACCATAGGCCAATACTGGCTGGTGGGGATGGGCATCCCGGTGATGTAGAAGTATTTTTGCAGCTGATCCAGGGCCGCCGTGGTGCCGCCGCGCCGGGCGGAGACCACGCCCGCGCCGGGCTTGGAGCGGAGCTTCCCGCCGGCGGAGTAAAAGACCCTGTCCATGAAGCTGGTCATGGCGCCGCTCATGGCCGCGTAATGGACGGGCGAGCCGAAGATGAAGCCGTCGTACTGATCACAGATCTCGGTAAATTCCGTGACCTTATCCCCGCCAAAGACGCACTTCCCCGCCTTCCGGCAGCCGCCGCAGCCCCGGCATCCGGCGATGGGAGCGTTGCCCAGCCAGAAGAAATCCGTATCGATGCCGCAGTCGTTGAGCGCCTTGGCCGCCTCACTAAGGGCGGTGTATGTACAGCCCTTCTCGTGGGGACTTCCGTTTACCAGTAAAACCTTCATGCCGTTACCTCCGTTATTAAGGTATTTTTTTAAAAAATCAGTTCTCGAAGGCCGCCGCCACGTCCTTGAGGGCGTTCACTACCTCCAGATGCTGGGGGCAGGCCCCCTCGCACTGGCGGCACGCCACGCAGTCGGACGCCTTGGCGTGGGTCTTGATAAACTCCTGATACTGCTCCTTGGAGGGGTCGGACCAGCTTCTCAGGAGCTTCGCCTTCATATGGGCGTTGTAGAGAGTAAAGAGCGCGGGGATCTCGATGCCCATGGGGCACCCCTCCACGCAGTAGCGGCAGGCGGTGCAGGGCACGGCGGTGTAGTTGTTGATGATGTCGGCGCACTTCATGAGCATGGCCCGCTCGTCCTCGGTGAGGGGCTTGAAGTCGCCCATAAAGCCGGTGTTGTCCTCCATCTGGGCCATATTGCTCATGCCGGACAGCACCACATGCACCTCCGGCAGGCTGGCGGCAAAGCGCACGGCCCAGGACGCCACGGAGGCGTCGGGGTCGGCGGCCTTCAGAAGCGCCTCCGCCTCCGCCGGGAGCTTGGCCAGAGCGCCGCCCTTCACCGGCTCCATGACGATGACCTTCTTGCCGTGCCGGACGGCCGTCTCGTAGCACAGGCGGGACTGGACGCGCTCGGAGTCCCAATCCAGGTAGTTCAGCTGCAGCTGGACGAACTCTACCTCCGGGTGATCCGTCAGGAGCTTATCCAGCACGTCGGCCTTGTCGTGGAAGGAGAAGCCGATGTGGCGGATCTTGCCCTCCTCCAGGAGCTTCCGCTGGAAGCCGAAGCAGTCCAGCCGCTCCACCGTCTCCAGCACCCTGCTGTTCATGTTATGCAGGAGGTAGTAGTCAAAATACGCCACGCCGCATTTTTTGCGCTGTTCCTCAAAAATGCGCTCCTGATCTCCCTCCTCCTTCAGCATCATGGTGGGGAGCTTGGTGGTCAGGGTAAAGGCGTCCCTGGGGTGGCGCTTCACCAGCGCCTCCCGGATGGCGATCTCGCTTTGATGGTCATGGTACATCCAGGCGGTGTCAAAATAGGTGAACCCCCGCTCCAGGAAGATATCTACCATGCGGCACATCTCTTTCATGTCGATGCTCTTCTGATCCTTGGGATCCAAAGTGGGCAGACGCATCAGACCAAATCCCAATTTTTTCATATCCCGGCCTCCTCGGATATAGTTTTAAATTATTATAGTAAATTTGAGGAAGAAAAGCAAGCTCAACAGCCCATAAAAGCAAAAAACGCAATAATTTTGTTCCATTTCCCATACCGCACGCATTTCCATTACTCTCCCAACGCGTTTCCCATTCCCGCAATTTCCCAGCACCCCATTTTGACACCACTTTGACACCATTTTTCATCAGCGCCCGAATATGACACCACCATGGGCATCCGCTCAACGCGGGTGCTCATGTCATACATATACAACATACGGCAGGCTTGAGCTTCGGCTCTTGTCTGCCGTATTTTTTCGCGCAAAAAAAAGGAGGACTCCTTGATGGAGTCCTCCCAAAACATGCTGGTTTTTACGTTGTCCGCCAACGACTGGTATTATACGGGACTTTCTGTCGCCCGCCGACTGTCCGGCCCAAGTCCGGCATACATTTCGGATTTTAGGTGCCAGCACACCGTCGCTTCAAAGCCTCACACACCCCCGAGAAAATCCCCCTTCCTCATATGCTCCTCATACACCCTCCGGATATTCTCGATGGCCAGCCGCGCCCGGTTGTTCTTGTACCCCGGGTGGTCCTTGCAGTACCGCTCATACTCGTCGATGTCCTGCAAGACGTCCGTGAAATACTCGTGCGTGTAATTCTCGTTGCGCATGAGCTTGATGTTGAATTCCAGGATCCTCCGCCGGTTCAGGCTTTCGTCCCGTTCGTCGTCGTCCTGGATGTGCTTCTCCAGCTGCTCCCGCGCCTCCTCCTGCTTCTTTTTGATGTTGGCGATCTCGTCAAGAACCTCCCCGTTGATGGCTCTGCCGATTTTCCTGGCGATCCACGTCCACGGATTGATTTTGACAGGCGCGATCTGGATCAGGGACAGCAGGAGGATCAGCCCCCCGCCGCTCAGTCCGAGGATCTCCCCCACATTCATGCCGCGTCCTCCCCTCTCTGCCTGTTTACGCGGCCTCTGTGGAGCCGTTGACGACCTTACTCATATCACAGAGGCTGTCGATCAGGTCGCTGACAACGCTCATGTCGATGTCGTAATTGATGGACTTCGTCGCCACCTCGATCATGGCCATGACCCATTCCTTCCTGTCGGCGCCACTCCCCCTCCGCCTCATCGTTTATGTATACGATATCGGACAGAAATTCTGTCTCGCAGTCGTTGACGACCAGAATCCCTCTGGGCGTGGACACCGGCAGGGACGCGCTGCACGTCAGTGCCTTATAGGCCTCCAGCTTGGCCGGTACAAGCTCCATGGACGGATCGCGCCCGTTATCGATCCGGCGGCGGAGCTCCGGCCCGTGCCTGTCGCTGACAAAGACGATCGTCTCGTTTTTCACGCCGCCGTTCGTTCCCAAAAGGCGATGATAGCGGATGCCGTTGATGGTGAACCCCCGGCACGCCCTGTAGTAGTCCTTCTCCCTGTCCATGATGACGCACAGGTAATCCGGCTTGAATTGCAAAATGTCCAGCTGCTCATACAGCTTCTTGACCGCCCTCCTGTTGGGGAGGCTGTTTTGATCCTTGCGGATCCTCCTGATTTCCGCTTTTAGTGCCTTCGCTTTTTCATCCGCGTCCGTAATGCCGTTCAGCTCGTCCAGCCACCGCAGTACCTGGCTGTCCGCCAGAGAGATCAACTCATCGTTTCTCCTGGCCTCCGAGATCGGGAGCGTCAGGTTCCACTTGGCCTTTCTCAGCCTCCGGCTGTGAAGCTTGTAGATGTACTTCTGACAGGTCAATTGCTTTGCTATAGTCTCTCACCCCTGACAAAAATTTTATACTAATATCTATTTAAAAGGAGACACCGAGCGTCGAGGATTTTTCGCGTCAGGCGAGGAAGACGCCGCAGGGAATACCCATTGGTATTTCCAAGGCGGCTGACGCGGCATGGCGCGGAAAAGACCGGCGAGAATGTCTTATTTTAATTAGATATTAGTATTAGATCGCGCTTACTCAAACTCGGCTATGTAAGCAAACCACGCCTCGTAATATTCCCTCCTTTTCTTTTCCACGAACCGCTTGATCTCCCCGTCCCCGGAGTCGATATCCGGGTATTCGTCATATGTATCCTCGTCCCGCGTCCACGTGTACCCGCGGTATATCGCGTTATCGTATCCTTTACTCACTGTTCGCTCCTCCTGAGTTCGTTCGTTGGATCCAGCCGATGAGCAGCTCTCTCATACGGCGGCTCGGTATGTATAAGCGGATAGGTTTGCCGTCCCGGATCGCGCTTCGCCAGATGAACTGGAGCATTTCGGAAAGGGCAAATAAGTCGGCGTCCACCGTTATTCCCTTATCGGCGAAAAACTTGGCGATATTCGGGTTAATGAACCGGTTGGCAAGATAAGCCACGCAATCCGCGTTTTTGTATGCGTTTGTCGCCCGGGCGTTCAGCGCCAAGAAATTGGAGGCATACCGGTTCCGCGCCCCCAACAGGTATTCTTCATAGTCCTTAAAGGTCGTCCACAGCCGGCGCTCCGATGTGCTGTCCGTCCTGCGCTCGAAAAAGGTGTACAGGCAGTTTTTCAGGTTCTTGATGTCCTCATGCCCCTTGCTCCTCTGTTTGAACCAGTTCACGGACAGAGCCGTTCTCCCGTTGCCGATGCTGTTCATCCTTCCGCGCGGCTCATCACTTTCCAGAATACGGATAAGCTTGGAGTAATCGGCAGGGGGCGGCCTGTCCGGCCTGTCCGAAAACCGGTACCCCTCCCCATCCGTCTCTATGCCTACCACGTCGTAGTCAAAGCCGTAATAATCGAAATACGCCTTTTGGAGCTGCCCGTCAAACAGATACGTCAGCATGAAGACCTCGCCAAAGGGCAAAAGCCGTTTTGGGTTCATGACCTCGTAGAAGGTCCCCATCCGGTAATACAGTGACCCCTCGTCCGTCATCTCCTTATAGCCGGCAAACTTTCCCTCATAGCCGTCACACAGCCAGGTCACGCGACCGTCCTCCCCAACGGTCATCAGGTTGTTGAGCAGCAGCTCCATATCCTTTGGGGACACCGGTACGCCTTGTATGACCTGCAGGCTCTCGTCTATGATGAGGTCGTACCCCTTCTCTCCCGCCAGCTCCAGCGCCTCGTCGTCCATCAGCGTAAAGAGAGCGTGGGTGGAAGCGATATTGCATCGCCGTTTCAACATGGCCTTGAGCTGAGCCGACTTGCTCATGTAGTCGCACCCCGGTTCCTCAAAATCGCACAGCTCGCAGACCCTGTCCACCTCCGAGAGATAGGGGGTGATATACAGGAAGCACCGCTCCCCCGCCCGCTCGTTCATGTACCGAATGGCTGCGGAGGACTTTCCCCGCCCCATTCTGGCGTCCACGACCGTGATATGTCTGATAAAAATCACCTCTTTTCCACAATATATTGTGGTTGAAAATTTTGCGACACACAAGAGGCGCTCGTCAGCGTATGAAACACCCGATGTAAACATCTGCTCCTTCGTTTTCTTGGTCTCCTACGGAGACGTCCAAAAGGAATTTTTCTATATATTTATATAATAACAAGGCACCCAAAAGCCCTTGGGAAATCAGGGTTTTTTGAGGGGGTTGCTACACACTCTGTGTCGCAGCACTGTTTTTGCGCGCTTCTTGCAGTCGCCAGGAATATTTAATTGTCAAGGTACAAGCGATTGTTTCTAAAGTAATCTCAGCTCGCCGTGCTCTCTCTTTCCATAAGCGTGCTGTCCACGAGATAGTTGCATGTGCGGCTTCCAAGGTTGAGCTTCCGGTAAGCCTCCTCTATCTCCTCACCGGTAATGCCGATATAGTCCAGCGTCTGAGCGGCGGTGGAGTGACCGAACATCTTTTGAAGGAGCAGAAGCTTACGGGGGTCATTGTTACTCATCACCATCTGGTGATAGGCGAACGTCTTTCTGAGGGAGTGTGTAGCCATCTTATTGCCAAGGTCAAGATCTCTACCGATACCCTTCATGATCCTGTCGATAGAGTTCCTGTGGATGGGCTCGTTCTTATCGGAGCCGTTGTTGCTCTCCGAACGAAACATGTAATCACTGAGCTTCACACCGGGCGTATTCTCCAGATAGAGCGTGACCGCCTCAACCACAGCGGTATTGATGGTGATGTACCGGTTGTGCTTATGCTTCCTGGTGTTCTGCGTTTTCTTTTCCCAGATAGCGAAGCTGTCCTTGAAGACGCAGTCGTCGTTGATAAGGTGGGAGAACCGCAGAAGCCTAAGATCGCTTACCCGAAGGCCGAAGTTGATCCCAACGATGAAGAGCATGTTATCCCGATAGCGCTTATTGTCTATGAGGTATTTGGAGATCCTATTGATATCCTCCATGCTCTTGATGGGCTCAGAGGTATGCTCTGCCGCAAGCTCACACTCCACCTCCTCCACAGCGGGAGCGATAACACCAGCTTTCAGCTTCCTAACGTTTGTACGAATGGCCTCCATGTCGATAGGCTGTTCCTTGGGGAGATACTTATCTAAGCGAATTATCTGAGTCACTTCAAACCCTCCTCGTGAAGTATCTTGTTTGTATTCGCCTTTATGAGTATTATACTCTGTTTTTGTTTATTTGTCAATACATTTTTAGAAAATCTCTCATAATTTCCTGTATCGATTTTTCCCAAGATCTACGTTGCGTTGTTAAGCTCCTTTTGAAGTCTTACCCTATCTCTGGCAAGAACACTTCTCTCTGCAAACCGCGTAACCCCCTTTCGTTCCTGAGACACTTTTGCTTTTATTTCATCGTATTTTCAATAATCCAAAGGAAATATGGTTTTGTTGAGCTGGCGATGAAGCTTTTGGAAGGTGTCAGTGAGATGAATCCACTACTACAGTATCACGTATTCGGCCCCTCCCAAAAAACCATAACCGCCCCCCTATGTGGCATAGTGAGAAAATGCAACATTCAGCCCATCCCCACGACAGCCCGTCGTATCCCCCACAGCAGACGCTTTGCCCATTGCCGTCCCCTTTCCGACAGTACCGGGGGAAAATTTTTCTAAAATTATATTGACAGATACTTTTGTTTGTGCTATACTGTTTAACAGTGGTTCGAATTGCCACTAAAATACTTTAAGAAAGAGGTACCAGAAAATGAAAAAACAAACTACAACGACAGCGAAAACCCTGAAAGAGTACATGCACACCGCCCCCGCACACATTGAAAACCTTGCAATGGCCGCTGAACGTGCCGCTGAAATTGAAATGGATTCAAAATGGGAAGAGCACACAGAACGCAAGACAAGCCCCAAAGCCCCCGCCCCCGTTCCTGATGAAACGCCCGTTTCAAAGTTTAACAGCTTAAAGCGTGAGTTTGAACGGGCCTATTTTGCAAAGCCGGACAACTTCAGCGACATTTTAATCAACCTTGCCACGGCTTTGACAACGTCCTGTGTTAACAAGTGCCTTGACCCGCAACGGGGGACGGCAACGGAACGTGAGACGGTGAGCAACAACGGCTTTAACCACGCAATGGAGGAATTACGGCGGGGGATATATGCAGATAGCAAGCTTTTGGCAAATACGGCCCGGACGGCCGCAAAGTCAACGAAAATCAGATTCAAGAAAAACGGTTCAATGGTCACGGAAATTAACGATAAGGCGGCAAATAAGGCTCTTTCATCGCTATTGCAAAAGACGCTGAGCGACGGCAATGACTTAGTGAATACCGCCGCAATGGCGCTTTTGGAACAGGCGGAAAGGCACGCTATCAACGGTGAACAATGGCTTGATAAACCGTACACCGTCCGCCGTCTGAGTAAAAAGGTATACATACGTATGGACGATAGCGCCGCCTATAAAGACGTGGAGACAACTCCCATGCGTGAGGCGTTCCGGGCCGTCCGCAAAGCGATTGAAACAAGCCGCGCCATACAGGCTGACCCGCGCAACGGGTATATGTACATTGAGGACGCTATACCCGATGGAACAGATGGAATGGATTCCATTTACTATCGCATGTCAAAGTATTGTGACATAGGCGGATACAATAACGACGGCAATTATACAGCCGATAAGCAAAGTGCTGTAGACTACTACGATGTACTTAAGAAGTTAGGCCTGAGCGATACTCAACTGTCAGTTGTAACTTTGCGTATGCGTGGGTATGGTATGAAAGCAATAGCCACGTATTTAGGAGTTAAGCGGACAACTGTACAGAGTGCTTTAAAACGTGTACAGGCAAAATGTGAGTCTATCGGATTTACGCCCGCATTATGGGCGGAAATGACAGCGGCTGAATAATGACGTATAAGCAATAAAAAGTATAATAAACGGGAGTCCAAAATGGACGCCCGTTTTCCTTTTGGGAAGTCCTGGACGGCCTTGCCGTCCCCTTTCCGACAGTAGCTGACGGGAAGTCCTGGACGTGAAGTCCTGGACGGCCTTGCCGTCCCCTTTCCGACAGTAGCTGACGGGAAGTCCTGGACGTGAAGTCCTGTGAGGGCAAAGCCCTCGCCTAATGCGGCTCAATGGTAATTGCCATTGAACGGTCCCAAGCCCGTATAACGCAGAGGGGGCACCACAGGGTAAACACGCATTATGCTAATCCCGGACGTGGTGTGGCCACTGAGGGCCGTATATCTCAGACGTGTCCACCTTGCGGACTATAAAGCAAGGTTTGGTCGGTAAATCCGCCCGTCGCCGGTGCTACGGAGTTAGGCCGTAGGTTCGAGATTGTGAAAATCCCCGGAGGTTTGTGCCTATGAACCTAAGCGCGGCTTGCGTAACGGATGGCTATGTGGAAAAGTCCACAAATGGCAAGTAAAGCCGTCTGACGCCGGCACCCAAGGGTGTTCGGCTTTATCAATGAGATTCCGAGGAGTTTCATTGGCGGACATTAAGCTTGAAAGCCAGATGAGGGCAAGTACCATGAAAACAAGAATTTTCACCTGAGCGAGCGATATCAGAAACGGTATTTTCTCCGAGGGATACTGCAACGGCGTCTATGGGGCAAAGCGCGCCCATAGGCCGAAATGCAGGGCCGGAGACGCCCGCCGGGTTTATCATTGATCGAGCGCCGGAGTGGAGTTTTCCATTCCGGCGCTTCATTGAGTGATAAACCGCTCAAATTATTTGAAAGGGGTTTCTCAAAAATGACAAACGAAGAACGCATCGCCAGAATGGCCGAGCTCAAGGCGCAGGTGTCTGCTTTGGTTCTCAAGTATAACGAGCTCAATCAGGGTGAGGGCAAGCTGGACGATATCCGCCGTGTCGATATGGACACGGAGCAGGCCGTCAATGAGTACACGGGTTTGGCCCGTGACGCCTGCTTTGCTGAGTGCATCGCCACCGGCAGCCCCATGCTGGAGGCCGTCAAACGGCTCAAGTTTGAGACAATCGGCGTTAAGGACGAGATGACCGGCGACGGGCCCGTCAAAATCCCCGTCCGGATCCTGAATGAGCATCGCCAGCGGGATATCGACCTCTATAAGCTCCACACCGCCGCCGGCGGCATCGGCGCCGATAAACACTGGGTCGATGTCATCCAGAAAATCAACTTTCTGCTCACGGTCGACCGGGCCATCGGTCTGGGCCGGGATCCCAAGAGCTTCAGCGACAGCTACGCCATGTCGGCCATCGCCCGCGATATCGACATGGGCAAAACGCCCACCAGCAAGACCAATATCCTCCGCACGGTCCAAGCGGCGGTCACGGCTATGCTGGGCGATGGCTATAAGGCCACATCCCACGATGTCAACTTCCTGCTCTATATCTACAGCAAGAAGAGCAGAAACGCCCTGAAGGTCGCCTGCGCCACGCACAAATACATGCGGGGCTATATGGCTGAGGTCTGCCATCACATCGTCACTGGCGAGCCCTACGATATCGAGTCCAAGGAGATAAAGACCGGCCCCGCCACAAGAGCCAATGTGGTGGATACCACGCCCGCCAAGCCCGACGCCCCCAAGCCCGCCGATGCCCCCAAGGCCGCCAAGTCCGCGAAATCCGCCAAAAAGGTCGCCCCCACCGCCGCCTGAACGCAGTGGTCTGCCATATCCGTCACAGTGGTCCTCCTTATATCCGCCCTGATGAGTCGTTGAAAATTACGACGAAACCGCCCCAAAGGGCGGTCGGTGGAATCTTTCAAAACCGCCATAAAGCCAAAAGGAGGTATGAGCATGGAGAGCAATGGAAAGGGCAAAAATGCAGTATGGTCCGCCAAAATCGCGCAAAATCGCCGCCGCACAAAGAAGTGCTCTATCGGGTCTGAGGGGGTCTGGTCTTATGGCGTATGAGGTTTTCTGTAAGCGCGTCGGCCATCTGGTCAAAAGCGCCGGCTGCAAGGCGTCCTTCTCCCACGAGGACGGCCGCCATATCGCCCGGTGCTCCAACGGCGTCACCATCATCGGCAACACGATCGCCCATCGGGTCTTCGTCCAATGGGGATGCGGTCACACGGCTTTCGTAACCATCTGAGGCGGTGGTATCATGAAAAGAAACGGGCTTTTAAAGCAGCGGTTTGCGGGAATCTGCCTCATCCTCATCGGCCTTGTCTTCCTGCTCATCGCCTCCACCGGCTCCTCCCTTGAGGATACGGACGGCACCGCCGCCGTCTTGGTTATCCCCCTTGGCGTCTATCTGGTTTTCACGAAAAAGGCCGTCATGGATTGAACGCAGCGGTCTGCGAGTTTTTTTGGAAAGCGGATAAAACCCCGGTTTGCTAAACGCGCGATTTCAAAGAAAGAGGTGTGAGCGTTGCCAATCAAGGATCCGAAAACCGGCAGGATTTTTCCCGATATACAGGCGGCGCGGGAATCTTACTGCCCCCTGAAAGATAAAAAAGACGCGGGATACGTCTGCACGGCGTGCCAGATCTCGTTTTATAACAGCGGATGGCCTATATCCTGTATGAATTTGTGCGATTTAATGCCCATGTACGCCGCAAGGCGCATGGGATATATCATCGTTCCGGAGGAGGGAGATAAAATGAGCAAGACCAAAAAGCAGTCCAATCTGGCAAAGCTCCTGGGCGTTTTGGACGACGAGGAATTTCGGTGGAAAGACGGAAGAACCTACCGGATCCACAACGGCCGCAGGCAGCGGAAAACGTCCCCGGAAAGCTGGGGCAAGCTCTGCGATGAAGATGGTCTGTCAGCAATGATCGCCGACCCAAGCAATATCGTATGCGGGAAATGGCTCAACGACAGGGAGACGGAGTTTATGCGCGTCGCCGGTGCCAACTGGGCTTCCAGAGATAACAGCCCCGAATCCGACACCGTGAGCCTATGGGTGGAAAGGCCCCGCATCCCCCGTGGTTCCACAAAATATTGCGGAGATACCCTCCTGTGTACCGTCCATACCTCCCTATTCGCCAGCGTCCAGCCGGGCGACTGTATCCATGTCTGACTGTGCGGGCCGCCCCCGGCGGCCCTCCCCTATCGGATTTTTCAAAGTCCCGTAATGCGGCCTTCGGCGGTCACAAGCCCGCGTGAGAAACGCAGAGTGCCGGGTTTGATAACAGGCGTTGAAAATCTACAATTGACATACGGATCTGTTCCGACTATACTGTAAGAGGGTTTACCAAACCGATATCAAACCCGTTTAACCATGGAGGTGATTATTTGAGCGAGCCCAAAGAGTTCGAAGAGGAATTTGACGAGGAGGAGTTTGACGGCGAGGATTTCGCCGAGGTAGACGCGCTGATCGAGTATCTGCAATCTCTGCCGCGTCCCGAAGTCTCCATCCTCAACCCGCTCCGCGTCCAACAGCTCCGGTTTTCCGGCGCAATGATCAAGCGCGTCCTCCGGCAGACCGGTTGCGACGCCACGATCGTCTGCAAACAGCACGAGCTGGAGCCCAGCGTCGGCGTGGTCCGCGTGGAGGGCGTTCCCCTGGAGATCGCGGATATGGACGGGTTTACAAAGGCCGTGTCCTTCGCCACCAGCACGGAGATCCTGCCCCTGGCAAACGGGAAGGTCAGAATGTCCCTCACCTTCCACGGTCTGCTTGTCCCGCTCGGCTGAGCCGCAAATTTCATATCGGATTTTTCAGTTTACCACCGGTTCCTGCCGGTGGTTTTTTCATGCCCAAATCCGGGAGGTGCGCCAATGGAAAATTGCGAGTTTCGTTGGGTCCACGGCCATATTGAGGTGTATCGAGGCGGCGAATTCCTGTTTTCCGCCGACACCGTCCACGAGGCTGAAAAGGAGCTGGAAGGAAGTGACGGCGCCGCGTGAACAGGGAGGAATTTGTCGGCGATATCGCCGCCCGTGCCGGCGTCTCCAAGCGGCTGGCCGGGAAATGCCTGGACGCCGCCACGGAATCCGTCGCGGCGGTCCTGGAGTCCGGAGGAGCCGTCCGGCTGGCCGGATTCGGGACCTTCGAGGTAAAATACACAGCGGCTAAGGTTGGCCGCAACCCTCAGACAAACGAGCCCGTCCCCATCCCGCCCCGCAGAGCGCCGGTTTTCAAGGCCGGCAGCCGTCTCCGGGCACGGGTCTCCGGCGGACGTACGTCCGGGGGTTGATTTATATACGGCCGGATTCCACCGGCCGGCCATGCCAGGGCAGCTCAGTCGGTAGAGCGCTCTTTAGAGCCCATTACTACGCCGGTTCGATTCCGGCCCCTGGTGCAAGATGTACGGTTCCACAGCCCGCCATGCGCGGGAAACGGGCCGCGTCTGTGGGAATTGAGTGCGCTGAACACAGATGGTTTTTACCGCATATGGGGCTTGCCACACCTTTAAATAAAATAACGGTTGCCGCCGGCGCACGGGCGGTGTGGTTAAACAACCGTGTTTTCGGTGCGGCCTTTCGTTCGGAAGGCGGGGCGGGAGAGGCGTGCGGTCGCCGCATGGTGGCGACGCCGACCAACTGACAGTGTCGAGGCGTCGTGTAACCGACCGTTCGTCAGGCCGTGCCGGGAATGTTCAAAACATAGTCGAGTTTTTGACCGGAGGTGACCGCGCATATATGATAGATTTCGAATCCCTGAAAGAGGCATCCGCGAAAACCGTTGGGATCGTATGCGTCACCGGCGAGGAGTACGCGGCCTGCTCCGAGGAGCTGGAGAGAGCCGGCTACCGCTGGCAAACCGGCCATGATGTCACCGCAATCAACTACTGGCGTGATAACTGTTATTTATCGTTCAGCCTTGGCCGTCAATATGTTACTTACAACAGAATTGACAGGGATGATCTGAGAGAGGCCGGTCAATCCCTTGAGGAATATCTGCGGTCCCGTACGGAGTACTGCTTCTATATGTTCGCGGATGTTTACACCGATGGCGAAAGCTTCGAGCCCGCCTCCAACGGTGAGCTTGCGGAGCTTCTCGGATTTGGAAAGGAGGCGCCCTGATGGGATATGACACGCCCCGGGATATCCTTCGCGGCTTCAAAAACCATTGCTTTCTCTATTATGTGCAGGAGCCAGGAGAGGAGGTGCTTCCCCATGATCGACCTTGACGCGATCACAAACTCCAAAGAATGTGTCTGCGTCGTCTGCAAAACGCGTGACGAGGCCGAGGAGCTGTGCGACGCTCTGTTCCATGCCGATTACTATTGGTATGATACAGATGATATCCGCGATATGTGTGACCGTTGGAACCCGAAGTTTTACACAGGGTATTACCTCTACTCAGACGGCGAGATCGACTATTTCACGGGTACGAGCGTGTCCGAGTTTATGGATGACCCCGGTGTGGACGCTGTCTACCTGTTCAGCGATCTGCCCCGTATCCAGGAGCCCGTGTTCGATCCGCCGTCCGATGCCGAGCTGATGGAGTTTTTGACATGCAGTATGAAAAATACCGAAGGAGCTGATGACCGTTGACCTTCCTCTACATTGCCGCCGCGGTGGTTTTCTGCGTGGCGCTGTCCTGCGCCGTCATAGACTTCCTGAGCTATGCCCTTGAGGTGGGCGACGCGAAAACGTCGTTGCGGTTTCAGGAATTTTCCACCTGCAAGGCCCTGGCCTCCGTCTACGCCACCCTGGACGGGGCCGGCTTCAGCTCCTGCGCCGTCGGCAGTCACGAGCTTTTGATGTACAGCCCCGATTGGGACGAGCACAAGTTCAGCCATACGAACTACCTCATCGTCATGCCGTGGCCGGAATACCGGAAGTTCCGGGTCTGGCTCTCCCGCTGGAAGCGCGACAAATACAGGCGCTCACGCATCCGGAAACAGTGCCGGAACAACTCCAACGACGCCCTGCGGGACATCATGAGCCGTATCAACGGCAAGATCGATGAAAATAACCGCCTCATGCGCGACGCCGTGGCCCAGCAGGCCGCCCTCGTAAAGCGCATCACGCCCTTTGAGCGCGACTACGTAAAATCGAAAATAGACATCGTGTAAGGAGGCGGTCTTGTGTTATACAGCATCGGCGACGCCGTAAAGATCCGGGACAATCTTACGTGTTCCGGAGTCTACCCTATGGCAGATGGCAGTAACGCCGCGGGCACGACCGGGGAAATGACCCGCCTGCGCGGAAGGACCGCCACAGTCACCGGGTTTACGCAGAGCGGCCGTTACCGCATCGACCTGGATGACGGGTTCTGGAGCTGGACGGATAAAATGTTCCAAGGCCCCGCCCCCGCCGACAGCGGGGATTTTCCGGCCTCCGACATGCCCATCGAAACCCTTTTTCGCGTTTGGAAAGGAGTGATCGCGTGGTATTGTATTACCAAAAGCCCCTCTCCGTCGAGAGGGCGTCCGAATATTTCAAAAGGAGGTGCCGCTATGGGCGCTAAGATCCACGTGCCGCCCACTGAGGTCTGGCAGTTTTTCGCCAAAAACCGGAAGCGTCTCAAGGACGAGACAGTCCTGGTCGCCGAAAATAAGGATACAAAATACGCCGTCTATCTGACGGAGGAAAAGGGCCTGCCCCTGTTCGAGGTCTATCGCGGCGATCAAAAGCTGTGCGAGGAATCCGCCGTTTCCCAGGACGACAGCACAGCCGTCGCCAAAAGGCTGTATGTGAAGTATCTCCTCCCCGTCTCGGTGGACGGCGGCGGCGAGCGGTTCGACGACGTCCCGGAGGACCCGGAAGAGGACGAGCCCCGCCCGAAGACCCGTCAGGAGATCGAGGACGAGATGTACGAACGGGACGACGAGCTCCTCCAGGCCACCTATGACTACCTGGAGACCGTTTTGGGGACGCCCCGCGAGAGCGTTGACGACCTCATGGGCAGCGACGTGGCCGATTTTCTCGATAGGGTCTGCGAGATACTGGCCATGGATTTCGGCGTCTCCGTCTACCGCCCCATGTACCTCATCAACGACGACACCGGCGGCGAATACTACGAGGAGTACCCGTACTCCGAAATGTAATAGAGTTTTTCAAAACCAAACCATTTAATATTTTCCCGGCGGCACGCACGTCGGGAAAAATCCCTTTTGTTTTGCGGAGTGTGCGGCCCTGCGGGCCGTGCGCGGAGCAAAACGGCAGGCGTCAATGCCTGAATTTCGCAAAATTCAGGCATTGACGCCGCCCGTCTCCTTCCATCTGGCGAAGGCCGCAAGGCCTTCGCCAGATTTTATGCCCACACGGCCCTGCCTCCCCGCGGCGTGGGCGGATAACCAACCAAAGGGTACATAAAAAAATGGGCACAGCCCAAAAAATGAAAGGATGTAGTATCATGGCAAGAATCACTATCGCAGGCGACGCAGTCGTCATCACCAGCACCCAGACCCTGGAGGACATCAAGACCCTGGAGAAGTATCGCCCCTCCGCTCTCACTCTGTACGAGGAGAACGAGAACGGCAAGAAGGTCGCCGCCTTCAAGATCGGCTCCACCACCGGCGAGGGCTCCGTCAGCCCCTACGGCATCAGCTTCGGCGGCGTCACCCACGACGACCAGCGCCTGGCCACCGTCACCCTGCCTGCTCCTACCGGCGCCGCCGACATCAAGGACGCCGTGGCGGACAAATACGGCTCCGCCGTCCTGGCTCTGGAGAAGGTGGAGGCCCAGATCTCCGACGCCGTGGCCGCCGTGGCCGCCGACCGCGAGGCCGTCAAGGCCAACATCACCATCGCCTGAGTGCGGCGTCGCGGAACGCGCGACGCCGCGCCGCAGCGCCCAGTCCCATCCGGGTTTTCCCGGATGGGATTTTTCGTATTCCCGTAAAATCCGTCACAATTTAAGGGCTTCTCGCCCCCAAAAATATTTTGAATTAAAGGAGAAATCATCATGATCAGTGTCACCGTAGGAAATAACGCTAACCGCACCACCGTCATCATCGACGCCCACACCACCCTCCGTTCCGCCCTGGAGGACAACGGCGTGGACTACACCCGTGGCATGACCACCCTGGACGGCGGCCCCCTGAAGGCCGGCGATCTGGACAAGACCTTTGCCGACTTCGGCATCACCGAGAAGTGCTTCCTCTACAACATCGTCAAGGCTGACAATGCCTGACCCCTCGCCCCGCGAGGGGCGGCCCGCCCTTTACCAAAGGGTGGGGAAAATACGCTTTCTTCTCTTTTGTGTTGACAAAAGAGAAGAAAGCTTCAAAGAAGAGAAAAACAATGGGCAGTAGTCGCACCCCGTCCCATTCATCACCGCGCCCCTTGTGACGAATGGTCTCTACGTTTAACCCGCTTAGCCGCTCACAGCTCTATTATTAAAGATTTCGTTCCTATTTAACCCTCGCTGGTGCGGCTGTGATTGTGCCATCCGTAGGGGTCGATGACCACATCGGCCCACACGCTGAATCTCCGAATTCCCTTCCGTACGGGCCGGACACCGGCCGGCCCGTGTATCGAATCCGCATTTTTATCGAACAACGCACCCGTAGGGGCCGCCTCTCTTGGCGGCCCGCCAATTCAATGGCGGCGAAGCCGCAGCCTTTTGAATGGGGCGTGTGGGAAATTCGACGGTGCGTCGGGCCGGCCGGGTGTCCGGCCCGTACGGGTTCGTTATACGAAATGCGGCGGAAATTCATGGGCCGCCGTGGGCGGCGGCCCGTACGGCGTTGTAGGAAAGCTCCCGTGCGGGCGTTCCCCCGGGGTTCTCCACATAGGGGCCGCGGCCCCTGTGTGGTCGTTTTTAAAAGGGGGAGTCCAGAGGGGGGAAAAAGCGAAAGCCCCCCTCTGGTCGCTTTCTCTCTTTTGTTGCCTTTTCTCTCTTTGGCGACCCAAAGAGAGAAAAGCAAATCCCTCCGCCCTATAAGGGCGGAAACCTTATAAAACCCCCGCCAGGGTATTGGCGTCCCTCCGCCAAGGCGTGGCGGAAAAAATTAATTCACAGGTGAGGTGTCAATATGTTCAGAACCACCATCACGGAAACACCCTTCACGAGCACCGCCGCCGCAGGGGTTTTCGAAAACATCTCCGGCTCTCCCATTTTGGGAGATGTCTCCTTCCTGGCCTCCATGAGGGCTTTGCTGGCGCCCCGCCTCAAGGAGGGAGATTCCGTCTCACTCTCCTACACCTCCTCCAGATTCAGAAAAGCGGATCTGGACGGAGTCTCCAAACGGGATATCGTCAGCGCCGTCTGCGGCGCTTTTAACCCCGGCGACGGCCGTACCCGTGGGATGTTCGCCATCCACAACCTCCGGGGCGATCCGGAGGGCAACCTCCAGACCATGAAAACCATGGAGGAGAAGTTCACTGAGGTGTACGCCGGGTATACAAGGCTCGATATCATCACGGCCTTCTTCCGAAAATCCTTCCCCGTTGTCTGCTTCCTGAACGAGGAAAGAAAAAATACGGTCCTGTTCGTGGAAAACATGGACACCAAAAGGATGCACTATCTCCAGCTGGCCATCCTGCCCTCCGTCCCCTGGTATTTCAAGCCCGACGACGGGATCACCGAGGAGGAAAACGGCCTCCTGCACGCCTTTATGGAGAAGGAACCCGCCGCCTATCAGGCCGCCCTTGAAAAGCTGGCCAAAAACTACGACTTCCGGGGCGCCAGGATCCGCAGTCTGCTCTCCGGGTTTGAGAGCAAGTTTGAGCGTCAGGAGCTGGAACGCGCCCGATCCGACCTGAAGAGCACCGACAGCCGTATCGACGAATTTAACAACAACATCAAGACGCTTCTCGCAAAGCGGAACGATCTGTGCGTCAAGCTGATGGGGCTGGAGCAGAAGATCGCCTCCGGCACGGCCGGCGGCTCCGAGGTCATGGAGTATTTCCTGGGGAACAAGCGCCTCTATCTGGAGGAGGTCTACGACACGGATGTGACCTTCTCCGTCAAGGGGTATCTGGCCTACTACGACAGGGATGCCGTGGAGCGCGTCCTTAAAAACAAGAACAGCTACGTCTTCATCGACCGCAGCGGAAACGAGTATACCGCCATCGCCCCGGCCCGCATGGTCAAGCTGCTCAAGGCCGTTTTCCTGGACGAGAAGCTGAAGCTCCGCATTTGCGCCGCCTTCCGCCTCTCCGCCCGCAACGGCGTCACGGCTCTGACAAACCACGCCTTCCCCACGCCCGAATTTTCCGGGTACATGCCCAACCCGCACATCGACATGTTCCATTGCATGAGCGGTCATGTCCCCGTTATCAATAATCTGCTGAAAAAGAACGACTACATCGGCGCCATCGAGCAGTGCGTCGCCTCCGCTCAGAACCTGAACTGGGGCGATTCCACCGTGATGCGCAACTTCATGGCCAACCTTTACGGTACGAACGATTGGAGCGGCGCGTGTATCGAGCTTCCCGACGGGAGCGCCGTCGAGCCTCTGGAGGCCATCAAGTGGCTTGAGGCGCAGGAAAAGAAAATGTAACGCCAATGGGTAAAAGGAGGAAAAAACGCATGAGCAAAACGATCAGGATCACCCCGGAGTACGCGGAAAAATGCTGTCAGGAGCTGCAGGAATATCTCAAAAACGTCCGCCTCACCGACGGCAAGCTGACCTTCACCAAGACCTTCGCCGCCGACGGCCGGAAGGCCGTGGTGTATTTCACCGGCGAGGCGTGGACGAAAATGGTCCTGCTGTTGCAGGAGTTTGACAAGGAGGTAGCCTGGCACGGCGTGGCCGTCCGCACCGACGCCCCGGACGGCAAGATGGGGTATCTCATCACCGATATCCTGGTCTATCCCCAGTCCGTGTCCGCCGCCACGGTGGAGATGGATCCGGAGAAATACGCCAAGTGGCTGATGGAGAACGCCGAGGACGAGCGCTTTGGCAATATCCGTATGCAGGGTCACAGCCACGTCCGTATGGCCACCAACCCCTCCCCCACCGACCTCACCCATCAGGAGGAAATCCTCTCCCAGCTGAACGACGACAGCTTTTATATCTTCATGATCTACAACAAGTCCTTCAGCCACGATATCCGCGTCTATGATATGCGTGAGAACGTGCTGTTTGAGGACAGGGACGTGGAGGTGCAGATCCGGGACGCCGCCGTAAGCTTTGACGCGTTCATCAAGGACGCCAAGAGCATGGTGGCCGACAAGCCGTACAGCTACTATAACGGCGGCGCCTACTCCGGCGGATCCTACTCCGGGAGCTATTACGGAGGTTCTTATAACGGGGCCCCGCCTCACCAGTCCCCCGTAAGTTCCCTGGGGGCGTCCGCCCCTGTGACCCCGGCCTCAGGCTCCGTTAAGCCTTCCGGAAAGGACACAGCGCCGGCGGCCCTCGGCGATAAGAAGCCCGGCAAGGAGAAGAAAAAGAGCAAGATCGGCGCCGGCTGGTACGGCGCGGACGATATGGACGTGCAGGAGTTTTTAGACGAGTTCGGCAGGCCCTACGGCAGTCACAGTGGGAGGTGATCGGATGGATCTTTCCAAATGCTACGAGTATTTCCAGCCGGAGAAGGACGACGCCCGCGTCCACATTGTCGGATGCGGCTCCGTGGGCTCCACGGTGGCGTCTCTATTGGCCCGGTACGGCGTCACCCAGATGACCCTGTGGGATTTTGACGTGGTGGAGCCGAAAAACCTGGCCAATCAGATGTTCCGCCAGAAGGATGTGGGCCAGCCCAAGGTGGACGCCCTGGCGGATATCCTCACCGAGATCAACCCGGATATCGTGGACGGCCTGAAGCTCCAGCCGGAGGGCTGGGACGGACAGCAGCTCAGCGGCTACGTCTTCCTGTGCGTGGACAACATCGAGCTTCGCCGCCGGATCGTGGAGCGCCACCTGGACAGCCCCTACGTCAAGGCCATGTTCGACTTCCGCACCCGCCTGGAGGACGCCCAGCATTTTGCCGCCGACTGGTCGGACTACAAAATGAAACAGGATTTTTTGAACTCCATGGATTTCACCCACGAGGAGGCCAAGGCGGAGACACCCGTGTCCGCCTGCAACGTGACCTTGTCCGTGTGCTCCACCATCTGGGTCATCTGCGCCCTTGGCGTCAGCAATTTCGTAAACTTCTGGAACGGGAAGGGCCTTCGGAAGCTGATCCTGGCGGACGCGTTTCACTTTACTACAGACGCTTTTTAAAAAGGGGGTGCGCGTATGCGGCCTAAAGTCTATCTCTACAGCCCCGGCGACACCGTCCGCATCAGAGAGGATCTGGAGGAGGACGCGCGTTACTATATGGAGGGCGACGAGCCGGCGTCGGATATCGTTGTTGAGTCGATGCTGCCATACTGCGGACAAACCGCGCGTATCACACGCTGCTTCGGGCAATACAAAATCGATCTTGACGGCGGCTTTCACAACTGGGTCGACGGCATGTTTGAAAGAGACGCCCCCGATTTCACGGCCAGCGACATGCCCATAGGGGCGCTTCTCGGGGAAAGGGGGTAAAACCGTGCGTAAATATCAAGTCGGCGACACCGTCCTCATCCGGGACGACCTCACCGATGCCAGGCATTACCCCTCGTTACGAAGCTCCGATGTGGGCGTCAACGGCGACATGATCGATTTGGGCGGCAGTGTCGCTACGATCACATATGTTTATGACGACATGACTTACGATATCGACCTGGATCACGGCCGATGGACATGGGTGGCCTCCATGTTTGAGGACCGTGTGGAGACACCGGATTTTTCACCCGGCGACATGTCCGTCGAGTCCCTGCTCGGGATCGGATCGAAATAAGGAAAGGCGGTGAGACCCATGGAGACGACCGTAAAACATATGAAGCTGGGCAGCAAGCTCGTCCTCGGCCGGTACGGTGTCCGGAGCACAGACGAGCCGGACCCCATCGTCTGGCAAAAGGCCACGCCAAACTGTGATTTTATCTCCGAGGAGGTGCTGGATAAGCTCAGCTTTGACGCCGAAGAGCCGTCACGCGACGGCTACGGTAAGGAACCCAACAGCGATTGGAAGCTCTCCAATCTCCGCCAGTTCCTGAACAGTGAGGCGTTCGACGGGACGTGGTACACCAAGAGCCATCCCGACGACACGCCGCCGGAGACCGTCAACCTCTCTGGCTGGCCCAAATATGAGTACAAGTCCCATTACGGATTTTTGCACTATTTCGAGGACTACGAGCTGGCCAGCATCCGGGAGCAGACCTACACCGTTCCCGGTGGGGAGTGCTCCGACCGCGTCCGCCTCCTGTCTGTCCGGGACGTTTTCGACCGGGAGCAGCGGTTCAACATCTTCAAAAAGCTCCGGGGCGTCCGCGCCCAGCCCACCTACCGGTGTTCTCTCCACAGGAGCAGAGGCGGGGCGACCTACATGCCCTATTTTCTGTTAAACAATCGCAGTTCAACAAGCGTACACATCGTGTCCAGCGTCGGGGATATCGACAGCTGCTATGCCGGCTGCGCCTGCGGTATCCGCCCCACCCTACGCGTCTCCCCGGACACCGTGGTCACAGACGACGAATTAGGCACATATACCGTCGTCCCCTTCGACGTCCACCCCCTCCCCGTCTGCACCGACGAGGAGCTCCTGCGGCTCCTGGGCCTGCCGGCGGCCAAATAATACATATATAAATAATATATAAATAGTCTGTAACGCATTATTCTCGCAAGAGATGCTTCACGCCGACGGCTGAAGTGACAAACAGCCTGGAAAGAGGATACCCCTGAAGAACAAGGCGCCTTCGCCACTGCACGCCGCGATCTGGTCGGAGACATTACGGTTGCTTCGGATACCGTCGTATTATAGAGTCTTAACCATTGTCTTGCTTATTCCACGGAGAAAGGCATCTCCACAGAAGGTCCTCTTCCCTGGTAATCCTGATCGCAAATAGTACTTTACTTAACGTTGGTTACGGACTCACCCCGTCAGGGGTTTATAAGATTCCGCCCTTATAAGGGGCGGGGGAATACGCTTTCTTCTCTTTTGTGTTGACAAAAGAGAAGAAAGCTTCAAAGAAGAGAAAAACAATTTGAAAGGAATCGTAACCCTTTTCCATTCATCACCGCGCGTGACGTCATCGCATTGTCTTAAGCGTCTAACCCGCTTGCCGCTCCCCGCTCAGTTAACCCGGCCTTCGTTCCTACGTTTCCCGCGCTGGTGCGCAGATCGTGGTGGGGTTTTTGACGTCCCGGTATCTCCCGTGCGAGCGTCCTCCCCCGGGGTTCTCCACATAGGGGGTCGCAACCCCCTGTGTGGTCGTTTTTAAAAGGGGTTCTCAGGGGGAAAACGCGAAATCCCCCTGAGCCGGTTTTCTCCCCTTGCTACTTCCACTCTTTTGCCGGGTCAAAAGAGTGGAAGTAGATTCCTCCGCCCTATAAGGGCGGAATCCTTATAGAAAAGAGGTGTGCCCTATGGTCTACCTGACCGTCAAGCAATCCCCATCCTACCACCAGATATCTCTGGAGGAATTTTTGTTCGGCGTCACGGCGGACACGCCGGCCGTCAACAGAAACGAAACCAACACCAGAACGTACAAGCTCGATCGCGTCAACCCCAAGCTTTTGGAGCGGACCGACGTGCCCGCCCTGATTGCCGTTCTCCACGCCTTCAACGAGAGCACAGCGCCTCTGCGAGATACCCGCCGGGAGGATCTCTATACCTCCTTCCACATCCCCAAAAAGAGCGGCGGTCTGCGCCAGATCGACGCCCCGGTCCCGGAGCTGATGGACGCCCTGCGCCGCCTGAAGCGGATCTTTGAGCAGGATTTTCACGCCCTGTACCACACCAGCGCCTTCGCCTATGTGGGCGGCCGGAGCATAGTCGACGCCGTCCGCCGCCATCAGGCCAACGACAGCCAGTGGTTTGGCAAATACGACCTCCACAACTTCTTCGGAAGCACCACGCAGGAATTTGTGATGAATCAGCTCTCCCTGATTTTCCCCTTCAGCGAGGTCGTGAAGGTGCCGGAGGGGCGCGAGGAGCTGGAAAAAGCCCTCGATCTGGCGTTTCTCCACGGCGGCCTTCCCCAGGGCACGCCCTTCTCCCCCACCGTCACCAACGTGATGATGATTCCCATCGACTACGAGCTCTCCCACGGGTTCCGGGACCTCAACGGCCGCTCCTTCGTCAACACCCGCTACGCCGACGATTTCACCGTCTCCTCCCGGTACGATTTTGACCCCCGTGCGGTGGAGAAATTCATCGTAGACACCCTGGCGAAATTCAACGCCCCCTTCACCATCAACGCGTCCAAGACGCGGTACGGCTCCCGCTCCGGCAGGAACTGGAATCTCGGCCTGATGCTCAACAAGGACAACGATATCACCGTCGGCCACAAGCGCAAACGCCAGCTCCAGACCATGCTCCACAACTACATAATGGACAAGAAGAACGGCGTCTCCTGGAGCCTCCACGACGTCCAGGTGATGGACGGCAATCTCAACTTCTGCCGTATGGTGGAGAAGGAGGCCATCGACAGCATCGTCGGCCATATCAATCAGAAAATGGGGGTGGACGTCCGCCGTATGATCACGGTGGATCTGACCAATCCTGTTTCATAGGGGAACCTCTGAACAAACAGATGTCCCCCAAGAAGTACTGTGATGTATAACCGCATGAACTTGCGGTGCTTACCGCCGAAGGCGTAAGTGACAAATAGCGCGGAGAAGATAGAGCCTGCCCAGGCCCGCCGCGGCAGCGGCCGCTTCAGAGCCCGGCAGGTACCTCGACGACGAGAGACTCGCATATCCGGAGCCGGTGCCGATCTTTCCTATAGGGTCTGCCAAATCAGGATCAAAAGCCATGTCAGGGAACCTGAAGCGCCAGGTCGCGCAGGAAACCCACAGCCACCCTGCGTCCCACCGCCCAGATGCCGCAGCTCACCGACCCCGAGTTCTTCGTTACGGCTAATCATCGCATCCTGGTAAGACTCATCTTTATACTATGTCAGATCATCGTACTTCTGATCCCCCGAAAGGGGTCTACCCTTTATCAAAGGGTAGAGAAAATACGCTTTTCTCTCTTTTGTTGAACACAAAAGAGAGAAAAGCTTCAAAAGAGAGAAAATGTCTCCCGTATGACCACCCTACCCCACTCATCACCGCGCCCCATGTTACGAATGGCCTCTGCTTCTAACCCGCTTAGCCGCTTACAGCTCTGTCAATGCGGCGTGATGTCCTATTCAGGCCGCGCTGGTGCGCAGATCGTGGTGGGGTTTTTGACGTCCCGGTATCTCCCGTGCGAGCGCTCCCCGGGGTTCTCCACATAGGGGCCGCGGCCCCTGTGTGGTCGTTTTCTAAGGCGGGGTCCAGGGGAGGGAAAACACGAAATCCCTCCCCTGGTCGTTTCTCTCTTTTGTTGCCTTTTCTCTCTTTAGCGGCCCAAAGAGAGAAAAGCAAATCCCCGTCCGCCTATAAGGCGGACACATTATAAAAATCCCCCCGCCAGGTTCAAGGCGAAATCCACAAAGGAGCCCTTTATGATTTTCATCACCGGTGATACCCACGGCGGTATCGACACCCACAAATTGAGCACAAAGTCCTTCCCACAGCAGCGGTCTATGACAAAAGACGACTACGTGATCATCTGCGGCGACGCCGGCTTTGTGTGGGACGGAGGCGCTCAGGACCGCTATTGGCAAAAATGGATGTCCGATAAGACATTCACCACCCTGTTTGTGGACGGGAACCACGAAAACTTCGACGCGCTCTATAAGCTCCCCCTGACGGATAAATTCGGCGGTGCGGTCCGGGAGATTTGTCCCGGCCTCTACCATCTGGAGCGAAGCCAGGTCCTCACCATCGACGGTAAGAAATTTTTCGTCATGGGCGGTGCCAGCTCCGTAGACCGGGCGTCCCGCCGCGAGCATGTCTCCTGGTGGCCGGAGGAAATGCCATCCCGGTCCGAGATGGAAAGAGCCATCGACGCGCTGGACGCCGTCAATTGGGAGGTGGACTATGTGATCACCCACTGCGCCCCCAAAAGCGTCCTCCAGCTGCTGTCGCCCTGGTTTGAGGGCGATCCCCTCACCGCCTTCCTGGAGAGGGTTCGCTGGGATCTTCGTTTCAAGCAGTGGTTTTTCGGACACTATCATTTAGACCGCCGGGTAAACGACCGGTTCACCGCCGTCTATAACTGCGTTATCCCCTTACCGGAGTGATGCGAATATGCCCCATGCCGGCGCATGAACCGGCCGGGGCTAAGCTTGCCCGTTGGTATACGAAACGGCGCGGGGTCTTGCGTATACCCCTGAATATCGAAAGATATACGTAATAGGTTGCGGATGCTTGCGGGGCCCGCAATCGGAGGGGTCTCTGCGGAGACTCCTTTTTGCTGGCGCAGCTCAGTGGTAGAGCGCTTTCTTTTGTAATACTAATATCTAATTAAAATAAGACATTCTCGCCGGCCTTTTTCGCGCCATGCTTTGTCAGCCGCCTTGGAAATACCAGCGGGTATTCCATGCGCCGTCTTCCTCGCCTGACACGAAAAATCCTCGCCGCTCGGTGTCTACTTTTAAATAGATATTAGTATAAGTGAGAGGTCGCGGGTTCGATCCCCGCCGCCAGCCCCAATCCGTGGGTTTTGTTCATTTTCCCCACGGGTTTTCTCCTTACCTCTTTTTTGATAACCGGCGGAGCCGCTTGACCCCGCCGGTTATCCCGGCGTTGTGCAAATCGATTGCGCAGTCATACATACCAGGCGCAATCCCTTTCCGCAGATTGCGAAAGGGCCGCACCGTCCCCACCTCGGCCTTCCGGAGATCGAAATAAGAACCGCTATCGCCGTTCTTATTTCGATCCCGGAACGCCTCCGCCCCGCATATGCCGACGGCCTTCACCTGACCCGCCGTCCGGCATAAGGACAACGTCGAAGCCTCACCCCGGCAGGGGGCGCCCTTTACCAAAGGGCACCGAAATCCGCCCTTTCCTCAAGGGCGGGGAAGGTACGCTTTCTTCTCCTTTGTGTTGACAAAAGAGAAGAAAGCTTCAAAGAAGAGAAAAGCAATTTGGCGGTAATCGCGATCATTGACCACTCATATCCGCGCGTCCTTTGACGAATGGTCTTTGCGTCTAACCCGCTTAGCCGCTCACCGCTCAGTTAACCGGGCCTTCGTTCCTACGTTCCCCGCGCTGGCGCGCCAAAATCGTGTGGGATTTTTGACGTCGCAAAGATTTCCGTGCGAGCGTCCTCCCCCGGGGTTCTCCACATAGGGGGTCGCAACCCCCTGTGTGGTCGTTTTTAAAAGGGGTTCTCAGGGGGAAAACGCGAAATCCCCCTGAGCCGGTTTTCTCCCCTTGCTACTTCCACTCTTTTGCCGGGACAAAAGAGGGGAAGTAGATTCCACTCCGCCATATATGGCGGAAACATATTCAGAAAGGATGAAACTATGAAGATACTTGTTGTCGTCGATATGCAAAACGATTTTATCACCGGTCCCCTGGGCACCCTGGAGGCCCGGGCCATTGTCCCCCGTGTGGTCCAGAAAATCCGGGGTTTTGACGGAAACATCATCGCCACATACGATTCCCATTCGTCAGAGACCTACGCCAAGTCTCAGGAGGGCCGTCTGCTCCCCGTTCCCCATTGCTTTATGGGCACCGATGGCTGGAATCTGAACGATAAAATCCTGATGGCTCTTCGTGGTCAAGGCGGCTATAAGGAGTTCTACAAGCCCACCTTCGGCAGTGTGGAGATGGCCGGTTGGCTGGCGGATATCCAGAACCAGTATTTTCCCGAGCCGCGCATCGAGAGCATCGAGCTTGTCGGCCTCTGTACCGACATCTGCGTGATCTCCAACGCCATGATCCTCAAAGCGTATTTCCCGGAGGTCCCCATCACCGTGGACGCCTCCTGCTGTGCCGGCGTCACACCGGAGAGCCATAACAATGCGCTTCGTGCCATGCAGATGTGCCAAATCCAAATCACGAATTGGGAGGTGTGAGCCATGATTTTTTTCAACGGAGAACCTGTCCGCACTTCCTCTTTCCCCGATGGAACTCCCCTGCTCCGCACCGACTCTAATGGCTTTGTCTTCAGGTCCGTCATCAGATGGCTTTACGACAACGAGGACGAGTGCATGACGGTCTGGCACCTTGCCAATCACATCCGTGATAAGGACCCGGATTGCTACATGGTTTTGGAGCTTCCCTACATCCCCAACGCCAGGATGGACCGGGTCAAATCCGACACCGAGGTCTTCACCCTCAAGTGGTTCGCGGCGTTCATCAACAGCCTGCACTTCAACAGCGTGTTGGTTTTGGACCCGCACTCCAACGTGTCCTCTGCCCTCATCGACCGTGTCCGGGTCGAGACGCCTGAGTTCTACATCGGCAAGGCGCTTGAGGCAATCCCGAATTCCGATGGCCTGGTTTTCTGTTACCCGGACGAGGGCGCCGCCAAGCGGTACTCCGAGCTTTTCCGGCGTGAGTACATTCACGGTATCAAGCACCGGGACTGGCGTACCGGAAAAATCGAACGCCTTGAGCTCACCACGCCTGAGAAGGTAAAAGGCCGTGACGTGCTCATCATCGACGACATCTGCTCCAAGGGCGGCACCTTCACCTTTACCGCCAAGGCTTTGAAAGAGGCCGGTGCCAGCCACATCTATCTCTACGTCACCCACTGTGAGAACACGATCTTTGACGGTGCGGTTTTGACCGACGGCCTCATCGAACGGGTTTTTACTACCAACAGCATCTTCCGAGGCGCCCACGACAAAATTACGGTTTTCGAGGTGAATAACGATGATTGAATACGACCCGCTCCTGTGTCTGGATTTTTACAAAACGGCCCACGCCGGCCAGTATCCCAAGGGCCTCACCAAGATGGTGTCCTACTACACGCCCCGGATGAGCCGCCTGGATGATACCGATAAGGTCGCCATGTTCGGCCTGCAAGCCTTCATCAAGGAGTACCTCATCGACGCTTTTAACCAGTGGTTTTTCAGCCGCCCGCTCCAGGAGGTCCTCGACGAGTACAAGCGTGTCCTGGGTAATACCATCGGCACGGAGGGCGTTGGCACCCATCGGCTGAGGTCGCTCCATGAGCTTGGCTATCTTCCTCTGGAAATCAGGGCCGTGCCCGAGGGCACTCGGACCAACATCCATGTCCCGCAGATTGAGATTTCCAACACCCACCCGGATTTCGTGTGGCTTGTCAACTCCATCGAGACCATGCTGTCCTGCACCATGTGGCATACCCAGGTCTCCGCCGAGGTGGGGTACCGCTACCGCCAGATCGTCAACAGGTACGCCGCGCTCACCTGTGACGACTCCGTTCAGCCCGCCCGGCTTCTGGGCGATTTCTCCATGCGCGGTCAGGAGAGCGTGGAGTCCGCCACAAAAAGCTCCGCCGCTTTCTGCCTGAGCTTCCTGAACACCGCCACAGTCCCGGCGATTTTGTGGCTTGAGAACAACTACAACTGCGACTGCTCCAAGGAGCCCGTGGCCTACGGCGCCCTCTCCACCGAGCACAGCGTCATGTGTTCCAACTTCGCCATTGACGGCGATGAGGAGACCATGATTCGCCGCCTGCTCACCGAGGTCTATCCCCATCAGAGCTTCTCCATGGTCAGCGACAGCTATGACTATTGGAGGTTGGTGGATGACATCCTGCCCAAGCTGAAACCTGAGATTCTGGCTCACGATGGGTTCATTTCCATCAGAGGCGACAGCGGCGACCCGGTGGAGGTGGTCACCAAGACGGTTTTCTCCCTCTGGGATACCTTCGGCGGGACCGTGAACAGCAAGGGCTATAAGGTCCTGGACCCCCACGTCAAGGCCATCTACGGCGACAGCATCACGCCCCAGCGGTGCGAGGAGATTTACAGCATCCTCAGTAAGCAGGGATTTTCCATCAGCAATGTCTCTCTGGGCGTCGGCTCCTTCTCCATGCAGTGTCTGGAGACGCGGGAGCTGGACGGTTACCAGCTATCCCATCCCGCCGCGCCCCGCCCCATGACCTACAAGCCCTACACCCGCGACACCTTCGGTATTGCCGTCAAGGCCACCTATGCTGAGGATAAGGACGGCAATCCCATCATGATTTACAAGGACCCCAAGACCGATACCGCCCACTTCAAGAAGTCTCAGCGCGGCTGCTGCCGGGTTTTCAAAACAAAGGACGGCTACGGTTATGAGGACGGCCTCACCTGGGAGCAGGCTGGCGTTGACAACGAGCTTCAGACGGTCTTCCGCAACGGCCGTCTCGTAAAGGAGTACACCCTCCGTGAGGTCCGTGAGAACCTCTATCCAGGAGGTAAATTCTGATGCCCATCCGATTCGTGACCGGTGACCTGTTCTCCACCGACGCCAAGTACATCTGCCATCAGGTGAACTGCCAGGGGAAAATGGGGAGCGGTGTGGCGAAACAGGTCCGTGAAAAGTTCCCCATGGTTTTTGAGAACTATAAAGCGGTCTGTGACAGGGGTAAGGAGGACAGCAGGGCGCACGGTCTCGGCCACTCCGTCCTGCTGGGTGACATCCAAATCATCACCGTACACAACGACAAGGAGCAGTCGATATGCAACCTGTTCGCTCAGGACAGATACGGCTATAACGGCGAGCGCTACACGAGTTATGACGCCTTCTATACCTGTATGAGCAAGCTCATGAGGGTCATCCCGACAACCGAAAGGATTGCGATACCCTATCGGATTGGATGCGGTCTCGGAGGCGGCGACTGGGGCAAGGTTTTGTCCATCATCTCTATGACCATCGGTCAAAATCATCATGTAGAAATATGGAGGCTCCCCAATGAACAAATTTAACGCCGCAGAAACAAAAGACGGGCTCGTCCGGTGGATCCGTGACTACTTCGCGGCGACCGCCCCGGATCGCTCCGCCGTCGTCGGCATCTCCGGCGGCAAGGACAGCAGCATCGTGGCCGCACTGTGCGTGGAGGCCCTTGGAAAGAACCGGGTTTTCGGCGTTCTGATGCCCTGCGGTGAGCAGCCGGACATCGAGGACAGCCACCGGCTTGTGAAGGCTCTCGGCATCCGGTACGCCGTTGTAAATATCCAGCCCGCCGTTCAGGCTCTTTCCCTGGGTGTCGCTATGGAGATGCGCCTTTCCAAGCAGGCAAACGTGAACTTGCCCGCCCGTATCCGCATGGCAACTCTGTACGCCGTGGCACAATCCTTACCAAACGGGGGCCGGGTCGCCAACACCTGTAACCTGTCTGAGGACTATGTGGGCTACTCCACCAAATTCGGCGACAGCGCCGGGGATTTTTCCCCGCTGGGCGGTCTCACCGTCACTGAGGTCCGTGAGATTGGCCATTATCTCCCCATCCCCCGCGATCTGGTGGACAAGACCCCCTCCGACGGCCTGTGCGGCAAGACGGACGAGGACAACCTGGGCTTTACCTATGACCAGCTTGACAGCTATATCCGCCTTGGTACCAGCTGTGATGAGCAGGTCGACCGGAAGATCCGCCTCATGCACCGGCACAATCTGCATAAGCTCCAGCCCATGCCGACATTTGGAAAATAAAGGATCTGCCTGAAGAAAGGGTGATTTTCATTGATTAATATGGACGATATACATTCCGGCGCCAAAGTCAGACTTGTCGCAGACGGTACCGGCGTCCGGTGGATGTCGGATGGCATGAAGAAATATCTCGGTACGGTGCAAACCGTCCGAGCCACCCGGTTTTCCGATCACGCTTTTACCACCGTTGAAAGCGACGGCTACATCTGGCCGCCGGAGGCCATCGACTATATCGTGTATTCCGACGAGCCGGAGATACAGTCCGCCACCGAGGCCGAGCTGATGTCCTTCCTGGGGCTATGAGCGAAGAGATCCTTGGCTTTATAAGCCGCTTTACGGATAAAGGCCGGTCGGAGCAGGTCGTCGCTGCCTTCACCGGCGGCTGCTGCTACTGGTTTGCCAGAGTGCTGTGCGAGCGGTTTGCAGCGTTTTCCCCCGCCCTGGTCTACGATCCTGTCATGAACCACTTCGGCGCAGAGATTCGCGGCCTCGTCTACGATATCACCGGCGACGTGACGGACCTCTATACCTGGACGCCGTGGGAGCGCGTCACCGATCCCCTCCTCCGGTCGCGGATCGTGGACAACTGCGTGATGTTCCGCCGGTGAGGGCGGCGATTTATTTGAAAGGGGTGTGAACCCATGGACATCGATCTTGAAAGCCTGGCGCGAGACTTCGTAAACCATGAAATCGTCATCGGTTACAAGGATATAAGGGAGGCCACCGCGGCCACGGCCTTACTGCGGGAGGCCGGCGTCCCGCACGGCGGCTCCGGTGTTTCCGAAAACATTCTGATGGGGCGTGGAGACTGGGACCGGTTGAAGCACTGGGACTCCATCATCTATATCGGCAGCGATGGCGGGATAGAGTACTGCTACTTCACTCATTTTACACGCTTTCACTGTGAGCGCGTCATGTTCGATGAGCTGGCGGCCCGGTATCCATCCGGGGAGGACGAAACGGAGTATGCGATAGATGCGGAAATTTTCAAAGAAGTCTTCCAAACCGCGCACAGCTCTTAAGCGCTCCCTCGCGCGTCTGGATAAGGGGCTCCTCGCCGAAGACTTCATGTACGGCGGCCTGCGCATTTTGTGCAAGGATACCGACGAGCGGCGGGAGGTCACGCGCCTTTTAATAGAGGGCGGCGTCCCTGACAGCCTGTACTCCCGTGACGTTCTGGCCGAACGCAGTCCCGTTTACACCGGCGATCATGAGCTGACGCTGTTCTTCGACAAATTTGATAGAGAGATCACATACTACAGCGAAAGCAACCCAAAGCGAAAAAACGTGGTCAGATTCAAAGACATCGCCCGGCGGTATCAGTACCGGGACGTGAAAACCGACAGTGGGATTTTGCAGGATTATTACCGTGTAAGGTGACGGGAGTCGAACCAACGCCGCCTTAAAGGAGGAGAGGAAAAGGATGAGTAAATTCTCCGGGAAATTCGACTTTTGCGACGAGATCTCCATCCTCGGACTGGACGCCGTTCTGCGCTCCGAGGTGTACGTGGGCGAAAGCCCGGAGCCCCTGCGCCTTACGTGCCTTGCCGACTGCGTCCCCTACTACCCCTACGTTCCCAGCGTCGTCGCCTACAACAGCGTCACCGGCCGCGGCTTTATCCGCCTCACCGAAAAGTCCTGGGTGGACATCGAGGAGGAGCGGTACGGTCACAGCGCCTGGCACGACTACTGCCGTGAGGAATTGAAAAAAGCGATCAAGGAGGCCGGTATCCATGAAGAACCCGCAGATAGACCCGCAGAGCAGTGATTTTGGCGCCGTCTTGAACTGCGCCGTCCGTTACGCCGTTGGCCGCCGCACCTATATGCCCGGCATCGTCATCGGATTTATTACCCCGCTCCTCCCCTGTTTAAATGTCAAAACGCTCCACTGCTTCGACCGGGACATGACCGAGCAGAAGCATCTCGGCGGCTACGGCGACCCCCTCATCGACGAACCGGGGTGGCTCCGCTTCCACGATGCGGTCCGCCAGGAGCTCACAAGCCGCGGCGAGGAGCTCTATAAAGAACCTGTTTGAATTTAGAAATCTCCCGCATCCCTTGAGCCTCAAGACCCCGCCGCGCAGATGCACTGCACATTACAATGCTTATTCAGTTAGGAAAGAAAGGATGACCAGGCATGGTTGAATACACAAAGATCCGCGCCGTTTTTAATCGCGACACAAACGGCTCCAAGAAATTGATCGAGGGCTCTTACTGCGATGAGACGGTGGAGTTTCTCAAAAACAACCCGTGGATCTGCACGGAGAAAATCGACGGCACGAACATCGGCATCGTCTGGGACGGACACCGCGTCACCTACCAGGGCCGTACCGAGACGGCTCAGATTCCAGCCCATCTCATGACGAAGCTTTTGGAGCTTTTCGGCGGCGATGTCAACGAGCAGCTCTTTGAGCAGAAGTTCGGCGAGACGCCCGTCATTCTGTTCGGTGAGGGCTACGGCGCCAAAATCCAAAACGGCGGCGCGTACAGGAGCGATGTCTCCTTCATTCTCTTTGACGTGTACATTCCAGCCAGAATCTGTGGCTGAAGCGCGCCGCCGTTGAGGACGTCGCCAGGTACTTCGGAATCGCCGCCGTCCCCGTTATCATGACCGGCACGCTGGAGGAGGCCGTGGCTTTTGTCAAGACCAAGCCCAAGTCCACTATCGGCACAGCGAACATGGAGGGTCTTGTGTGTAAGCCGCTTGTCGACATGCTCGACCGCCGCGGCCGCCGGATCATCGTGAAGGTAAAGGCAAAGGATTTTTCGTGACAAAACCGATGTTTTATACAGTCCGCAAGGAGTGAAGGTTCATGTATGCAGAGCGCGAATACATCAAAGGCAGGGGTATCCTTGTGGGTGAGTTTATGAGGGACGTCCCCGGCGCGCCTCTTGGCCCTTCGATAACGCAAGCCATGAAAGAGACGGGCCTGCGCGGCATAAGAGCCGAACTTATCCGCAAAAACTGGCGGATATACGGTGTGCGCGTCTACGTCTGCACATTGGAAGATATGGGATTGTGAGGTGCACAGCCCGATGTGGATCAAGAAAAGTGAATATAACACGCTCAAGGATATCAACAAAGAGCTCGAAAAAGAAACGGCCCGCCTGGCCGAACTTATCTCCGCCGGCAATCCGGATTGCCACGTCGGCCCCTGGTGCGAATCCTGTTCCTACGCAGGTCACGATATCGCCAAAATCACCAGATATGACGTCCTGCAAGCACACGAGTTTTTTATTGCCGAAGCCGGCGAGGTCACATATTGCGGAGCGCATCTGCAAAACCCTTGTGGTACCTACAGAAAAGAAACGCGTGGTTACAAGCAGAAGGAGAACATGGGCAATGAGTGAAAACGGTCAGTGCGCCCGTTGCCTCATCCAGAATGGCGAACGAGTGGGAAGAATGAAAGGCGGTGGAAACAATGCCGGTTGTGAAAAGAATTGCTTCGCTTACAAAAGCGGAGGTATGTCAGCGCATGAACGACGGTTCCCCCGTGTGGATCAAGACGCTCGGGAAATGCGATCTTGAGCGCAAATCCGGTTCCGGGTGGGGCATCATCAGCAAACTGAGCGGTATAGTTATGCAGGAATTCAGCAGCCGTTCGCTCTGGATGTACCGCTATGGAATAGACTGGATAGCTTATGACAATAAGCCGGAAACAGTTAGCTGAAGGAGCGGTTCTATGGAGACAGAAAAAGAAGCCTACAAAATCCCGGACGAGATCAAGTCCAGAAGGACATCTCCATCCTCTACTATCCTACCGTATCCAGTGATTTCCACTACGATGAGCTGGGCGGTTTTCATGACTGCGGAGGTACATCCCCCGACGGTCAAGACTGCGGCGAGTGCTCAAACCTTAGTTGCAAGTTCTGCAACGTGTGGAGGCGCCCGCAATAACAGATGAAAGAAGGAAAGCTTGTAAAATACCGGTTCTGCAAGCACGGTTTCATCCACGAATGAGTCGTGCTATCCGGGAGCTGCCGCACACGGCTTGTGGAGTACCGTTAACCAAAGAACATCACTGTGCGCCGTCCGATTCAAGGTAAAATCGGTATCCGGCCAAGGGGAGAATAGTCTGGTGCCTGTAGAAGCGACCTTGGTACGTGACCAGACAAGGGTGGTGAAAGCTATTACACACGGGCAAACAAGGCGATAACCGCGTGAGAATCATGACGAAAGCGTGGTTTGATGACAATATATCATGTTAATAGATTCTACGGAAAGGACGACAACATCTACTACGATGTCTCTCCATACAGCTTCAAAGGTCAGCTCTTAGTATATTTTGGGTTTGATTTCAGGGTCATGAAGTGGCGTTTCCATTTCATCCCTTGGTATCGTCGATTTGTGGCCCCAATAGAGTGGTTCCGGATGGCGCACTTCTCGGAAGCAGCAGCAAAGGCACACGCAAAACGGCTCAATGAAAGTAAAGTTTCGTGAACAAGGAGGTCATAAAAATGAAGGTCATAAAGCACCCAGAGAAGACCGTCACTTGTACTTGCGGGGCGGTCCTTTCATACACGGATGAAGATGTGAAGCGTGACGGAAATAATTTCTTCCATGAGGTGGAGGAATATATTGAGTGTCCGTGTTGTGAGCGTCGGATTACGCTTCGGACCAGCAGCTCTTGTGGTCGTCCGTATGATTGATAAAAGTCGAGTTTCGTGAAAGGAGTAGAACGATGAAGCACAGGCACCCTTTTACCGGACACGACTTCAAGATAGTGGAGCGGTCAAATGTTTTACAGCAGGATTCGATGGGTTATCCGCTCAGGCTTTGTCTCTGTCAATGTACCAAGTGCGGGAAGACCGAACAGCAGTGGTTAGACACAAGTGAAGATGCACTCCAAGAATTGGACGATGGCCGTTCCGTTCTTCTTGAGTGGACAAAAGTTTAGTTTCGTAAAGGAGAGATACTTACATGAAGGAATCTGATTTCATTCTCGATAAAGTTGACGGAGGTGGTTATGACTACCGGGAAAGGTTGTTCCTATTAACAGGGTGTGGCAATTTTGGAGAACCGGATAAAGATGTCAGTGATTGCGTCTGGTGCTTTGAGGAGTTCAAGACTCGTTATCTACGATGCCGTCTGTTCCGTAATATGATAGAAAGCTACAGGAAAGAAAAAGAGAAATGGGAGGTCGGCCATGAAGTCCCGCCAGAAAGCCTCCTGTATAGAATGTAGTAAGGAAACAAAATATGCAACAACATCTCTGCCTCGCGAAATTACTGTCCTTGGAGCTGCTTTTACCTACATTTACCATTCCGCATACTGCTCCAAAGGAGTGATTTAATGAACGTTGTTTTTCTCGACTACGACGGCGTAGTCAACACCCCTATATGGTCGCGGCGCTCCGGACAATGGGTCTGCCGCTACAATTTCCCGGACGATAACCGGGTTAACAATCTCCAGGCCGTTCAGTGGGTTTCCGAGTTTTGCGAGAAATACGGCTACTCCATCGTGGTCACATCCACCTGGCGTTCCGACGGCAACTACAAGGAGTGTCTTATAAACGGCGGCCTTCGGGAGGGCATTAAAATCCTGGGGCGTACTCCCCTTTCGCGTGGCTGGGCAAGAGGAGAGGAAATCTCCCGGTGGCTATCCAGGCACCCGGAGGTTGAAAGCTACCTGGTTTTTGACGATGACCCGATCCCGGAGCACAAGGACTGTCAGGTGCTGTGCCGCTCCTCCGCCGGCTTCAGAGAGGAAGAATTCTACAAAGCGGAGGCCATCCACAACGGCTATTGGCATCAGAAAATGATTATGCAAAAGGAGTGACGCCTTATGGGAAAGGACATCTCGCCGCCTCGATATCGCGCCAAAGATGTGTTCACCCATCAGTGGGTGTATGGCTATTACATAGATAAGATGACAGGCTCCGTCCCGATCATCATCACATCGGCAGATATGGGTGACGACGGGGAAATAGAGTTCGATTACCACTGGGTAGACAGGGCGACGGTGGAGGTGGTCCGTTGACAGCGAAGCAACTCCGTGACATTTTTGAACAGTGCGGTATTCCGGATGACGCAAGGGTCATGAGTGACAGCGACTGGGAATGTTGGGCAACCGATGTTGAGCAGATATTCTACAACTCAGACTCACACATTGCCGTCCTAACCCAAGGGCCTCCCTACGACGATGCCTATGAAGCCGCCCCGTGGAAACGCTGTTTAGAGAAAATATAAATAATCACAACGAATCGAGGTGATACCATGTCAAAGAAATCCCCTACGATTCCCCCATTCTCCCAAAACATCAGCAACGTGTGTGAGCTGATGGAGGCCGCCGTCAGGGACTACGCCTGGAGCGGCGACCAGGTCCACCGCATGGACGAGCTTACCCAGGACCTCCTGCACAAGCTGGAGCTGGAAGGGCTCGATTACCGCGAACGGGCCAAGGTGGCCACCAAGCTCCAGAAATGCCGCCAGCTCCGCCGCGCTTACAAGGACACCTGTGAGATCTTGGAGCCGCTGGTGCAGTTTCTCAACAGCGAAAGGGGCCGCAATATGATGAACCTCCTCCGGGAGGCCCTTGGGAAAACCAGAAAGGCCGAGAGCCGCATGGAGAACCGTACATACTACCCGCGCGTCCTGCGGCAAGACGCAAAGGATAAAGGAGCGATCCAATGAACGCAGACAGGACGATAACACCGGAGAGTGTGATGAGTACGGCAGGGCACCCGGAGATTTTACAAGGCCGCCTGGCCGAACTGGGTATCGGCCTGACGGACGCCAGCGGGGTACTCCGCTCCGCCTACGATATCATAAGAGATATGGCAAATGTGTGGAACGAGCAGACAGGCAGCGCCAAATTGATCGACAAATTGGTAGGTGCCGGCACCGGGTATCCAGTGACGTATGACGAGCTAAAACGAGCCCTCAACGGCGCAGAAAATGCAACAGAATCCGAGGCGCCTTGAGCCCCGTTATTTGATTAGAGGGGTAACAAAGGTATTTACCCACACCGTCGTGGTTGACAGCTGCGATCCTTCGCGGAAATAGAGCGTCGGCCTTGGGTAGATATAGATAACGCCATAGCGGTAGACCTCCCAATATCCGGGATGTGCCGAGGCTATGGGGTTTAGAAACCTGGCACGGTTTGTAGTGCCAAATGTGTGCGGTGGCGGAATAGACACGCCACACGGGAACGTGTGGGACGTGGTAAAGCGTGTTGTCTCGCAATCGAGGCCCGCGCAATAGTAGACGCTAACAGGGATAGGCTCCTCGCGTCCGCATGGAGCGGACGTCCATGGATTGGAGCCATGCGTGGTGCAAATCCACGCCCGCACACTTTATATGCTCTCATAGCTCAAATGGCAGAGCTGGCCTTTTAAGACTGAGTGCCGGTTCAAATCCGGCTGGGGGTGAATGCTGGGGGACGCCCCATCCGTGAAAGCCGGACGGATCAAGACCGAAAGAGCCGTTACAAGTCGGGCAATACAAGAGCGGATAAACGGCGCTTTGTGAAATCCGCCGCCCGCATTTACGCCAACGCAGCTCAGTTGGTAGAGCACCGCACTTTTAATGAAGGGGTCGTGGGTTCAAGTCCCACCGTTGGCACCATGGCGCCAAGCGGGCGAGGAAGCGCGAGAAGTTAAGTGCCGTATTCAGGGCGATGGGCTGGCGGCGGCTGATGAAAAGACGCAGCGCGGGCGCTTATCCAAAAAATATGAGAGGTGGTTTTATGAGTAGGATTTTCGCGCTTCTGTCAATGTTTTTCCTTCACGTCCTCGACGACTATACCCTCCAGGGTTGGCTCGCCGACGCCAAGCAAAAGAGCTGGTGGGAGAAAAACGCGCCGGACAGGCTGTACCGGTTTGATTGGATCATGGCGCTGGCCATGCACGCCATGTCGTGGTCCTTCATGGTCATGCTCCCGATCGCGGCCTATTTCGGTTTTCAGGTGGGTCTGCCGTTTTTCCTCATGTGGTCTGCCAATTCCATTTTGCACGGCATCGTCGACGATTTGAAGGCCAACCGGCACAAAATCAACCTGGTGACCGACCAGCTCCTCCACATCCTGCAAATCGAGATTACCTTCCTGATTCTAATGATGTAAGGGGGTCCGTTTTACCGTGCGTACACCGGCTCGCATCACCGTCAGCCCAGCCCAATATACAAGTCCCGCCTACGTCCCCTATACAAACGCGGTCCCGATAGACGGCAGCCGGATTCTTGGCGACAATATGCTTGTCGCCGGCGTTAAAGTCTCGCGGGACGAAATGATCGTTGTCACCTACAGACAGGACTGTGTCACCCTGGATGAAGTGAGAAATTTATACGACGGGATCAAACGCAGTGTTCGCAACATTCCTGTCCTGCTCCTCCCCGATTCCGTCAACCTCTATACCTGCACCCGCGAGGATCTGGACGCCATCATCGACCGGCTCATGACAGCAAGAAACGAATTAACCCAAAGCACAAGAGAGGTGAGCACATGACAGACGATAAACATTTCCGGCTTCGCACCCGGTGGAAACGCGCCCACCCCGGCGATCTTATCGGCAAGCGGTTCTTTGACAGAGGCAACTATTCGCTTGGGTATTTCACGTTTTTAAAAGTATACCGATGCAAGACATACTGCAAATCCGCCGAGACGCCGGACGGCTCTCACTGGTTTGACAAGCGCATGGCCGTCATCAGAACCGACGCCGGCCTTACCTACCGCGTCCCCTTCTTCCCCTGGGCAAACGTGGAGGAAGCGGACGGCGACCACCGTGAGCTTTCCGAGCTCTACAGCAAACACCCGTGGTAACAGGCCGGGAGGTACAAAACATGAACTGTAAAGACATCCGCTTTGGCACCTATGACTGTGCCTACAATATCATGCTCCCGTGGCTGACGCACGACCCGTGTCTTCCGGGCGATCCTCCGGCCCCGTATATAGCGGCGGTCGACAAGTGTCTTCTGCCGGAGATCCTCAACCTCTGGGAGATCGGTATCAAGACCACCGGCTGTTGCTGCGGGCACGGAGATCCTGGCATGGCCTATATAGGCGTGGAGCCGGAATTTATTCCGCGCATGAAGGAAATCGGCTATGAGGTGTATCCCAACGTTTGCCGTCCCGGCGACGAGGATTCCTTTGTCCCGAAAACATATCTCCAATACGGAGACGCCAACAAAGGCTTTAACTGGTGGGACAAGCCAGATTGATCCAAGAAATAAAATACATATGAGGTTAACACAATGAATTTCAGAAAGGAGTAACACCGATCCCGGTAAACCGGGTTGCCAAAGGATTGATAAGTTTGGCGTAAAATTTCTTGTTACAGCGTGAAAGCAGTGATCTGCCAGTAGCTTGGGAGGATTAAGATGTTGCTCGCTTGACCGGCAGTCGGCCAGTGAGTGGTGTGAAATACATTGCCAGTGTGAGTTTTGGCAAGGACAGCCTTGCCATGCTGTTGCGGCTTTTAGAGGAACGGCGGCCTTTGGACGCCGTTATTTTTTATGATACGGGTATGGAGTTTTCCGCGATCTACCGCCTTCGGGACGCAGTAAAGCCGATGCTGGCGGAGCGCGGCGTCGAGTTCGTCGAGCTCTACCCATCTGAGCCCTTCCTCTACTCCATGCTGGAGAGGGAGGTCAAAAACCGGGACGGCTCCGGTACGCACAACGGCTACGGCTGGTGCGGCGGCCCCTGCCGGTGGGGCACGGAGCAAAAAAAATTGCAGGCCATCCGCCGGTACAAGTCGTCCGTAGGCGATGCCGTTGTGGATTACGTGGGCATCGCCGCCGACGAGCCGCAGAGGTTCGAAAAGGCCCGCTCCGAGGGCAAGCGCCTTCCCCTGGTGGAGTGGGGCATGACGGAGGCCGACTGCCTCGCCTTTTGCCGGAGCCGCGGATACGCCTGGCAGGAGGACGGCATCGACCTTTACGACATCTTAGACCGGGTCAGCTGCTGGTGCTGCTGCAACAAGAACATCGGGGAGCTGCGGAACATGTACCACCTTCTTCCCGCCTATTGGGAAAACTGCGGGCGCTTCAGTATAGAATCTCGCGCCCCATGAAGAATTCTTCCGGCGGCGTTTTCGACCTGGAACATCGTTTCCGGCTGGAGGACGAGTGGCTGAAAACCGGCAGAAAAATAAACACAAAAGCGTTTTACGCCGCACTACGTCGGAGCTGAACCTTACAGCCCAACGCATTTCGTATAACGTACCTGTAGGGGCCGCCTCTCTTGGCGGCCCGAATAATTTAAGGATGTGAACGATTATGAAAAAGCTTTTCATTTTCCTTGTGACCGCCGCCGCCATGTGCTCTTTCGCGGCGGCGGTACTGACGGCCTCAGCAAGCGCCGCCGGCGGCGGAAAGACGGACCTGCAGTCCCGCCAGGAGGAGGTACACCAGGCGGCGGAGCTGTTGCGGGAGCTGGGCGTTTCGGAGGATTCCGAGGCCATCAGGGCGCTGTCCGACGAGTGGTGGCGGTGTCAGGCGAAGCTCTATCCCCGGTACACCGAGGCGGAGGTCGTCATGCTGGCCAAGCTCATGTGGGGTGAGGCTGGTGGAATCGAGAGTAAGACAGAAGTGGCGTGCATTGGTTGGGTTGTCTGTAACCGCGTGGACGATCAGCCGGAGCCGGTAACGGTGGCGTCGGTCATCACATCGCCGAACCGATTCTACTACAGTGAGGCCTTCCCCGTGCGGGACGATCTGCTGTGGCTGGCGCGGGACGTGTTGGAGCGCTGGACGCTGGAATCCTTCGGTTTTACGGAGGTGGGACGCGTACTGCCCGCCGATTACCGCTGGTATACCGGGGACGGTTCACACAACTACTTCCGGAACGCCTATCGCGGCGGGACAAGGTGGGATTACTCCCTCCCAACCCCCTATAAAAGCTGAGGTGGTCGAATATACGGCGGCCAACTTCGTGGCTTTTCTGGATATCAACGACCTGCTGGATACCAAAAAAGTGCGTGAAAAGGTTGGCGTCGGTATCGGCAGGCCGGAAGAGAGACAGTTCGACAAATGAAAGGAACAGAAAAAATATGGGATATTACACCGATTTTGAGCTGACGGTCGACCGCGTGAATCCTCTTCTGAGAGCGGATCTGGAGGAAGAAATCAGAAAGATGAACGTTTTCGACCCCGGAAACGTGGATACCGGCTGGTCCGTCAACGCCGCCAAATGGTACGACCACGACGAAGATATGCTCCTTTTGTCCAGGAGATTCCCGGACACGGTCTTTACGCTCTACGGCTACGGCGATTCCATCGACGACAGGTGGGTCTCCTACTATAAATCCGGCGCACAGCAATATGCCGAGGCCGTCATCATCTATGCGGACTTCGACGAGAATCAGCTTGTACCCGCGCAGATCGACCTGAGCTCGGATAAGAAGTACAGTTACCAAACATAGTAGAATTTCGCAGTTTTGCTTCAATTTATTTCTGATTAGGGGGTGTGGCCTATGCCCGCACTGAGTATCTCCAAAGGCAATTCCAAGCTGGGCGCGATTCCCAGCGTCTCCCTGCCGGCCGTTCTGACGTGCCGCCAATGCGCCTGCCAGAAAAAGTGCTACGCCAGAAAGCTTGAGCGCTTAAGGCCCTCCGTCCGGGAGGCGTACCGGCGGAATCTCGACGTTTTGAACACCGACCCCGATACCTACTGGCGGGAGGTGGAGGCCGCTGTCATGCTGTCGCGGTTTTTCCGCTTCCACGTCTCCGGAGACATCCCTGACGCCTCTTATTTTGCGCATATGGTAGAGATCGCCGGGCGGAATCCACACTGTCAGATCCTCTGCTTTACCAAGCAGTACGAGACCGTCAACGAAGCCGTGTCCGGCGGGTGTAAGATCCCGGACAATTTACATATTATCTTCAGCGCGTGGGTTGGCCTGTCCATGGCCAATCCATTTTCATTTCCGGAGGCCCACGTCCGGTACCGGGACGGCTCCACCACCGCCTCCCCAGACGCCCACCCGTGCGGCGGCAACTGCACGGAGTGCGCCGTCACCGACGGCGGCTGTTGGGCTTTGAAAAAGGGAGAGCAGGTGGTTTTCAATGAGCACTGAGAGGAAAGCTGCGGAGTCTCCGAAATATCCCCGGGGCGAGCGCGTTTGGAGGCGGTATCTGGACGCCTCCGGCGCGCTCCGATTCCTGCTGACCAGCAAGGAGAACAGCCGCGAGGCCTATTTCCTGTATGAATATGCGGATGGGGTTTTCAAAAGGCTGGGCCGGGCGGCCTCCCCCAAGGATCTGGAGGAAAAATACGGCGTGGACGCGAAAATCAGAAAGGGTGATCCGGGTTGACAGACTTTGAGTATGATATCCTGCAAAAGAAGCGCCTGGCGCATATGGCCCAGTATCGGAAGCGCGGGAGCAAAAGCAGGAAGTGCAGTCTGAGCACAGACCACATGACTGAAAAACAGTGGAAGGAAAGGAATGGTAAGGTGTACACCTGTAATTTGAACGCGCCCATGTCCTGGGAGGATTTCAGGGCGCTGTCCGGCACGACGCAAAAGGCATACATACAGCATCTGATAGACCGCTATAACGTAAACGCCGTCAGCCTCGGGCAGATGTTCGGCGTCAATCCCGCTTCTGTCCGCCGGTTCATCGGGCAAAACGGCCTCGGCGTTTCCTTCAAGGTGGGCAGCAGCATGAACAAAGAACAGCGCGCGCTTTGGGAAAAATTCTTATACGGGGATCATGTCGCCGGCGACGCGCTTCCCGCCGCCGCACTGGTATGCGCGCCGCCGGAGGAACCCACAGAGGATCAGGACACGCCCGCACCGGAGCCGGCGCCCCTGAAAATGAAGCAGTTCTCCCTGGTATTCGAGGGAAAGCTCAATATGTCCATGATCGTAAACTCCATCCTCAGCATCGCCGGACCGAACGCGGAGGGAAGAATAGAGATCAGCTGTACGCTGTAGTTTTTGCCCTTCACCCAAGGGCACGGTGGCGCCCGCCATGTATGGCGGGCGGGGAAATTACTTTCTCCTCTTTTGTGTTGACAAAAGAGGAGAAAGTAACAAAGAGGAGAAAAACAACGGGCGGGAAGTCGCGGCCTTTAACCATTCATCACTGCGCCCTTATTACGCATGGTCTCAGCGTCTAACCCGCTTGCCGCTCCCCGCTCAGTTAACCCGGCCTTCGTTCCTACGTTTCCCGCGCTGGTGCGGCAAATCGTGGTAGGATTTTTGACGTCCCGGTATCTCCCGTGCGAGCGCTCCCAGGGGTTCTCCACATAGGGGCCGCGGCCCCTGTGTGGTCGTTTTTAAAAGGGGGAGTCCAGAGGGGGGAAAAAGCGAAAGCCCCCCTCTGGTCGCTTTCTCTCTTTTGTTGCCTTTTCTCTCTTTGGCGACCCAAAGAGAGAAAAGCAAATCCCCGTCCGCCTATAAGGCGGACACCTTATAAAAACCAAGCCTGGTTAAGGCGGACACCTTATAAAAACTCTGTATACCCTCTTTCCAAAAACCTTGAAACATGCTACAATAGAAACGAGGTGATCGTATGTCCGAAATCAGCACGAAGCAAGCGGCGGAGAATGTCTTCGCCCAGTTTACGCCGCTTGTGGAGAAAAAGTACGGTCTTTCAGAAAAGGCGCGGGAACGGTTTTTGAACCTGTGCGCCCTGGTAGACGTGATGGATGGGGAGTTTGGCTCAGAGAATATCAGCATCGATATCTCCCCCGTCGGGATCTCCGGCAAAGTCGTCTACGATATCAGCGATATCGAGTTTATGGACGGCGCGTCCCATCCGTTCTTCCGGGCCATCCGGAACGCGGACCTCGTCAGGATCTCTAACGTGGGCGGGGAGCTTATCAGGATTGAGTTTATCGTCAACGACCTGTGGGTGAAAAAATGAACGAGCAAAAAAGAAAGTCCCTCCGTCAGGCCGTGGCTTTTCTGGACCGGGCAATCACGCTGGTAGAGAGCGTGGGCGATCTGGAGCAGGACGCCATCGACAACATGCCGGAGAGCTTTCAGATGTCAGAACGGTATGAGCGGATGGAGAGCGCCGTCGATTTCCTAAGCGACGCGGCGGAGAGGCTCGAAGAGGCAAAGGAATATATCCAGTCCGCCTTGGCGTAAGGAGGTGTTTTCATGGGTGCAGAATGGCTGGTTTTCGGCGCGTTGGCGGCCGCGGACGAGCTCGGGAACCGTATGCGCGCTTCCTCATTTAAGCGCGCGTATGAGAAGAGACAAGCCGTCGCCAAAGTCATGCAGTGTTCACCGGAATTTAAAAGCGAGCTTTGGAATACGGTGTCCGATCCATCCAAATATGGCGAGGTATGGGACAGGATAGAGCTTTTTAAAAGGGATAACCCTCAGCTGTGCCAGTCAAAAAACTGGGAATTCGTTGGGAAACGCCGCTTACCTCTCATCTCCTCAAAGCCGAAAACGGCGGAAGCCATCACAAACTTCAAGGAAACCACCGTGCGGCTTTTGTGCAGGACTTACGGGAAGATAACACCGGAGCACGCCAATGAGCTCTCCCTTATCGACAGTTATAGAATAACCTGGCTTGCTTTCGGAGACAGCGATGAAATAAAACCCGTATGGAGATGGTCTGACAGATCGGATTTTATCAGTACACGCCAGTCCTGTCAGGAAGATACAGGCACAATAAAAGAAAAGCTCCGGCAGGAGATAAAAGAGGCGCGCGGGGAGCAGCACGACGCCATCGTTTATATGAGCGCGCTGGAGTTTGATCCGAATATAGATCCGGCCGTTGATTATGTAACAGAAATGGTTCTGTGCATCGCCGTCAAATCCTATCCATGGCCTGGAGACGCGCCGGCCGGCGTCTTCCCCATTGTAACCGCTGAGGAATATGAACAGTACATTGCCGACGGCGGAGAGGATAATGCCTTCGTCCGCCGGTCTATCGCCGACCGTGAAGAGAGGGAGCGCTCCGTCAAAAGAGAGAGCAGAATGAATTACTTGCCGGAGGACCGGCAGTTTACCAAAACGCTGGTGGACTTCATGTGGGCGTATAAGATAGCAAATCTTTCGGACGATGTTGTTCCATCTGAACTGTCAAGCATATGGGATTCATTTAAACGATACTGTATGGAAACATTTTTTGACGGGTCTGTTCTTGGTATTCTATATCTTTTTGTCATGATTATCTCAATTCTTTGGGTTATTTCTGAAATCTTCTAAACCGACGTGGATATACCCACGTCGGTTTTACATATAGTCCGCGAAAAATCCGGCGTCCGTCCGCATCCCGTCACGCCATGAAATACCCCGGCAGTGGGATACTCTCCATGATCACCTTCCCGCTGGCGGCAAAGGTGGAGCCGCCGTCCGCGCTCAGGAAGATGTTGGCGTCCCGGCGCGCCGGATTGGCGGACAGCAGGTGTACGTTCCCGTCTCCGTCCCTATAGTACTGCTTGCAAACCATAGCCCCGTCCACAGAGAAGATCCCCACGTCTCCGTTTCTGATTTCTGCGTCCCGGTCGATAAACACCATCTCCCCGTCTGAGATATACGGGGCCATGCTGTCGCCCTGGATCCACACGGCGAAATCCGCCTCCTCCGGAACGGCGCGGTCTACAAGGATCATTTCAAACTCATCCCCATCCAGGGGCACGGAAAACCCGGCGGCGGACGGGCTGGCGTAGAGGGGGATATAACGCGCCCGCTCCCCTCTTTCCCTTCTGGCATACGGTTTTTTATTTTTGTACGCGCGAAGCCTGGCGTACTCGATATCGCAAACGGATTCTACCGCCTGCTTACCGTACCTGTCCAGCGTCCTGTACTTTTCCAGCAGCGATTTTTCGGAAGGGTCCGTAAGAAGCCCCGTGCCGCCGTGGCGTCCCGGTTCAAAGCCCGCCAGGGCGTCGATGGAGACATCCAGCTCCCTTCCGAGGCTTATTAAAACCTGAAGTCCGGGCAGCTTCACGCCCCTCTCCCAGTTTCCTACCGTCACCTCCGTGACGCCGATTCTGGCGCCCAGCTCCTTTTGTGTCATCCCTTTCCTTAAACGGGCGGTTTTCAGTCTGTTGCCAAACTCCATAAGGCACCTCCGATTTTTCTTTCCGATTGGTACTTGACAACCGTTCACGGCTGTGCTACTATAACAAGCACAAACTTCTTTTTGTATTTTCATCGTATCACAAACTTTTGTTTTTGTCAAGTGTTTTTAAAAGAGCAGTCCAGGTGGCTCTGGACTGCCCGGCGATTCCGGCATTGCTATCTTATTAAAGGAGGTAAGATTGCATGTTCAATACCGAGGCCCGAAGTGTTACAGGCGCATCCGCTCGCCAACGGATGTACTTGTAGTATACCAGGAAATGCAACGGAGGTCTACGACAAATTATGAATAATTTCAAAAAGTTTCAGGCGTTTGTCGCGAAGAAAGGCTTTACGTCCTTCACGTTCCTGTCCGAAAACCAGCCCTTTTACAGCGCCGTCGCCCCCTGTAAGCTCCAGCTCACGTTTACAAATATATTGATCGGCGACTATCCGCGCATTGTTTTTCTGACAAACGGAGAAAATCATATGCTTTTCAGCAGGATAAAAGACGTGAAATTTAAGGAAAATGCCACGGCCGTCGGCTCATTGATCCAGCTTACCTGCGCCGGTCCCGACCGCGAGCACAGCACTGTCCAGTACAGTCTGCTGGCCTCATAATTTTTTTAAAATTATATTGACAAACCCATCAAAACGTGCTATACTCTCCCCATAAACATAAACTCAGAGAGAGGAGAGTCGCACTATGGGACGTACACCGTTGATTGGCGAAGTATATATGATGCAGTTTGAAGGGTGTGGAAGTGAGCAGTGCGGGTACCGCCCCGGCCTTATCTTCCAGAACAATGTGGGAAACGCCCACAGCCCCAATATCATCGCCCTACCGCTTACCAGCTCCGTCAAGAAGATGGGCCAGCCGACCCACGTCCTGATCAAGGCCAGCGAAACCGGTCTTCTGAAAGACAGCGTAGTTCTCTGCGAAAATCCGCAGCGCATGTCCAAGGACCGGATCGGCCGGTTCCTGACCAGGCTTTCCGACGAGGATATGAAGCGCGTCACGGAGGGCAATCTTCTGGCCACATCCGCCATCGCATATCTCGATATCGAGACCCTGTACCGGGTCTGGAAGGCGGCGCAGGCCCTAAACGCGGCGCGCGCTTCCGTATAAGGGAGGTTCACCATGTATAACGAGGAGCGCAAGCTGGCCTTTATCCGCGGCTACACGAAAAGCGTCAACACGTCCGATTCCGCCGTCGCAGTCTTTAACACAATTCAGCCCTATGAGGAGGCGCTTCAAAAGGATATGGCCTCCTTTACGACGGAGGAGCTGCGGCCCGTGACGGATACGGTCCTTGGGGTCAAGTCCGCCGGTAAAAGGACGCGCATCACACTTCTCCGGGAGTATGTCCGGTGGTGCCAGACGAATCACCTACCGGACGTCCTGGACAGCATCACGCACGTCGATATCTCCGGCCTTGATAAGATGCGGGAGCAGACGGTTTCCGGGCCCCTCCAGCTTCAAAATTACTTCAATCAGGTTTTCACGCCAGAGAACGAGGAGACGGTAGACAATATCTATCGCTGCTGGCTGTGGATGGCGTTCTCCGGTGTCCGCGAGGAGGATACTGTGGAGATACTGGATACAGACGTGGATTTTTCAGAAATGCTCATCCGCCTACGGGAGGAGGAATACCCCCTGTACAGGGAGGCGCTGCCGGCCTTCAAAAATGCCGTCAGCCTCACCTCCTTCCGCTATATCCACCCCAACTATTCAGACAGCAGGACCGTCCTGAGAGACCGGGTACCGGGTCATCTTCTTTTGCGCGGGATCAAATCTACCACAAAGATCTCGACCCTGCGCTCCTCCCTGTCCAGGCATCTTTCCGAATGCCAGAAAAACGGCAGGACAGATAAAGGCCTGAGCTTCTCCCGCTTGGAGATGTCCGGCGCCTTTTACCGTGCCTACGAGCAGGAAAGAGCAGGAATCCCGCCCGATTTCAGCGATTATATCGCCAGGCTCATGGAGCGGCAGGAATATACCCGGGAGAGCCAGTATATCCGGTGGGCGCGCAACCAGCGCGAAAAGGACTGCCTGGACGACTACCAGCGGTGGAAGCTGGCGTACTCAATTTAATTTTTCATAAGCGTGTAAAAGAAGCCCTTCGGGGCTTCTCAGACTGTCGAAAAAGGCCTGACGGCCTTTTTCCGACAAGGGGGACGTGCGGGAAAATGGTCCAAAATTAGAATTTTGTCCCATTTTTCCTGCTGTTTTGCTACGCGCACGGCCCACAGGGCCGCACACTTGCAAAACAAAAGGGATTTTTTGCAAGGCACATGTCCTTGCAAAAAATATTCTATAGTTTTTTGACAAGCTGAGAAGCCCTTCGGGGCTTCTTTTTAATCTGTCAAAAAGCCCTGACGGGCTTTTTCTTATATATATCAATACAATTTTAGAAAAGGAGGTATACAGTATGCGCTACATACAAAGCAGACATGCGGGAGGTGTCTATGGCCGGTAAGGAACAGGAGCAGAGCCAGAATATGAACATTTACCAGAAGCTGGCCAGGATCCGCAAGCAGGTGGAGGTCATGAAGCGTGATACCAAGGCCTACGGCTACAGCTACACAAAGGAAGAGAGTATTCTGGCAAAAATCACGGTCTTCATGGAGAAATACAACCTCTCCCTGATTCCCGGTATCGTCCCCGGCACCACCTCCGTCAGCCCGTACAACTACAAGAAGACAAAGACCACGGCCAAGGGCGACATCTACGAGGAAAACGTCAACGAGGTCCTGGTCAGCGCCGATACCACGTGGACGTGGGTGAATAACGACAACCCGGACGAGTCCATCGTCGTCCCCTGGGCAATGGTCGGACAACAGAGCGACGCGTCGCAAAGCTTTGGGTCCGGCCTTACTTATTCCTCAAGGTACTTCCTTTTGAAGTATTTTAATATCTCCACGTCCAACGACGACCCGGATACATTCAGATCCAAGCAGCGGGAGGCCGAGGAAGAGGAGGAAAAGGTCATCACGGGGAAGATCATCGAGAGCGTCGACAAGCTCATCAAGGATTTCCTGTCCGCGCACCCGGACAAGGCAGGGAGCGTCAAGGAGCTGGTGGGCAAGTACGTCAAGAACAGCGACTATTTCTCCATCCGGGAGTCCTCCGTAGCCGCTAAGCTTCTGGAGGATATCCGCAAAACATTTCAGCTTACATAAGGAGGCATCCACATGGGTTTCAGAACAGGCGCTTACGCCAAGGTGTGGGAGGTCGACCCCCTGAGCGCCGCCAGCACAAAGCTGCGGGTTTCCGTCAGCCGTAAAAATAAACAGACCGGCGAGTATGAGCAGGATTTTTCCGGCTTTGTCCTGTGCATCGGCACGGCCGCGGCCAAAAAGGCCTCCCTGCTCCGCGAGGGGAGCCGGATCAGGATCGGCGACTGCGACGTGTCCACAAAGTACAACGCGGACAAGAAGATCACCTATACAAACTTCAAGATTTTCTCCTTCGAGGAAGACGGCGAGGAGGAGGCCGGGTTTGACAACGAGCCCCAGCCCACGGTCGACGAGGGAGAGCCGGACAGCGGCAGAGACAGAAGGCTCCCCTTCTAATGAGGCGCGCCGCCTATGGGAGACGTGATCTACGAGCCGCTCATCCGCGATATGACCTGGAGCTACTCACGCATCCGGGCCTTTGAGGACTGCCCGTACAGGTTTTATCTGAAATACATACGGTTTCCCGGAAAGAACGGCAAGCGGCTCTTTTTCTCCGATTACGGCGTCTTCGTCCACGAGCTGATCGCCGATTATCTCACGGGCCGTAAGTCAGCGGAGGAGGCGGAGCTTACATACCTGACGCGTTTCCGGGAAAGGGTCCCCTCCCCCGCTCCCAGCGGTAAGATTTTCGCCGGGTACTTCGCCGACGGTCTTGCGTATCTCAGGGGTCTCCGCCATCCCGACAGCGCGGTTTTGGCCGTAGAAAAGAGGGAGGATTTTTCCGTGTCCGGCATCCCGTTTACCGGGTGTATCGACCGGGTGGACGAGGACCGGGACGGACGGCTCGTCATCACGGACAACAAATCAAGGGCGCTCAAGCAGCGAAGCAAAAAAGCCAAACCAACGCAAGGAGACGCTGAGCTGGACAGGTATTTGCGTCAGCTCTACCTCTACGCCGTGCCCGTCCGGGAACGGTACGGGCGTTTCCCGGACAAGCTGTGCTTCAACTGCTTTAGAAGCGGCCTTCTGATAGAGGAGCCCTTTCGCGAGGCGGCTTACTTCGATACGCTCTCCTGGGCGACGGGGAAAATTGAAGAGATCGCCCGGGAGACGGACTTCCGCCCGGAGCTGGAGTTTTTCAAGTGCCGGTACCTGTGCGATATGCAGGACAGGTGTGAATATCACGAGTTGTCAAGGAGGTGAGAAATATGAAAGCGGATGAGATCAGCAACATAACGGCGGAATCCGGCGTGATCGCGTCCTTAGTACACCACCCGGAATTTATCTTCTACTCCGAAGACCTCCTGCCCAATCATTTCACCGACAAGCAGAACGCCTGTATGTATCTGGCGATCAGCGCTCTGGCCCATCAGGGCATCGAGACGGTGGACGCGTACAACATCATCAGCGCCCTGGAGTCCTCCGAGAGCACAAAGCGTTACGCGGAGGCTCTTCCCATCGACGAACTGCAGGAATTTCTCGAAAACAGCGCGGATATCGCCCGGCACACGGTGGAGGACTACAAGCTCATCGTCGGGAACGTCCTTGACGCGGCCATGCGCCGCGACGTGATGAAGCGGCTTCGGGAATGCGAGGATCTGTGTCTCCGGGAGGGACAGGAGAATTTGGAGCAAAAGATCTATTCCATCGTGGACGAGGTCATGATGGAATATTCCTCCACCACCGACGTCCCGCAGTACAGGGAGGTGGTCAAGTCCATGTGGGAGAAGATCAAGGCCCGCCGGGTGAACGGCATGGGAGGTATCCCCTTCAAGTTCCCCTCCCTGAACGAGTATGTCACCATCGAGCCCACCGAGCTGGTGCTGTTCGCGGCGGATGCCAAGGTGGGCAAGAGCATGATGCTCTTAAACTGCGCCGTGGACCTTCTGCGGCAGGATAAGAAGGTGCTCTATATTGACAGCGAGCTGAGTACGGAGGTGTTCACCTGCCGCATCCTGTCTCACCTGTCCGGCGTGGAGTTCAAGCGCGTCAAAAACGGTAATTATACACCGGAGGAGGAGGCACGGATCGATCAGTGCGTGGCGTGGCTGGAGACCAGGGATTTCACCCATATCTATATGCCGATGTTCGACGCGCAGAGCATTTACACCACCGTGAAGAAGGTCTACCACACCCAGGGCGTCGACGTTCTGATCGTGGACTACTTCAAGGACAAGTCCGACGGCGACGCCTACGCCACCTATCAGGAGCTGGGACGCCTCGCCGATATGGTCAAAAACAATATCTGCGGCGATATGAACATCGCCGGCCTCGCCGCCGCCCAGGCCACCTCCACCGGAAAGATCGCCGGAAGCGCCAAGATCGGCCGCAACGTCTCAACGGTCATCATGGTTTTGGACAAAACGCCGGAGGAGATAGAGGCGGACGGGCCAGAATGCGGGAATAAAAAGCTGTTTGTGAAGATGAACCGCAACGGGATGCAGATGGCGGAGGGCGAGTACATCGACCTGCTGTTTGACGGCAACCGGATCTCCTATACGGAGGCCAAACAGCATATCCCACAGACGCCGTATTAAAGAAAGGGGCACATCATTGAAAGAATTTATCTCAGCCCTGGCCGTGATACTGCTCCTGCTGGCGGTCGATTGGGGAATCACTGTCGGTTTACTTTGGCTGATAGCATTTTACTTTAAAAATAGCTTTTCGCTGGCATATGCCACACTGATTTGGCTGGTCTCGCTTCTGATTTATCAGATCTACTGCGGTCTTCGCCATAAAAAGTGACGTGCGGGAAGGGGGCGGTCAACTTGACATTGCCGGAGCTCATAGAGTCCGTGGATATCCTGGCATACATATCTCAATTCACCGAGTTCGAGGAAAAGGGCGGGGAATTTTGGGCTCTGTCCCCTCTTAAGGACGAGGAGACGCCCTCCTTCTCCGTAAACCGGGAGATGAACCGCTTTTATGACTTCTCGTCGGGCAAGGGCGGCAACATCCTCTCGTTTATAAAGGCCTATTACCACTGCGACAGCGCCCAGGCGGCCCTCATCCTCCGCAAATACGCCGGAGACAACGGATGTGATAAGATACGGCACCGGATGGAGGCCTATAAGGTCGCCAGGCGCTTCGCGCCGCGTAAAAAACAGCAAAAAACCTCCAAAGCGGTCGTTTTGCCGGACGATTACATGGAGCGGTACGAAAAAAGAGCCGATAAACTGGAGATTTGGCGCGCGGAGGGCATTTCCGACAGCTCCATGGAGCGGTTTCAGGTCTTTTACGACGGTTTTTCCGACCGGATCGTGTATCCCATACGGAATATGGACGGAAAAATCATCAACGTGTCCGGCAGAACGGCGGACGAGCGCTGGAAAGAGAAAAAATTGCGAAAATACACCTATTTCAAGCCTCTGGGAACGCTGGATACCGTGTACGGGGCCTCCGAAAACATGGAGTTCATCAAAGAAAAGGGCGAAATCATCCTTTTTGAGGGCGCCAAGTCCGTTATGATGGCCGACACCTGGGGGTTCCGCAATACCGGGGCCCTTCTGACCTCGCATTTGAACCAGTTCCAGCTCAAGATCCTCATCCGCCTGGGCTGCCGAGTGGTTTTCGCCCTGGACAAGGAGATCGATGTCCGGGAGGACGACAACATACGCCGTCTGAAGCGGTATGTGAGGGTAGAATACATCTGTGACAAAGACAATTTGCTGGACGAAAAAATGAGTCCGGTAGATGCCGGGCTCGAAGTCTGGGAAAAACTCTATGAAGGGAGGAAACGGTATATTTAGCATCTATAACAAGGCCTTAACTGTCGGGGCGAGGGAGAGCGGTTAACGAATGGATAACTATATTACATATCACCTGCACTCAGACTACAGCCTGCTGGACAGCTGCACGAAGTTTAAGGACTACGCGGACCTTGCCATGCAAAACGGGCAAATCGCTATTGCGTCCACGGAGCACGGAAAGCCGCTGGGGTGGGTGTCCAAAAAAATGTACTGCGACAGCATCGGTCTTCGCTTTATCCACGGCGTCGAGATCTACCTGACCGAATCGCTCGATGACAGGGTCAGAGACAATTACCACACAGTCCTTCTGGCCAAAAATCTGGACGGTGTGCGCGAACTGAACAGGCTTGTGTCCTTGTCGTGTGACAAGCGCCATTTCTACTACAATAACCGGATCTCATTTGATGAATTTCTTGCCATTTCGGATAACATCATCAGCACCAGCGCCTGTCTCGCCTCCCCGCTCAATCGCCTTCCAACGGATCACCCGAGGTACATAGATCTGGCAAGAAAATACACATTTCTTGAGATACAGCCGCACTGTTGCGAGGAACAGGCCGCGTTTAACCGCCGTCTGGCCGCCTTGTCAAAAGAGATCGGCACAAGGCTGATTGCCGGAACAGACACGCACAGCCTGTCTCCATATAAGGCCGAGTGCAGAGCGATCCTGTTGTCCGCAAAACACAAGTCTTACGGAGACGAAGACGCGTTTGATCTGACCTATAAGACATATGACGAGCTTGTCGATATGTTCAGGCGGCAAAACGCTCTGCCGGAAGACGTGTATATGGAAGCGATCCGCAACACGAACCTGTTGTATGACATGACGGAAGATTTCGAGCTCGACAAGGCGATCAAGTATCCCATCTTATACGGGTCAAGGGAAGCCGATTCGGAAAAATTTTCAGAGCTTGTTGAGACGAGATTCGAGGAAAAGCTGAAATCCGGCATTATCCCGGCCGAGCAGGAGCAGGCGTTCCGAAACGCCATTGACGAGGAAATGCGCGTGTTCAGAAAGCTCAAGATGGACGGTTTTGTGCTTTCTATGTCTGAGCTGATCTCATGGTGCAAGAGCAACGGTATGGCCATTGGAACGGCAAGAGGAAGCGTCGGCGGGTCTCGGGTCGCCTATGTCACCGACATCATAGACCTGAACCCGGAGACCTGGCACACGGTATTTTCCCGGTTTTGCAACGAAGACCGCGTTGAGATAGGCGATATCGATATCGACTGCGTGGAGTCTGACCGCCCCGCTATCTTCCAATATATCATCAAGCGGTTCGGCGCCGACAGAACGGCACGCGTCGCGTCCTTCGGCACCATCCAGTCCAAAGGGGTCATAGACGACGTAGGCAGACATCTGGCTATGGAGTGGGACAAGACGCACAGCGGCGGCGACAATCCGTGGTCACTGAAAAGCATCGCGAGAATCAAGAACGAATTTGACAGGGACCCGGAAGGAACTAAAGCAAAGTACAGTGAATTGTTCTACTACTACGACGGGTTGATAGATACAATGGTTTCCCAGTCTGTCCACCCAGCGGGAATGGTCATCAGCCCGATTTCGCTTGATGACAACTATGGGATGTTCGACAAGGACAACGAAAATTGTCTTATGCTCGACATGGACGAGGCCCACGAGGTGGGACTTGCCAAGTACGATTTTCTGATTTTGAAGACAGTACAGGTGATTCGTGACACATGCTCCTATATGAACAAGCCATATCCCAAAACACATGAGATATGCTGGGATGACGAGGAGGTGTGGGACGATATGCTGAAAAGCCCATCAGGCCTGTTCCAGTTTGAAAGCAAATTCGCGTTTGACTGCTTAAAGAAATTTAAGCCCAAGAGCATCTTCGACATGTCCCTGGTGACGGCGTGTATCCGACCGTCCGGTACGTCCTACCGGGACGATCTTCTGGCCCACAAACAGCACAGCAACCCGTCAGAAATAATCGACGACCTGTTGAAGGACAACCTGGGGTACCTGATTTATCAGGAGGACACGATCAAGTTCCTGCAACAGATATGCGGTCTGTCAGGAAGCGAAGCGGATAATATCAGGCGTGCCATCGGCAGGAAGCAAAAGGACAGGCTTGACGCGGCGCTCCCGTCGATTCTCGAAGGCTACTGCGCAAAATCAGGTAAGCCGAGAGATGTGGCGGAGCGCGAGGCAATGGAGTTTTTGCGGGTCATTGAGGACAGCGCGAGCTACCAGTTTGGGTATAACCACTCCATAGCGTATTGTCTGCTGGGATATCTGTGCGCCTATTACAGGCACTACCATCCGCTTGAGTTCATAACGTCTTTTCTGAATAACGCCGCAAATGACGACGACATTCAGAGCGGAACTGCATACGCGGAGAAAATAGGCATCAGGGTCACGCTCCCAAAATGGGGCACGTCCCGGGGCGATTACTTCTTTGACCGGAAGCGGAACATCATCGCCAAAGGCCTCTCCTCCGTCAAATTCATAGGGCCCGGTCTCGCGGAAGAGCTCTACAGTCTCTCCCGGGCACAGGCGTACACCTCTTTCATGGACGTCCTTTACGACCTTGACAAAAAGACGAGCATCAACTCCCGTCAGCTTGAGATTTTGATCAAGCTGGACTTCTTTTCCGATTTCGGCAACCAGCGGGAGCTTCTGCGCATGGTGGAACTCTTTGAGCTTTTCAAAGGCGGCGAGGCCAAGCAGGTCAAAAAGTCCCTGGTGGACGGAACTCCCCTGGAGCCCATCGTCAAGCGGTACGCCGTTGGCGTCACAAAGTCCGGCGGCGAGGCTAAGAGCTACACTCTGTTGGACGTCATGTCCATCCTCCGTCAGGCCGAGATTGCCGTCAAGGAGGCGGGCATGGAGGATCTGAGCGACATCCTCAAGGTCAGGAATTTCTACGACGTCATGGGCTACATAGGCTATGTGTCCGGGAAGGAGAGCGACCGGTCCAAGCTGTACATCACCAAGACCCAACCTCTGTACCGCAAGCGGGACAACCGCCAGTTCGGGTACAGCGTTTTCACAAAATCCATCGGAAGCGGGAAGGAGAGCCGGTTCACCGTGTTCAACGCCCTATTCCAGCGGGAGCCCATCAAAGCCGGCGACATCATCCGCTGTAACGGGTACGAACGGGACGGATCGTACTTCACCATGACCGCCTACGAAAAAATATATTGAAAGGAGATTTACCATGAAGTGCATCATCTGCGACAAGTGCAAGAAAACCATCGAGGATCCCCGCCTGGTGCGGACCGTCACCTGCTCCCGCCCCCTCCCCCACCGGCATGAGGAGGACGAGCCCTGCCGCGGCCGCGGCGACGACCCGCGCATGAACGACATCATCTGGGAAAAGGATCTCTGCCAGGAGTGCGCCGCTCAGGTAGAAGAGCTTATAGACAGTGGAGAATAAGGAGCGATCAATATGACAAAGCGCAAGACCACGGAGACCGTCTACGAGTACGACGGCAGCGGGAACCTGGTACGCAAAACGGTCACCGAGACCGTGGAGGAGGACGACACCACTCCGTCCTGGCAGCATTGGAGCTATCCCGTCGAGATCAACGGCGGAGGACAGATCGACTGCGGCACCCACGAGGGAATATTCACCGGGACGATCCATGTCCCGCCGGATCAGAGCCAGAGCACGACCCTTTAGGGCTCTATATGATTTTCGGGCCGGAAACGAAAAATAAAACGGTGGTTTTATACCGGAAGGAGGTGTGCGTTTGCAAACCTGTATACGTTGCAATCACTGCGGAAAACAGCTGGACGAGCTGGATATGCGGGAGAGCTTTACAATACATACGACCGCCGGCTACGGAAGCAAATACGATCTGAACGAGATCGATCTGCGCCTGTGCTGTGACTGCTTTGACCGTCTTGTGGACGAATGTGTCCTGTCGCCTGTTGTAGGGGAGGTGGGATTATTTTGAACCCGTTCACCTTCACGTATGAAGGGCCCACCGAGGCGCGAGTCCCCGGAGACCCCGTCGATCTCTTTGTCCGGAACGGCGACGCGGTGTATATCGTGAATCCAAACAACGAATACGTCCGTCTGCTGGAGGAGCCGGAGAGCCCCTTCGCCCGGATGGCGATGCTCGCCGAGGCCTGCGTCCGTGCCGACTGTATGGTCAAACGCGGCATACGCTTTGACGATTTGCGCCTTGTGGTCTCTCCGGATCTGTACGCGTATATCCGGGGTGAGTGCTTCGATGCTATACACGATGTGCGCGAATGCTCCGTGGCCACGTATCGCGGACTGCGCGTCATGATCGCGCAGTCCGGCAGGCCCCTCCGCGACCTCTGTAAGGTCGCTTACGCCGCCGATGCCGACGTAGACCCTCTTTTGATAAAGGAGGGCGAATTTGAGATACGCGGAGACCAGCTCTATGTGATCAATAGCCTGTCCAAAATCGCGGATGGGTCGATCTGTCAAAGGCTCCTCCGAACGGAATATACGGTTTTGGACTTAAGCGAGCTTGACGATTTTCAACCCTCGCCGGAGCTGACAGCGTACCTTGACAGTCTCCCCGTTATCGGGGACACAAGCCCATAACAAACGGGAGGTACGAATGAACGTATATCTGAACAGAATAGACGGTGTCGACGACGCCATCATCTCCATGTTTTTGTCCAAGCGGACGCTGACCCGTGAGCTGGAAACGGACATCCGCCATGAGGTCTGGCAGTTTTCCACGCACGCCTGTTGCGGCGATATCCCGCTGGGCGCACTGACGGACTGCTCCGACAGGCTGAAGGGGTGGCTTACAAAGCTTTTCAAATGGGGCGTACGCCACATCACCATGCTTCGGTTCATCGACCTGTCCTTTACGGTGTACGGCCTTCACAGGGCCGGCCAGGACGACTTGGACTCCCATGCCATGCGGATGAACAACCGCATCATCCGCTCCTCCACAAGGCTGGCGGATTTCTCCCGGGGGGAGACGTCCGCCTACTACGCCGACAAGATCCTCCCCACCGACGTGGCGCTGGCCTACCTGGGCATCCGAACGCCGGACGAGATCGAATACCAGGGGCGCACCTACGTGCGGGTGGCCAACGGGTACATCGTCAAGGGTATGGAAAACGAGAAGGACGTCAAGCGCGGGCTCTATATGCTCTCGATCCCGTCCAATTTCATCTTCCGCATCAACCTGACGGAGTTTGCCCATGTGTATAAGGAGCGCAACGCCGCCGGCGGGGCCAACCCCGAGGTGAAGGAGGCCGTGGAGGCGATGGCCGACCGGCTGGAGAGCGCCACGCTTGGTCTTGTAAACCGCGCGCTCCTGACAGAAATCAAGAATTGAGGTGAACCATGAAAATCATCTGTATTTCAGGTAAAGCACAGCACGGCAAGGACACCGCCGCCTCCATCCTGAAGGAGGAGCTGGAGGCGGACGGGTACAGCGTGCTTGTGACCCACTACGCCGACCTTCTCAAGTACATCTGTAAAACGTTCTTTGACTGGAACGGTGAGAAGGACGAGTACGGACGCCGCCTTTTGCAGTATGTGGGCACCGACGTGATCCGGGCAAAGGAGCCGGATTACTGGGTGAAATTCACAGCCGGCATTTTGGAACTGTTCGCGGACAACTGGGACTACGCGATCATTCCCGACTGCCGTTTTCCCAACGAGCTGGATTACCTCCGGGAACGAGGCTTTGATGTGACCCATCTGCGCGTCGTCCGCACGGGCTTTGAAAGCCAGCTCACCCCGGAACAGCTCGCCCACCCGTCCGAGACGGCCCTCGACCACTGTGCCCCTGACCACTTTATCATGAACGGCGGCAGTCTTGAAGACCTGCGCCGCGCTGTCACAAGCTGGATCATGGACGTAAACGGCCATCACCAGGAGTCAATGTTCCACACACAAGAATAACGCACAAAGAAGGAGGATAGAACCATGGGCTATTACGACTTTGAGATAGATGTAGAGAAGATACTTTGTACAGGAGGTATGGTGGACGAGATTTTTTACCTGAAGGATCTTAAGCAGCGCAAGCTGTTTCTGAATACCGATATCTGCCCGGAGACCGTGGAAGACCTGGTAAAGCACATCCTGCAATACAACCGGGAGGACAGCGGGCTTGAGATCAAAGACAGAAAAGATCGTGTGGGTCCGCAATAACATCGAGGTCAAAAACTCACGGCCTATCGGACATCTGCCGGGAGACTATAAGGATAAGATGCTCCCCTTCGCCATGCCGCTGGCCGACCATCTGGGCGGCGTGGACAGTCTGGAGCTGATGATCAGCCAAGGGAAGATCGAGCTTGTGCATCTGGGCTTCATCCGAGGCCGGGATATCAAAAACGCCATCATCATGTGCTCGGAGGCGGAAAACATGACGAAGGAGCATATCCAGCTCCTGCTGGGGCGCGTCGGCGAGGGCTCCTCTCTCTGGATCAACGGGGACTATAAGCAGACCGACGAGGCCGTCTTCACCCGTAACAACGGGCTGATGGCGGCGGTAGACAGGCTGAAGGGGCACCCCAGATTCGGGTTTGTCAAGCTTCTGAAAACAGAGCGCAGCGAAACGGCGGCCATGGCCGATTTGCTGGACTGAGGTGAAACAAGTGAAGAAGCTGACTATATTGGTAGACATGGACGACGTGCTGGAGGACCTGCTTCCCGCGTGGGTGGAGTATCTGAATTGTAAATACGGGTGTCGTGTGCGCCTGAGCGATATCACCGGGTGGGATATGCGGCAGTTTTTCCCACAGCTCCGGTATGATGAACTGTACGGCGCGTTGTTCGACGACGCCCTGTGGAGCCGCGTAAAGCCGAAGCGCGGCGCGCAGGAATATGTGCGGAGGCTTATCGACGACGGACATCAGGTGTTCGTCGTCACTGCCTCTCATCCCAAAACCATTGCCTCCAAGATGGAAAAGGTCTTATTCCGCTATTTTCCGTATCTCACTTGGGACAATGTGATCGTTACGTCAAAAAAGCAGATGATCCAGGGCGATGTCCTCGTGGACGACGGCCCGCATAACCTTGCCGGAGGCGCATACCACAAGATCCTGATGGACGCTCCCCATAATCAGGATGTCGATGTGGCTGCCATGGGCGCTGTGCGGGCCATGAGCTGGAGAGACGTGTACCGGTTCATCTGCGAATTATCTGAAAAGGGGGTTATATATGGTAGTTATTAAAAGAGACGGGCGCGAGGTGGACTTCGATAAGTCCAAGATATACAACGCTGTCTACCGTGCCTTTGAAGAGGTGGAAAAGCTGACCGCCGTGGGCGATAAGGAGGCGATCGCCGGTAGGATCGCCGACCGGCTGGAGGCCGTCTACGCGGAGCGCAGTCAGACCGTTTCCGTGGAGAGTATCCAGGACGACGTGGAGACGGAGCTGATGCGCGAGGGAGAGTGGGCCGTCGCCAAGGCGTATATCAAGTACCGGTACGAGCACGAGCTTTTGCGCAACGCCGGCACTGTCGACGGAAAGATCCTGTCGCTGGTGGACGGCGTGAACGAGACGGTCATTCAGGAAAATTCCAATAAGAATCCGGCCATCCTGTCCACCCAACGGGACTATATAGCCGGAGAGGTCAGCCGGGACATCACAGACCGCCTTCTCCTGCCGGAGGATATCCGAAAAGCCCACGAGGAGGGCATCATCCACTTTCACGACAGCGACTATTTTATCCAGCATTCGATGAATTGCTTCAGCTCCAAGACGAGATTCGTCACCGATCGCGGCGTCATAAGCTTTGCGGAGGCGGGAGACGGCGCCGAAGTCAACGTGCTCGACTGCAACGGCAGCTGGCGCAAGGCAACCGTTCACAAATACGGCAAAGACATCCTGTATGACGTGACACTGCAATCCGCGCGCAGCACAAAGACCGTTACCTGTACGGCGAATCACAGATGGCTGTTGGCGGACGGTACGATCACAACCAATCTGTCAGTAGGCGATACGCTTTATCCGCTCCGCCAAACGAGCGCCGGCCTGTCGGCGGAAGAGATCCTGAGCTCCGGCGATAAACGCGGCGCGGAAATGTTCGCCCTGGGCTTCATGATCGGCGACGGCTCCGACTTCGATCGCGGCATAAGCGGAAGGCTGTGCGGGGGAAAGACAAGGTACGCCGGTGTGTTCCGTCTCGCCGGGTACACCGTTTCCAAATTTGGAGACACAGACGATCTGTTTGCCACGATCTCTGACGGCAAATCCAAGCAGGATTTCTTAATCAGGAGCTTATTTTTCCGTCTGTGAAGGACTTCCTGGCATATACAGGCCACAGCATTTCCAATGGGTCAATTTCCCATTGCAAGAATAAACAGTGGTTTAAAAACAGATACGACATTATCGAACAGCAAGGTGTAACGACTATCGAAAGCTATAAATCCATAAGAGCTGTCTACGACAGCGGGGTTGAAAATAAGGCGGAAACGCACGAAGCGAGTAGAGTAGGACGGAGTTTATCGCCGTCCGAAGCGCAAGGGGCCGGAGCTTTCTCCGGCTAAGAGATAGTCTATGCGGATAGCAATATCCGTATGTTAATCAGGGCGTAGTCACCATCAATCTCCCCGACGTAGGTCTGTCCGCCCACGGCGACTTTGACCTCTTCTGGAAAATTTTCGACGAGCGGCTGGAGCTCTGCCACAGGGCGCTGCAAATCCGTCACGAGCGCCTCAGCGGCACCCTGTCCGACGCCTCCCCTATCCACTGGCAATACGGCGCGCTGGCGCGGCTCAAGAAGGGCGAAACCATCGACAAGCTTCTGCACGGCGGCTATTCCACCATCTCTCTGGGATATGCCGGCCTGTACGAGTGCGTCAAGGCCATGACCGGCAAGAGCCACACCGACCCGGCGGCCAAGGAATTCGCTCTCAGCGTCATGCAGTACATGAACGACAAGTGCGCGGCATGGAAGGCGGCGGAGGACATCGACTACAGTCTCTACGGAACGCCCATCGAGTCCACCACCTACAAGTTCGCCAAGTGCCTGCAAAACAGGTTCGGCGTCATCCCCGGCATTACGGACAAGGGGTACATCACCAACAGCTACCACGTCCATGTGTCGGAGCCCATCAACGCCTTCACTAAGCTCAAATTCGAGGCCGAGTTCCAGCGCCTCTCCCCCGGCGGCGCCATCAGCTACATCGAGGTGGCCAATCTGTCCGACAATATTCCCGCCGTACTGACCGTCATGCGGTACATCTACGACAACATCATGTACGCCGAGCTGAACACCAAATCCGACTACTGCCAGGTCTGCGGCTGGGACAAGGAAATCGAAATTGTGGACGATGGGCGCGGCAAGCTCATCTGGAAATGCCCCAACTGCGGCAACACCGATAAAAGCAAAATGAACATCGCCCGTCGTACCTGTGGTAGACCGTAAATATTGCCACAGTCCAAAACGATAGAAATTCAAGGGAAACCCGTCCTGAAAATCAGGCAGGCAATCTTGAGCCAAGTCTATAACATACTCCACCCCATCCCATAAAAAAGGAGGTGAACTATATGCCTTATAACTGTGAATTTTGCGGACGGCAAATGTCCCGTAAGATTGTCTCTCACGGCCATATATTTTGTGACAAGCATTATAAACAGTTCAAAAAATACGGACGGGTTTTGGATAACAACCCACGTACTCTGTATGATAAAAATGAACTCCACATCAATGGCGACATCACGTACATCGACCTCTATGACAAAAACTACGACGTAATCGCGCAGGCGATGATTGATACAGAAGATATTGACAAAGTGCGATATACGAAATGGAAGCTGTCTGCTTCTGGGTACGCGATGAACACGCCGAAGTTCGGCGGCGGAAACAAGCATATGTCAAGAGTGATACTTGGGACAGATCAGTTTGTGGACCATATTAACCACAACACGCTGGATAACAGGAAGGTAAATCTCCGCATCGTCACAAAATCTCAGAACCAAATGAATTGTGACTACAAAGGGGTTTCCCGGTGCAAAGATGGAAAATACTTCGCTCATATCAAGTTAAACCAAAAGCAGTACAACCTTGGAAAATATGTTTTTGAGGAAGAAGCGAAGTTTGCGCGCTGGCACGCAGAGATAGTCTTGTTTGGAGCATATCGTTATCCCAAAGAAAGACCGGTCATCTTGCCGGATAGAGAATTGGCGATTATGGAGTATGTCAATAGAAAGGTGCAACGACTGTAATTATCGGTGACGCCCAACCAAAATAATGGAGGGGTCATAAGGAACAGTCTACTCCCCTAATAAATATCGGGAAACCGAGGGTACAAAGGTATATCGGAACCAACGACTGGAATCAGGGCCGCACGCAGGAAATCAAGGAGCGCTACGTCCACCTGGGCGGCGACTGATCCAGCCGACCGCCAAAAAAGAGAGGCCGGAACTAACCGGCCTCTCCCCCTATTTGAGTTTATGCTGTCCGCGCTTTGTGAGTACAAGCCCGATAACGAACATGGTAACGCCCAGCAGGAGCACGATCAGAGAGATCGACGCGACGAGCCTGTAGCTTTCCAGCATCCTGCCCATGTCGTTATAGCGGGCGGACAGGCTATTGCCGCTTTTGTAAGACGCCTCAAAGGCTGCTTTCGCGGAAAAGAATTTCGGGACGCTGTATAACGAGGCGATCAGGCCGGTAATGAAGACGGCCAGCCCTGTACAGGCGACGGAAGAGAGCCCCTTCTTTTTGGCTATGGGACAGCCGCACGCGGGGCAGGCTTCCGCCCTGTCGCTCACATCGCGCCCACAATCCGGGCAATTTATCAAAGCCATATATGTTGTAACCTCCTCTCACCTTACAAGTATAATCCGGTTACATCATAATGTCAACACCGTAAAGGAGTAATAAAAGCAAATGATAAACATCGCGGGAGATTTTGAAAAGGTAAGCTTCGAGCAGTTCCTCAAGGATATGCTGAACACGTTCGATAAGTACTTCAACGAGAACGAAATAAAGATGATATACGAGCTCATCGAACTGCCGGCCAGGGCGACAAGCGGCTCAGCCGGCCACGACTTTCATGCGCCGTTTACATTCACCTTAAACCCAGGCGCATCCATCAGGATTCCCACAGGAATCCGCGCGAAAATCGAAGACGGATGGTGGCTCGGGTGCCTGCCCCGCAGCGGTCTTGGATTCAAGTACCGCGTCCAGCTGGATAACACTATGGGCGTTATTGACAGCGACTACTACGGCTCCGACAACGAGGGGCATATCTTCGCGAAAATCACCAACGACAGCAGGGACGGCAAAACGGTAACGGTAGTTTCCGGGGACGCGTTCATGCAGGGCATCTTCATCCCCTACGGGATAACGTCCGGCGACAACGCCACCTCCATCCGCAACGGCGGCTTCGGGAGCACCGACCGCAAAGATGAAGGAGCGGTAACGCAATGACATACAAAGGATATAAAAGCCTGAGGTCCTTCCTCGGCGAAAACAAGGACAGGGTGTACCGCTTCTGGGTATACAGGCGCATGTTTACCCCCTACGAGCAGAGCCAAAAATTCACGGATGAGTCCGTGTACGAGGACACGCACGCCATACTGGGGTATATCCGCGAGTCGATTCCCCTGCCCGCCGGTGATGTTCTGCTGGGCATCGAGGAGGTCTATCCGGGGGACGATGGCTGTGACGGCGGCGATGAGTGCGCCTCCCTGCAATACTACAAGCTCAGCGAGCTGCGCATAAGCTGGTATCCCAGCGATATGCCCGATGACGGCGGCGAAGACAATGAGCAGTGAACAAAAGCCGTCTGTCCCGCCCTGGGAAAAATACGCCCTCACCGTCGATGAGGCGGCGGCCTACTTCGGCATCGGGGAGAAAAAGATACGGGAGCTCTCGCGCGGCCCCGACTGCAGGTTTGTGCTGTGGGTAGGCAATAAACGCCTTATAAAGCGAGAGCAGTTCGAAAAGTATCTTTCTTCGGCATATTCCGTGTGAATTGTGATGGACAATATAGCGCCCGCGTGGTATACTTGTACCATTCGGGCGCTTTTCATCTACGAAGGAGGTTATTATGTCAGAAAAGCGCAAAGACAACAGAGGACGCATTTTGAAGGACGGCGAATCCCAACGCTCCGACGGGCGGTACATGTACAGGTATACCGACAGCTTCGGCAAACGCCAGTACGCCTACGCCCACTCTCTGGACGAGCTGAGGGAAAAGGAGAAGCAGATCCGCAGAGACATTGACGACGGCATTGACACCAAAAGCAGTAAGATTTCAGTCGCCCAATGGATGGATTACTATCTCACCACGCGGACAGGCGTGCGCGAATCCTCATTCGCGTCGTACACCACCCAGGTCAATCTTATCAAGCAGTATGACATCAGCCGGCTCAGCATCGGCGATGTCAAAGCACCAGATGTGCGGTCTTTTCTGACGGCACTCTCAAAGGACGGATACAGCTACTACACCATAAGGAATATCCGGAGCTTTCTTGCCGCCGCGTTCAACATGGCGATTGACAGAGATATGGTGCGAAAGAATCCGTTTCGGGTAAAACTGAGCGACGTTATTCGCGACACGACCGTTCCGCGCAAGGCGCTGTCGGCCAATGAAGTAAATCTTCTTTTGGAATTTGTAAAAGGGAGCGGATGTTACAAAAAGTACTTTGATACCATTGTCATCCTTCTGGAAACCGGCATGAGGATCTCCGAGCTATGCGCGTTGACTCTCTCAGACGTAGACTTAGAAAACGGAGAGATCAGGGTCAACAAACAAATGTGTTGGAAATCTGCAACGAAAAACTCCAACGGTACCATGCATATTGAGAGGCCTAAAACTAAAAGCGGGGATCGCGTCATCCCAATTGTCAGCGATCAGTTGTCCCAAGCTTTGAGCCGCGTGATAACAAAACGCATGAAAATTAAAGCCTCTTATGCCGTCGACGGATATACCGATTTTTTGTTTGTTGATAAGAATGGTGTGCCGAGAACAGCATATAAATATGACTCCATGTTCAGAAGAATGATAGCGTCATATAACAAAAGCCATTCCGAGAAGCTCCCGCGCATAACCCCGCACGTTTGCCGTCACACATTCTGCACCAACAAACTCTACGATGGGCTCGACCTGAAAAGTCTGCAATATGTCATGGGCCACAGCGATCCAAGCATCACAATCGGCACATACTCACACGCCGACGCCAAGTCCGTAAAGGAAGCGTTTTCCAAGCTCATTACCGCCGAAAGCTGACACCAATTTTGACACCATTTCCGCGCTAATCTACGCAAACTTATGCCGCTTTATGCTTATTTTACTACGATCCCGCACATTTCCAAAAAATCAAATATATAACTTTTTCGACTCATTTCCGTCAATATCCACCTTTTCCTCCCATAATTTTAACTTATTAACTAATTTCCATAACAGTTTTGACATTATCCCTTAGATTCGCAATAATTTTGTGAGGATTTTTGAAAATTTCCACTTACATTCGGGAAAAATCTATGGTATAATTATCTTATTCAGAAAGTGTGAGCACGCATTATGAGGATGGAAACGCGGGAGTGTGCGATTATGTTTGATATGGGGGCTTATATCATATACGGAGGAGAGGGCGTCTGCGTGGTGGAGGACATCGGCTGTCCCAACGTGTCCGGGGCCAACAAGGACAAGCTGTACTATACCCTGTCCCCGCTTTACCGCACGGGCAAGGTGTTCGCGCCGGTGGACACCCCTGTGTTCATGCGCCCGGTCATCTCCCGTGAGGAGGCCATCGACCTGATCCGCGCTATCCCCGGCGTCAACGGGGAGCTTTACGAGAGCATGAATCTGCGCTTTCTCACCGAGCATTACCAGAAGGCCATCCAGCGGTATGAGTGCATCGGCCTTGTGAAGCTCATCAAGGACGTGGTGGAGAAGCGCCGCTACGCCGCCGAGCACGGCAAGAAGCTGGGCCAGATCGACGAGCGCTTTATGAAGCGGGCGGAGGATATGCTCTACGGGGAGCTGGCCGTGGCGCTGGATATTGACCGGGGCGAGGTGGACGGCTATGTAAAAAACGCCCTGGCCACCATGGAAGCCGGCGGCGAATTCAACGGGTGATCCGCCGATTTATCAATCAAAACCGTACGGGCCGGACACCTGGCCGGCCCGTTTATCGAATTTCTGAAAACCTCCCCATAAACGCCGCCCACGGCGGCCCACCGTATTCCCCGCACATCGGAGGTTTTCTCCAAAAGAAAAAGCCCGCAAAGCGGGCTTTTTCTTTTGGAGGCGACACCCAGACTTGAACTGGGGAATCAGGGTTTTGCAGACCCTTGCCTTACCACTTGGCTATGTCGCCATACAGTACAGTATATGCACCGGTACGCGTAAACGTTACCGATATGCGATTGGGGGCGATAACGCCCCCAATCTTGTGGAGCGGCCTACGAGGCTCGAACTCGCTACCTCCACCTTGGCAAGGTGGCGCTCTACCAGATGAGCTAAGGCCGCGGATGGTGCCCAAGGTCGGAATCGAACCAACGACACGCGGATTTTCAGTCCGCTGCTCTACCAACTGAGCTACCTGGGCATAAATGGCGACCAAGAAGGGGCTCGAACCCTCGACCTCCGGCGTGACAGGCCGGCGCTCTAACCAGCTGAGCTACTTGGCCACATAACGTGGTGGGAGTAACAGGGCTCGAACCTGTGACCTCCTGCTTGTAAGGCAGGCGCTCTAACCAGCTGAGCTATACTCCCCTGTCACTCGTTCCCGCCGCCTCATCAGCGGCAAGAGCTATTATACTAAAGGGAGGCGGTATTTGTCAACAACTTTTTTTAAAATTTTTCATTTTATATTTTTGACGGGACGCATAATCTCTTCCTCCAATTGGCAGACTAAGCTTATCCTGCTTGACAGTCTAAGTTTATCCTGCTATGGAGGTCAAAAGAATGAAAAAGCTAACCGCACTTGTGCTCCTGACGCTGGCCGCCGCGCTGCTCCTCAGTGCCGTCCCCGCCTTCGCCCTTTTCTATCCCGCTGACGCGAAGCTCAACTCCGCGCCCGTGGCCGAAAATCTCGCCCTGGAGACGTACCGCCAGGTCAGCGTCTCCGGCACCTTCAAGGCCCTTGACCCGGAGGGCGACCCAGTGACCTTCAGCGTGGTCCGCCAGCCCAAAAAGGGCAGTGTGGAAATCACGGAGGGCCAGTTCGTCTACACCCCGGCGGAGGGCAAGAAGGGCAAGGACACCTTCACCTACACCGCCGCCGACGACAAGGGCAACGTGTCCAACGAGGCCACCGTCACCATTGATATCAAAAAGCAGAAGACCGCCGTCACCTACGCCGATATGACCGGCTCCGGCGACGCCTACGCCGCTCAGCTGTTGGCGGAAAAGGGCGTGTTCGTGGGGGAGCAGATCGGCGGGAAATACGTCTTTGACCCGGAGAAGCCCGTCACCAGAGGCGAATTTCTGGTGATGTGCATGTCCCTCTCCGGCGCGGAGCTCCTGGACGTGGCCAGAACGGGATTTTTTGACGACGAGGAGATCCCCGTCTGGCAGAAGCCCTATCTCACCACGGCCCTGACAAACGATGTGGTGAGAGGCAACACCCGCTCCGACGGCAGGATCGTGTTCTCCCCCAACGTCCCCGTCACCTTCGCCGAGGCCACCGTCATGGTCAATAACGCCCTGGGCATCACCGATGTGGCCCTGGAGGAGGATGCGGCGGAGCCGGCCTGGGCGATCCAGGCCAGCGCCAATCTCACCTCCTGCGGGATCTTTGACACCGTGGCCGATGGCGTCTCCGCCTCCACCCTCACCAGGGCGGACGCGGCCCGGATGCTGGAGGGAGCCATCCGCGTCCTGGAGGAGCGGGAGGACGACTCCCTTTTGAGCTGGTTGAAATAACCGCGTGGTCACCCGCGATTGACACGAAACATTTCCGTACGGGCCGGACGCCGGCCGGCCCGTATATCGTATTCCCGAAAATTTTTCGTTCTACGACGTACGGGCCGCCGCCCTCGGCGGCCCGTACGTCGTGTTATGGGAGATTTTCAGTAATTCGGACAGGCGTGTGGGGAATTCGGAGGCTCGGCGTGTGGGCCGATGTGGTCATCGGCCCCTACAACACCCTTTTTGGGGTGGGCGTTGCGGAAATTCGATAAAACGGGCCGGCCGGGTGTCCGGCCCGTACGGGCGCGTTTATCGTAATGCGCCGGAAATTCGTGGGCCGCCGTGGGCGGCGGCCCGTACGGCGTCTATGGGAAATTATTTGGGAATCCGGACGGGCGTGTGGGAAATTCGATGGTGCGTCGGGCCGGCCGGGTGTCCGGCCCGTACGTCGTTTTGGGGGGGATTTTCCGGAAATTCGATACAGGGTTTCCAAGCTCTCCCCTACTGGTTCACAGACTTTCTTCTCTGCCCCGTTTGGCGTGGTCCGCTTCCAGCGCCAGGAGGCGCTTTTTGACTTCCAGGCCGCCGCCGAAGCCGGTGAGGGAGCCGTCCGCGCCCACCACCCGGTGGCAGGGGATCAGCAGGACGACGGGGTTCAAGTGGCAGGTCCTCCCCACGGCCCGGGCCGCTCCGGGCCGGCCGATTTGCCGGGCGATCTGTCCGTAGGAGCGGGTCTCCCCGTAGGGGATCTCCGTAAGCGCCGCCCACACCAGGCGCTGAAAGTCCGTGCCGTGACAGTGAACGGGCAGGTCAAAGCGCCTGCGTTGACCTGCAAAATATTCCTCCAATTCCCCCCTGACCTTCTCCCAAAAGGCCAGGGCCGCGCTGTCATGCTGGCCGCCCGCCGCTCCCCCGCCGAAGGCGAGGCCGGTCACAACACCGTCCTCAACGGTGCAGGTGAGGGCGATCCCGCCGAACGTTTCCGTAAATCTGTCGATCATACCATTTCCCCGCAAAATCTTTTTTCAATAATTCCGCCCGTTTCCGCAAAGAATAGAGGAAAACGAAAAGGGGCGTATATCATGGAGAGCATCTGGACGCGGGATGTCAAGCCCGCCGTATATCCCAAGCTGATGAACGATTTGACCGCCGATACGCTGATCATCGGCGGCGGCATGGTGGGCATACTCTGTGCCCACGAGCTTACCGCCGCCGGGGTGGACTGCGTGCTTTTGGAGGCGGACCGGGTTGGCCGGGGCATCACCTCCGGCACGACGGCGGTGATCTCCGCCCAGCACAGCGTCCTCTATTCCGATCTCATCCGCCGGTTCGGGCGGGAGGCGGCCAAGGGGTACCTGGACGCCAACCTCCAGGCGGTGAAGCGCCTTTCGGAGGTGGCCTGGGGCATCGACTGCGACTTTGAGATGAGCCCGTCGGTGCTGTACGCCTGGAGAGACGCGGATAAGATGCGCCGGGAGGCCGCCGCCGTCAACGATCTGGGCTTTCCCGCCCGCTTCACCGACCGGCTTCCCCTGGGAATCCGGTGCGCCGGGGCGGTGGTGTTCCCGGATATGGCCCAATTCCACCCGCTGAAGCTCCTGTACGCCCTGGCGGCCAAGCTGCGGATCTATGAAAAATCGGCGGTGCTGAAGCTGGAGGAGCACACGGCCCACACGGAGGCGGGGAGCGTCACGGCGAAGAACATCATCATCGCCTCCCACTTCCCCTTCATTGACCGGCGCGGGATGTATTTCATGAAGCTCCGGCAAAAGCGGGAGAGCGTCATGGTCGTGGAAAACGCGCCGAAGCTGGACTGCACCCTCTCCGAGGACGCGGAAAAGGGCTTCTTTTTCCGGACGTACCGGGACAAGCTGATCGTGGGGTGCGGCTGTCACGACCCGGGACAAGAGGAAGAGGACTTCGCCCGGATCCGGCTCTTTCTCAAGGAGCACGTCCCGGAGGCCCGGGATGTCTGCCGCTGGGTCAACCAGGACTGTTTCACCCTGGACGAGGTGCCCTATATCGGCCGCTACTCCCCCGCCACGCCCCACCTGTTCGTGGCCACGGGCTTCAACGCCTGGGGCATGAGCACGTCCATGGCAGCGGCGACGCTGCTGCGCGACGCCATTCTGGGCCGGGAGAACAAATTTGCCCCCGTATTCGATCCGGCCAGGCCCATGCCCGCCGGCCCTCTTTTGGAAAATACAGCCCACAGCGCCGCCAGCCTGCTCCCGCCTACGCTCCCCCGCTGTACCCACATGGGCTGCGCTCTCAAGCACAACGACGCCGAGCACACCTGGGACTGCCCCTGCCACGGCTCCCGCTTTGCCGAGGACGGCACGGTGATCACCGGCCCCGCCGTGAAAAAGGCCCGTGTTAACTGACCGTCACCCGGCCAGCGTATTTCTGAGCTCCGCCATACGCCCGTAGCCCGTCACGTCCTCCACGTCCTTTGACAGAAGCTCCATCACCTGGCAGAGCTCCGGGATATGCTCCCGGCTCTTATCCGGTGAGAGCAGGAGGGCGGCGTAGACCTCGTTGCAAAAGATATAATTCGCCTCCCGGTTCGTCCCCTCCGCCAGCATCTGATAGGCCTGTTCAAAGGAGCGGAAGGCCGCCACACCCCGCCAGTAATCGCCGTCGTCGCCGGAGGAGGCGTAATCCAGGAAGCTCTCATACGCCTCCGAGGCCCCGGACCGGGCCAGACGTCGCACATCATCCCTGTCGCTCCTCTCCCGCAGCCACAGGCCGCAGAAAAGGGACGCGGCGACGGCAAGGCAGACGATGAGCAGGACCGAAACCGATTTTTTCATAAAGCTCCCCCCTATAACTGTTAAGACGTGCCGGGTATTAAAACGCAACGGGCAGTCATCTCCGCCCGTTGCGTTTTTTCAAATCACATTACAGATCCAGCTTCCCCATGAAATACGGCAGCTGCTTCTGCCACCAGCACCAGTCGTGGTTCACGTCGAAGCCCCAGTAGTCGAACCAGGCGGGGATGGCCTTCTCCCGGCAGACGGCGTCCAGGGCCCGTGTCCCGGCCAGAAGCTCGTCCTCCCAGGCGCCCTGACCCACGCAGAAGATCAGCTGGCTCTGGCGGTAAAGCTCCATATACGGGTGGTCGAAGGGCATATTGGGCAGGAAATACACCGGGGAATTGTCGTAGATCAGGTCGTCCATGTAGCCCGGAATAAAGTCGTTGGCGTTGTAGGTGCCGCTGAGGGCCACCACGGTGTCGAACAGATCCGGGCGGCGGAAGAAGAAGATCCCGGAGTGCACCGCCCCCATGGAACAGCCGGTGAGCATCCCCTTGCCGTGGACGTCCCCCAGCTCCCGGGCCCTGGGATAGAGCTCCAGGGTGATGTAGCGGAACCACTTCTCCTGCATCTCGATGCGGTGGCGGGGGTCGTCGTCCTTGGCCGACCAGCTCTCGCCGTCGATGCCGTCGGCGCAGACCAGCATGATCCGCCCCTCCTCGATCCAGGGCCTCATGCACTCCACCATGCCGAAGTTTTCAAAGTCCCAGAATCGTCCGTTCTGGGGCGGAAAGGCGAAACAGAGCTTGCCGCGGCTGCCGTAAACCTTGAATTCCATATCCCGGTCCAGCTCCCGGCTCCACTCTTTAAAATAACGAACTTCCATGCTCTTCTCCCTGCGTTATTTTTTCTTTTCGGTGACGAATTTGATGAAGGCGTTGGCTTCCTTCCTGTCGGCGGCGTGGGCGATGAACGTCTCGTTGCCCATCTGATCCTCCCAGATGGCGGGAAGGCGCTCGTATTTGACGATCTTGTCCCCGTACTTCTCGAAGATCTCCTCATTGGTGTGGACATAGTCGTACATATCCCGCCTGTCGGCGGTGACGCAGAAGTGATCCTCGCCGCTCTCGGGGAGCCTGCGCTCATCGTAGGCCACCATCTCCGCCCAGATCTCGTACACGTCGGTGGAGTGGGCGAAATTCATCATATCCGGGGTGTAGCTGCCGGCGGGGCGCATGTTGACCTCCAGGCCCACGAAGTCCCCCACCTTGCCCAGGCCCTCCTTGGCCACCTTCAGCTTGAAGAATTCAAGGTGGATGAAGCGGCTGCGCGCCCCGAAGGCCTTGGCCGTGGCCCGGCCCAGCTTCCGCAGAGACGCGGGCATACCGGCCTCCACATAGTAGGCCAGATCCAGCTTATCGTTGACGATATCCATGATGGAGGGCGGCCAGGCGGTCATGGACTCAAAGAGCGGCTCGCACTTGGAGTTGGTGATGGCGTCGTAGGAGTAGATGTCGCCGGTGATGAACTCCTCCATCACATAGGGGACGGCGGGCAGGTTGTTGAAAAAGCTCTCAAAATCAGCGTCATTTTCCAGCTTATAGGTGGCCTCGGCCCCCACGCCGTTGTCGGGCTTGACGATGACGGGATAGCCCACCAGCTTCACAAAGTCCGCCGCGGCCTTCTTATCGCCGATCCGGTGGCACCGGGCCGTGGGAACGCCGGCCTTTTTGTAAAACTCCTTCATCCCCCACTTGGACTTGAAGCACGCCACCTCCTGGGTGTTCACGCCGGTGGTCACGTTGAAGTCGGTGCGCAGGCGCGCGTCCTGCTCCAGCCAATATTCGTTGTTGGATTCGATCCAGTCGATTTTGCCGTATTTGAAGGCGAAGAAGGCCACGGCCCGGTACATCTGGTCGTAGTCCTCCATGTTGTCCACCCGGTAATACTCCGTCAGCGCGCCCTTGAGGCCGTCGGACAGGCTGTCATAGGGGCTGTCGCCGATGCCCAGCACGTTGACGCCGTTGCGCTTCAGCCTGTCGCAGAAGCTCCAGTAGATGGGCGGGAATTGGGGAGAAATAAAGATAAAGTTCATATGTATCCTCACCTTTTGTGGATTTTTAATACCGCTTGTGGTTTTTTAATACCGCAATGTATTATATCCCCATTCTCCCCGCCTGTCAATGTCAAACGCTCATTATTTTGGCATACCTAATCCCCGGCGCGTTTCGTATAACGCACCCGTACGGGCCGGACACCGGCCGGCCCGACGCACGATGAATTCCCCGGAAATCTACCCCCACCGCTGTACGGGCCGCCGCCCTCGGCGGCCCATCTATCGAATTCCTGCCGCATTCCGTCCACCGCACCCGTACGGGCCGGACACCCGGCCGGCCCGTGTGTCGAATTTCCGCAACACCCGCCCTCAAAAAGGTTGCGGCTCCGCCGTTTATTTGAAAATCGGGCCGCCTGAAGAGGCGGCCCCTACGGCGGATAAAAAAGATTTTCGGGAATTCGGACGGGCGCACGGGAAATTTGATAATGCGGCGTGTGGGCCGATGTGGTCATCGGCCCCTACGGATGGCTGGTCGCGAATTTCTGATAATCTCCCATAAAACGCCGTACGGGCCGCATTGGGGCCCGTACGGCGTCTTTGGGAAAATTCTCGGGAATTCGAAGAACGGGCCGGCCAGTGTCCGGCCCGTACGGGAACCCTCAGAACCACCGTTCACAATGTAAGGGCCGATGACCACATCGGCCCACACGTTGCACCTCCGAATTTCCGGCGCGCACAGGGTCGTTGGACGGAATATACGTGTAATTCGGGAATCCCTACGTATGACGCGGGCCGCCTGAAGAGGCGGCCCCTACGGTGTCTAACGAAAGTTTTCCGGGAATTCGAAAGATGGGCCGATGTGGTCATCGGCCCCTACGGTCAACCGCCGGTTTATCCATGCGCCGGCGTGCGGGCCGGCTCTTCCCGCGCGGCGGGGTCCTCCTCTGAAAGCTCCCGGTACGTGCGCCTTATGAGGTACGCCGCCGCCAGGAACGTCAGGGCGTCCGCCAGGGGCATGGAGATCAGCACCCCGTCCAGGCCCCAAAGGAGGGGCAGGAGCAGGGCCAGGCCCACACCAAAGACGATCTCGCGGATAAGGGAGAGGACGGTGGAGGCCAGCGCCTTGCCCATGGCCTGCAAGAAGATGAAGCACGCCTTGTTGACGCAGGCGAAGACGATTATGCACAGATAGATCCGGAAGGCCCGGAGGGCGAAGGCGGTGTAGTAGACGCTCTCGTTGGCCGCGCCGAACAGGGCGATCAGCCGGCCGGGAAAGACCTCCACGATAATAAGCGCCGCCAGGCCTACCGCCGCTTCCGCCGTGAGAAGGCGCGTGAACAGTTCCTTCACTCTCCCCTTCTCCCCCGCGCCCATGTTGTACCCGGCGACGGGGATGCACCCGGCGGCCATCCCCACCACCACGGAGATGACGATCTGGAAGAATTTCATGACGATGCCCACCACCGCCATGGGGATCTGGGCGTATTCCTCCTGCCCAAAAATGGGATCAAGGGCGCCGTACTTGCGGATCATGTTGTTGATGGCCGCCATCGCCGCCACCAGGGAGATCTGGGAGAGGAAGCTGGTGACGCCCAGGGTCAGGGTCTTCAGGCAGATCTGCCCGTCCGGGCGGAAATCCCCCCGCCGGGGCCGCACCAGCTTCATGTGGAAAAGATACCACACGGACAGGGCCGCCGTGACGGCCTGCCCCGCCACCGTGGCTACAGCCGCGCCCATCATCCCCCATTTTAAGACGAAGATGAACACGGGATCCAGGACGATATTCAACGCCGCGCCCGAAAGCGTTGCCGCCATGGCGAATTTGGGCGCTCCGTCGGCCCGGATGACGGGGTTCATGGCCTGGCCGAACATATAAAAGGGCACCCCCAGGGCGATCCAAAAGAAATATTCACGGGAGCAGTCAAAGGTCTCCCGGTTGACGGTGCCGCCGAACAGGGTGATGAGGGGCGTCTGGAGGCCCAGATACAGCGCGGCCAGGGCGATCCCGGCGGCCAGCACCGTCACCACGGCGTTCCCCACGCTCCGGCGGGCGGGCGCGGGCTCTTCCCGGCCCAGGCAGAGGCTCACAAAGGCGCAGCACCCGTCCCCGATCATCACCGCCACGGCCAGGGCGATGACCGTCAGCGGGAACACCACGGTGTTGGCGGCGTTGCCGTAGGAGCCCAGATACGAGGCGTTGGCAATGAAGATCTGATCCACGATGTTGTACAGCGCGCCCACCAGAAGCGATATGACGCAGGGAACCGCGTACCTCCCCATCAGCCTGCCCACCCGCTCCGTGCGCAGAAATTCGTTGTTTTCCATAAAAAACTTCCTTTCAAAGCGTCAGCGCGCGGCCTTGACCGGCGTCGTACCGGGGGCCGCGCGCTGTTTTTGGCGCAAAAAAACGCGTGGCGCCCAACCGGATTTACGCATTGAGTGCCACACGTTGTATCTTTATTTTAGCCTGATCAAAAAAAGCTGTCAAAGGTGATTTTGAACAAAAATCACGGGGAATCGCTTATTTAATAAGCGCGATATTCTTCAGCACAGGGGCCAGGGTGTTGGCCACGGTGGACATGAGCTTGATGAAGATATCCAGGGCCACGCCCACCACGTCCTTGCGGGTATCGCCGATGGTGTCGCCGGTGACGGCGGCCTTATGGGCCGGGGATCCCTTGCCGTGTCCGGGGATGTTCTCCCCCTCGATGTACTTCTTGGCGTTGTCAAAGGCGCCGCCGGAGTTGCCCATGAAGATGGCCCGGGGGATGGCCACCACGGTGGCGCCCACCAGGATACCGCCCACGAACTGCACGCCGAAGAGGAGGCCGCCCACCACGGGGATCAGCAGCGCCAGCACGGAGGGCAGGACCATCTTGTGAATGGCCTCCTGGGCCGCCAGCCGGATCATCTTATTGTAATCGGGCTTGACCTTCCCCTCCAGAACGCCGGGAATGGACATCATCTTGTCGCCCTCGTCGGCCATGATCTTGGCGGAATCAATGGTGTTATCCGTCAGCATGGCGGAGAAATACTCCACCAGCGCGCCGCCCAGGATGCCGCCGGCCACCACGAAGAAGGAGGCGAAGTTCAGGGACAGCTCCGCGCCGATCTGGGTGTAGTTGCCCACGTAAGCCACGATCAGCGAGACGGTGGCGAAGGCGGCGGAGCCGATGGCGAAGCCCTTGCCGATGGCGGCGGTGGTGTTGCCCACCGCGTCCAGCTTATCGGTGATCTTCCGCACGTCGGGATCCAGGTGGCAGGACTCGGCCAGGCCGCCGGCGTTGTCGGCGATGGGCCCAAAGGCGTCGATGGAGACGGTGGCGCCCACAAAGGCCAGCATCCCGAGAGCCGAGATGGCGATGCCGTAGGTGCCGCAGACCTTGCCGGAGATCAGCAGGGCGATGGCGATGATCAGCACCGGCAGCAGGCAGGAGCGGGAGCCGATGGCGTCGCCCTTGGTGACCACGAAGGCCTCGCCCTCCTCGCAGATCTCCGCCAGCTCCCGGGTGGGCTTGTGGTCGGTGCTGGTGTAATACTCGGTGATGACGCCGATGGCCACGCCGGAGATAATGCCCATGACGGCGCTGACCCAGGGGGAGGCCCAGCCGATGAGGAAGTCCTCATAGAGGTTCCCGCCCTGTCCCAGCTTGCCGAAGACCACATAGGAGGCGATACCGCCCAGGATCACGGTGAGGCCGGCGGAGATCCAGGTGGACATGTCAAGCTCCCGGGACGGGTTGTCGCCCATCTTCTTGAAATTGGCGATGAGAAGGCCCACCAGGCACCCCACCAGGCCGCAGGCGGCCAGGAGGACGGGGAACATGACGGTGGCGTTAAAGGTGGCGTCGGTGATGGCGTCCTTGGAGCCGTGGGTCTGATAGAGGGTCACGGCGATCATCACGGAGGCGGACATGGTGGCCACAAAGGACTCCAGCAGGTCGGAGCAGTTGCCGGCGATGTCGTTGACGTTGTCGCCGATGAAGTCCGCGATGGTGTTGGGCACGCGGCTGTCGTCCTCGGGCAGGTCGTGGCGGATCTTGCCCAGGATGTCGGAGCTGATGTCCGCGGCCTTGGTGTAGTTGCCGCCGGCCACGCGGTTGAACATGGCCACGATGGAGCAGCCCAGGGAGTAGGTGGAGATGCGCATCACCGTGGGATTGCAGGCCATGGAGCCCAGCTTGATAAGGCCGGTGCCGGTGGAGGTGTGGTCCACGCCGCCCTGCAGGAGCATGATGAGCACCAGGCCCAGCATCCCGAAGGTCTGCACCGCCAGGCCCGAGATAGACCCGCCGCACAGGGCCACCTTCACCGTCTCCCCGATGGACAGGCTCTCCCGGGCGCGGTTGGCGGTGCGGACGTTGGCGTAGGTGGCGCTCTTCATGCCCAGGACGCACACCACCGAGCTCATGGCGCCGCCCAGCAGGAAGCTGAGGCCGGATGTTTTTTCAATGAACAGCGTAAAGATCACGGAGACAACGGCCAGCACCAGGCAGATGCTCTTATATTCCGTGAGCATGAAGGTGTTGGCGTCGGAACGGATGATCCCGGCCATTTCCACCATGTCCGCCGTCCCCTCCCGCATCTTCTTGATCTTCATGTAGTTGAAGATCACATAGGCGATGCCGAGGATGACGAGACACAGCACTAAGTACCATGCGGTCATTTGAGATCCCTCCATATGAATAAAATATGAACGGTATCATTATACCGCCCATACCGTGATGATGCAAGAAGTTTTTTCAGTTTAAGGGCAATTGCCCTGTCCCCTGCGGGGCTTTATAAGGTTCCGCCCTTATAGGGCGGAGGAGATTTGCTTTCTCCTCTTTTGTGTTGACAAAAGAGGAGAAAGCAACAAAGAGGAGAAAAACAATGGGGCAGGGATCGAACCCCTGCCCCACTCATATCCGCGCGTCTTTGTTACGAATGGACTCTGCGTCTAACCCGCTCAGCCGCTCACATCTCAGTTAACTAAACCTTCGTTCCTACGTTCCCCGCGCTGCTGCGGTTATGATCATACGCACTCGTACGGGCCGGACACCCAGCCGGCCCGTCCCTCGAATTCCTGATAATCATTTTAAAACGCCGTACGGGCCGCATTGGGGCCCCCATCGGGCCGTTGCCCGATGGGGAAAGGAGGAGCGAACCTGGCGCCTGAGGGCGAATACTTGGAGCCCGAGGTTAAGCCGGTTCCGCGACGACGTGGGCGGCCCACCGAATTCCTCGCGCATTTCGTTCACCGCACCCGTACGGGCCGGACACCCGGCCGGGCCGGGAAAAAACCGGACAGCTCCCGACAACGGCGAGCGCCGCCGCGAACCTT
>CANRMY010000002.1 GCA_947631845.1 uncultured Oscillospiraceae bacterium | reverse complement strand
TCGAAAACATCGTTTCTGTACGGGCCGGACACCTGGCCGGCCCGACGCACCATCAAATTCCACGAAAATCCACCCCCATCGCCGTACGGGCCGCCGCCCACGGCGGCCCACGAATTCCTGAAAATCTATCGTACAACCTTGTAGGGGCCGCCTCTCCAGGCGGCCCGTAAATTCAATGGCGGCGAAGCCGCAACCTTTTTGAATGGAGCGTTTCGGAAATTCGGTGGGCCGCCGGGGGCGGCGGCCCGTACGGCGTTGTCATTAACGTGTCGGGAAATCGACACGCGGGCCGGCCAGGTGTCCGGCCCGTACAGAAAGGAAGTCGTCGTGCGGGGGAAAGCCCATTTCCCGCAATGGCTTTCCCACGGGCGTCCCCGGGGTTCTCCACATAGGGGCTCGCAAGCCCCTGTGTGGTCGTTTTTAAAAGGGGGTTCTCAGGGGGGAAAAAGCGAAATCCCCCCTGAGCCGGTTTTCTCCCCTTGCTACTTCCACTCTTTTGCCGGGTCAAAAGAGTGGAAGTAGATCCCTCCGCCCTATAAGGGCGGAAACCTTATAACCCCCCGGGGTGAGGGCGGAAACCTTTTGAAAATTCCCCTCCGGGGTAGATGATTTTTCCCCGGCTGCTGTTGTTTTTTCTAGAATAATATGATATACTGTACTAAATATCGGCATTTTACGGGGGGCGAGGCGTTGAAGGGCGTATTTGAGATACCGCTGACGCGGGGCGTCAGGCTCACGGCGGTGCGGGATGACCGGTTCAAGACCGGCTGTCTGTCCGCCACGCTCCTGGCCCCTCACACGAAAAAAACCGCGTCCCTGAACGCCGTCCTGCCCTACGTTTTGCGCCGGGGGACGGCCCGATGTCCCGACAGCGAATCCCTGGCCGCCGCCATGGACGAGCTTTACGGGGCGCGGATCGAGCCGGCCATCCGCAAGAGGGGCGAGGTGGCGGCGCTGGGCTTCTGTGCCGATTTCCCCGACGCGGCCTTTTTGCCGGGGCGGCCCGATATCCTCTCCGGGACGGCGTGCCTTTTGGGGGAGCTGCTGCTGACCCCGGCCACCCGGGGCGGGCGTCTGAGAGGCGACTATGTGCGCTCCGAGCGGCAGAACCTGATGGACGACATCAACGCCGAGATCAACGACAAGCGGGCCTACGCCTCCCTGAAGCTGGTGGAGGCCATGTTCCGGGGCGAGAGCTACGGTGTCAGCAAGCTGGGGACCCTGGCGGACGCCGCCAACATCTCCCCCTACGCGCTGACGAAATATTATAAAGAGCTGATCGCCACGGCGCCCCTGGAGCTGTTCTACTGCGGCGCGGAGGAGCCGGAGCGGGTGGCGCGGGTGCTCCGGGAGGCGCTGGCCTCCCTGCCCCGGACCGGGAGCTTCCCCAGGCCCGCCACCCAGGTGCGCACGGGCTTCGGGGATGTGAAGGAGAAGGTCATCCGGGAGACCATGGACGTGACCCAGGGGAGGCTGGTGATGGGCTTCCGGCTGGACAGGGGGGACGCCCGGGAGGAGCCCCGCTACGCCGCCCTGGCGGTGTTCAACGCCCTGTTCGGCGGCTCCGCCACCTCCAGGCTCTTCCTGAACGTCCGGGAGCGGCTGGCCCTGTGCTATTACGCCAGCTCCACCGTGGACCGGAACAAGGGGGCGATGTTCGTCTCCGCCGGCATCGACCCGGATAAGTTCGAGGAGGTACACGCCGAGATCCTGGCCCAGCTGGCCTCTCTGGCCAACGGCTTTATCGAGCCCTGGGAGCTGGAGGCGGCCAAGCGGGGCGTCATCAGCTCGCTGCTGGCCTCCCTGGACGAGCCCATGGGGCTGGAGGCGCTGTATCTGGACAGGGCCATCCTTGGCAGCCGCCCCGGCCCGGAGGAATTTGCCGCCCTGTGCGAGCTGGTCACGGCGGAGGACGTGGCGGCCGTCGCGGCGGAGGCAAAGCTCACCCATACCTATTTTCTCACGGCGGAGGCGGACGCAGATGCTTAAAAAGAGGGAATACGCCACGGTGGGCGAGACGGCCTACACCGCCCAGACGGAATCCGGCCTGCGGGTGACGGTGGTGCCCAAGCCCGGCTTTCGCAAGTCCATGGCGTTCCTGGCCGTCAACTACGGCGGCGCGGACAGGGAATTTATCCTCTCCGGGGAGCGGTTTTCCACCCCCTCCGGCACGGCCCACTTCGTGGAGCACAGGCTCTTCGAGGTGGAGGGCCAGGCCAACGCCCTGACCACCCTCTCCCAGCGGGGCGCCAACGCCAACGCCTTCACCTCGCCGGATATGACGGCCTACCATTTTGAGTGTACGGACTCGTTTTTTGAAAATCTCCGGCTCCTTTTGCAGTTCGTCTCCACCCCCTACTTCACCGACGAGGGCGTGGAGCGGGAGCGGGCCATCATCGCCCAGGAGATCCGTATGATGGAGGACGACCCGGAGGACGCCGCCTACTACGCACTCCTGCGGTGCCTCTACGCCGCCCCCGCCCTCCGGGAGAGCGTGGCCGGGACGGAGGAGAGCATCGCCGCCATCACCGCCCAGACCCTTCGCGACGCCCACAGGGCCTTTTACACCCCCCGGAACATGGCCTTGGTGGTGGTGGGCGACCAGGACCCCAGACGGGTGCTGGAGACGGCGGAGGAGCTGATGCCGGAGACCCTGGCGCCCATGCCGGCGCGGGTCCCGGAGAAGCCGGAGGGGCCCCTCCCCCTGAAGATGAGCGACCGGCGGACCATGGACGTGGGCGCGCCCCTGTTCCTGGCGGGCGCCAAGACAAAAAGCGGGCTTCTGGGCCGGGAGAGCGTGAAATTCGAGCTGACCGCCACCCTGGCGCTGTCCACGCTTTTGGGCTCCGCCTCGCCCCTGCACCGGAAGCTCTACGACGACGGGGATATCAACGAGACCTTCGGCTACGACTTTGAAAACACCGCCGGTTACTCCCAGCTCTCCTTCGGCGGGGAGACCCAGAAGCCGGAGTACGTGTGTATGCGGGTGCTGGAGGCGGCGGCGGACCTGGCCGCCCGGGGCGTGGACCCGGCGTTTTTCGCCCGCCGGAAAAAGACGGCCCTGGGCGCGGCCCTCCGGTCAGCCGGCTCCTTCGAGAACATCTGCTACAACGTGGCCGCCGGAGGCTTTTCCGGCTACGACTATTTCAATACCGTGGAGGTGCTGAACGCGGTGACGGCGGAGGACGTGAGAGCCTTCCTGGCCGAGTACATGACCGTGGACAGATGCGCCGTCTCCATCATCCAAAAGAAAGGGTAAATCCACATGAAAACAGCCTACCCGGAAGCATCCATCTCCTTCCCCATGCTGGGAGACTGGAGCATCAACCCCTCGCCGGTGATCCGCATCGGCCCGCTGACCGTCCACTGGTACGGTGTCATCATCGCCACGGGCTTCCTCCTGGCGGTGCTCTACTGTGCCAGGCGCTCCAGGGAATTCGGCCTGACGCCGGACAACGTGTTTGACGTGATCATCCTGGGCGTCCCCCTGGCCATCATCGGCGCGCGGATCTATTTCTGCCTGTTCCACTGGGACCTGTTCGCGGACGACCCCCTCTCCGTCCTGTATATCTGGCAGGGGGGTCTGGGGATGTACGGCGTCATCGCCGGGGCGATCCTGGCCCTGGTCATCTACTGCCTGTGGAAAAAGCTTTCCATACCGGCCTTTCTGGACATGGTGTGCTTCGGCTTCATCATCGGCCAGACCCTGGGCCGGTGGGGGAACTTTATGAACCGGGAGGCTTTCGGCTACCAGACGGACATCTTCTGCCGCATGGTGCTCACCCTCCCCGACGGCACCGCCTACGCCGTCCACCCCACCTTCCTCTACGAGTCCCTGTGGAATCTTGTGGGCTTTACCCTGATGCACGTTTTCTCCAAAAAACACCGCCGGTACGACGGGCAGGTGTTCCTGTGGTATCTGGGCTGGTACGGCTTCGGGAGGATGCTCGTCGAGGGCCTGCGCACCGACAGCCTTTACCTCTTTAATACGGGCATCCGCGTCAGCCAGCTGGTGTCCTTCGTTCTTTTCCTTGCATCCGCCGCGCTTTTGCTGTATAATAGATTCGCACGCCGCCCGGATCCGGAGAAAATGTTCGTAAACCGCCAAAAGGCCGCCCTGGCCGCGGAGACCGAACCCCCGGAGGCGGAGGGAGTGGAGGCCGAAGGCCCGGAGACACCGGCGGAGGACGATTCCGCGCCGGAGGAGAATACCGGAGACGGGAGCGGTGATGCCCATGGATGAACAGGAGCTTGACGAGGCGCTGGAGCCTCTGCGGGAGCTGCTCCGGACCCGCAGGGCCGTTTCGTTTAACAGAAAGTTGACGTTCAAAACAAGTGATGAAAATCAAATGGAGGTAAAAATCATGGCAAACGTTTCTCTTGATGACCTGAAGGAAAAAATCAGCCAGGCCGCCGGCAAGGCCGTGGGCGTGGCCAAGGACGTGGCCGAAAAGGCCGGAGACGCCGCCCGTGACGTGGCCGGCAAGGTCTCCGACGCGGTCCACGACGTGGCCGGGAAGGCCCAAATCACCGGCAAAAAGGCCAAGCTCAACGCGGAGATCGCCTCCGCCCGGGGCGGCCTGAAGGACAAGTACACCGAGCTGGGCAGGCTCTATTACGAGAAGTACGCCGGCCACACCGATCCGGACTTCGCCGAGACCGCCGCCGCCATCGAGGCCGCCCTGGAGACCATCGAGGCCAAGCAGGCCGAGATCGAGAGCCTCTCCGCCCAGGAGGAGCCGGAAGCCGCCGCCGAGGCTGCCGAGACCGCCGAGGCCGTGGAGGAGACCGCCGACCACGTGGTGGACGAGATCGAGGACACTGTGGAGCAGGCCGCCGCCGAAGCCGCCAACGCCGCCGAGGAGGCCGCCAGCGAGGCCAAACGCGAGTTCGACGCCGCCGTTGACGCCCTGAACAATAGGCAGGAGTAAGCCCGCGGCCCTGGGGAGCATAACGACAATAGCGCTTTTGACGCGGGACGCGCCGGACACCGGCCGCCCCGCGTCGCCGCTTTTCCGAAGTAGGGGTCGCCGGCGTCGTCGCGGAACCGGCTTAACCTCGCGTCCCCGCGCGGCGGGAACGCTCACGCGCCAGGTTCGCTTCTCCTTTCCCCATCGGGCAGCGGCCCAATGGGGGCCCCAATGGGACCCGTCCCCCAATGATCGACAGCCCGGAGGTCAACCGGGACGGGCGGCCGGGACGGCCGCCCCTACGGGTGCGATTTACGAAATTCGCCGGTAATTCGGCGGGCCGCCAAGAGAGGCGGCCCCTACGGGTGCGTTGAACGATAAAAATACGAAATTCGACACACGGGCCGGCCGGGTGTCCGGCCCCTACGGGTGCGTTGGACGAAAAAACGGGAAATTCGAAAATCTCCACGTATGACGGCGGGCCGCCGGGAGCGGCGGAAATATGCGCGGAACCTCCCAAAAGAAAACACCGTTTTCGGCCTCACTTTCGCCAAAAGGTCAAAAGTGAAAAAGTTTGCGAGATTTTTAACAATTTAACTTGAAAACTCCCGCGGGAAGTTATAAAATAGTCACGATGGCAAGAGGTGAGGAATTTGGTCAACATCGTGCTGGTGGAGCCGGAGATCCCGATGAATACGGGCAACATCGCCCGCACCTGCGCCGCCACCCGTTCGCGCCTGCATCTGGTGCGGCCCCTGGGGTTCGACATCTCCGACCGGGCGGTGAAGCGGGCGGGCCTGGACTACTGGCCCATGGTGGACATCACGGTTTACGAGAGCCTGGACGAATTCCTCCAAAAGCACGGCGGCGAGGATCTGTGGCTGGCCACGACCAAGGCGCCCCGCAGCTACGACGGGGCGGAATTCCGGGACGGGTGCTGGCTCCTGTTCGGCAAGGAGACGGCGGGTCTGCCGGAATTTCTCCGGGAGCGTTACCGGGACAGGTGCGTCCGCATCCCCATGCGGGAGGACGCCAGGAGCCTGAACCTGGCCAATTCCGTGGCCGTCCTGTGCTACGAGGCCCTGCGCCAGCAGGGGTTCCCGGAGCTCTCCGGCGCCGGCAGCATGGCCCGGTGAGCCGCCATTTCCCACGATGGCAGCATTACTGCGCGCATTATCCCTTTAAGGGTTTAAAATAATTTTTAAGGATTGGAGTATTGACATGAACTACAACAAGAAATCAGTCCGTGACATTGACCTGGCCGGCAAGAAGGTGCTCCTTCGCTGTGACTTCAACGTGCCCCTGAAGGCGGGCGTCATCACCAGCGACAAGCGCATCGTGGCCGCCGTCCCCACCATCAAGTACCTGCTTGAGCAGGGCTGCGCCGTCATCGCCTGCAGCCATCTGGGCAAGCCCGAGCCCAGCTTTGACAAGTGGGCCAAGAAGCAGGCCGAGAAGGGCAAGGCCCCCGAGGACCTGACCGAGGCCAAGTGGCAAAAGGCCTTGGACGCCCTGAAGATGGAGCCCGTGGCAGCCCGTCTCGGCGAGCTTCTGGGCAAGGAAGTCATCCTGGCTTCTGACGTCGTCGGCCCCGACGCCCAGGCCAAGGCCGCCGCCCTGAAGGGCGGGGAGATCATGCTCCTCCAGAACACCCGCTTTGAGAAGGGTGAGACCAAGAACGACCCCGAATTTGTGAAGAAGCTGGCCGCCCTGGCCGGGGAGAACGGCGTCTATGTGTCCGACGCCTTCGGCGCCGTCCACCGCGCCCACGCCTCCACCGCCGGCGTCGCCGCCTATCTGCCCGCCGTCTCCGGCTTCCTCATCGAGAAGGAGCTGGGCGTCATGGGCAAGGCCCTGGCCGATCCCGACCGTCCCTTTGTGGCCATCCTGGGCGGCGCCAAGGTCTCCGATAAGCTCAATGTCATCTCCAATCTTCTTGAGAAGGTCGATACCCTCATCATCGGCGGCGGCATGGCCTACACCTTCATGGCCGCCAAGGGCTATTCCGTGGGCACCTCCCTGCTGGACGCCGACAAGCTGGACTACTGCAAGGACATGATGGCCAAGGCCCAGGAGCGCGGCGTGAAGCTGCTCCTGCCCGTGGACACCGTGGTGGCCGCCTCCTTCCCCGACCCCATTGACGGCCCCGTGACCGTTGAGACCGTGGCCGCCGACGCCATCCCCGCCGACAAGATGGGCCTGGACATCGGCGAGAAGACCCGCGAGATCTTCGCCAAGGCCGTCCTGGAGGCCAAGACCGTTGTGTGGAACGGCCCCATGGGCGTCTTTGAGAATCCCACCCTGGCCGCCGGCACCATCGCCGTGGCCAAGGCCCTGGCCGAGTCCGACTGCATCTCCATCGTGGGCGGCGGCGACTCCGCGGCGGCCTGCGAGCAGCTGGGCTTCGCCGACAAGATCACCCACATTTCCACCGGCGGCGGCGCCTCCCTGGAGTTCCTGGAGGGCAAGGAGCTGCCCGGCGTAGCCTGCTTGCTCGACAAATAAGGAGAGGGCAGAGCGTCATGAACAGAAAATACCGTAAGACCATCATCGCCGGCAATTTCAAGATGAACAAGCTCCCCTCCGAGATCCGCGCCTTCGCGGAGGAGCTGAAGACCCTGGTTCCCCGGGCCCGCTGGTGCGAGACCGTCATCTGCGCCCCCTTCGTGGATCTGCCCCTGGGGATGAAATACCTCAAGGAGGCCCGGATCTCCGTGGGCGCCCAGAACATGAGCGAGCACCCCAAGGGAGCGTACACCGGCGAGGTGTCCGGCGAGATGCTCCGGGATCTGAAGGTCAAGTACGTCATCATCGGCCACTCCGAGCGCCGTCAGTATTTCGGCGAGACGGATCTTACCGTCAACGAGAAGGTCAAGGCCGCCCTGGAGCTGGGCCTCCAGCCCATCGTCTGCGTGGGCGAGAGCGCCCGTCAGAGGGAGCTGGGCCTGACCGAGGCGCTGATCAACTACCAGGTGCGCGCCGCCCTGGCCGGCGTTACCGAGGAGCAGATCCGGAAGGTGGTCATCGCCTACGAGCCCATCTGGGCCATCGGCACCGGCAACACCGCCACCGCCGAGCAGGCCAACGAGGTCAACCGGACCATCCGCTCCATCATCCGCGGCCTCTACGGGGCCCGCACCGCCCGTGCCACCACCATCCTCTACGGCGGCTCCATGAACGAGAAGAACGCCTATGAGCTGCTGGCCCAGCCGGACATCGACGGCGGCCTCATCGGCGGGGCCTCCCTGGTCCCCGAGAAGTTCGCCGCCATCATCAACGCCGCCAACCAGGAATAAAAACTGGCTCGAAAGCCCGGAGGGCTTTCGATGCCAAAGGGAACGTGCGGGAAAAATTTCTGAATTTTGCGAAATTCAGAAATTTCCCCCTGCCGTCGCCCTGCGCGCACGCTCGTCCTCACGCGAGCCGCTTTGCCTCGGGCTCCAAGTATTCGCCCTCAGGCGCTGGCTCGCGCCGTCCTCTCCCATCCGGGCGACAGCCCGATGGGGGCCCGTTTTAGTACGCTTGTGCGACAAAAGGACTTTTTCCCGACGCGCATGTCGCCGGGAAAAAGTTTGAATAAGAGTTTTTTGAGAAATCCTGTGGCCGTCATACTACCTGGCGGCCCTTCCTCTATAAATTGAAATGGAGGTAACCTCATGAAAAGACCCGTGACACTTATCATCATGGACGGCTTCGGCATCGACAAGCCGGATCCCAAGATCAACGCCATCGCCGCCGCCAGGCGGCCCAACCTGGACCGGCTCATCGCCTCCAGCCCCATTTGCCAGCTCCAGGCCAGCGGCGAGGACGTGGGCCTGCCCGACGGCCAGATGGGCAACTCCGAGGTGGGCCACACCAATATCGGCGCCGGCCGGATCGTGTACCAGAGCCTTCTGCGCATCACCGTGGCCGTCCGGGACGGCAGCTTCTTTGAAAACCCGGAGTATATCGCCGCCATGGACGCGGCCAAGGCCTCCGGAGGAGCCCTGCACCTGATGGGCCTCATGTCCCCCGGCGGCGTCCACAGCCACAACACCCACACCTGGGCCTTCCTGGAGATGGCCAAGCGGCGGGGCCTTGACAAGGTCTATATCCACTGCTTCATGGACGGCCGCGACGTGCCCCCCTCCTCCGGCAAGGAGTATATCGAGGAGTGCGTGGCCAAGTGCAAGGAGATCGGCGTAGGCAAGATCGCCACCATCGCCGGCCGCTTCTACGCCATGGACCGGGACAACCGCTGGGACCGGGTGGAGAAGGCCTATAACGCCATGGTCTGCGGCGAGGGCAATATCGACCTGGACCCCGTCCACACCATGCAGGCAAGCTACGACGCCGGCGTGACGGACGAGTTCGTCGTTCCCACGGTCTGCGCCCCGGAGGGCATGGTCAAGCCCGGCGACTCCATCATCTTCACCAACTTCCGCCCCGACCGGGCCCGGGAGATCACCCGCACCTTCGTGGATCCCGACTTCAAGGGCTTTGAGCGCAAAAAGGGCTTCTTCCCCGTGAAATACGTCTGCACCACCCAGTACGACGCTACCATGCCCAACGTCACCGTGGCCTTCCCGCCCGAGGAACTCAGGAACACGTTCGGCGAGATCCTGGCCCAGCGGGGCATGAAGCAGCTGCGCATCGCCGAGACGGAGAAGTACGCCCATGTGACCTTCTTCTTCAACGGCGGCACCGAGCAGGTCTACGACGGCGAGGACCGGGCCCTGATCCCGTCCCCCAAGGAGTTCCCCACCTACGACCTGATCCCGGAGATGAGCGCCCGCAAGGTGGCCGACGAGTGCGTCAAGCGCATTGAATCCGGCAAGTATGACGCCATCATCCTCAACTTCGCCAACTGCGACATGGTGGGCCACACCGGCGTCTTCGACGCCGCCGTCAAGGCCGTGGAGACCGTGGACGAATGTGTGGGCAAGGTGGTGGACGCCGTGCTGAAGGCCGGCGGCGTGTGCCTCATCACCGCTGACCACGGCAACGCCGACAAGATGATCGCCGAGGACGGCGAGCCCCACACCGCCCACACCACAAACCCCGTGCCCTTCTTCATCGTGGGCGCGCCCGAGGGCATGAAGCTCCACAACGGCCGCCTGGCGGACATCTGCCCCACCATGCTGGAGCTGATGGGCATCGACCAGCCCGCCGAGATGACCGGCAAGAGCCTTATCGAGCACTGAAACAGTTTTATAACCAATGGGCCTCCCCAACGGGAGGCCCAAAGTTTTTTATTGACATATGCGCATATTATGCGTATAATAGAGATGAGAGGTGAGAAGATGAAACAGAAGGACCTCCTCAGACTATTCTTTGACAAGGGCTGGTGGGTTCTCCGCGAGGGCGCAAATCATATTATCCTGACGGACGGAACGCGCATGGAGCCTGTTCCCCGTCATAAGGAGGTCAACGAGCAGCTTGCCAAAGCGCTTATCAGAAGAAACCGGTTATAAGGGGGAGAGAATATGAAAACAGCCTATCCAATCATATTGACGCCTGTGGAAACGGGATATTTGGTCTATGTGCCTGATTTTGACATCAACACAGAGGGCGTGTCCATCGCCGACGCGATCTCCATGGCCTCCGACGCCATAAGCCTCATGGGGATCACTATGCAGGACATGGGAAAGAAGCTGCCGGACGCGTCCACGGCGCTCCCGGTATGCGGCGCGGGGGAGCTGGCGGTATTTGCGGTAGTGGATTTTGACGCCTACCGCCGCGCCAACGACATGCGCACCGTGAGGAAAAACGTGACCATACCCAGCTATCTCAACGAGCTGGGCGAGCGGGCCGGCGTCAGCTTCTCTCAGATCCTCCAGGAAGGCCTGAAACAGAGATTTGGCGTGAGATGAGCGGGCGCAGCTGGGCTGAAACAGCAAAAACGGGCGGGATTTCCCCGCCTGTTTTTGCTGTTTGCCGCCTTATTGATTGTTCTCCACGATCTTGTTATACTGTTCCGTTATGGCCTCCAGGATGGCGGATTCCTGGGCTGTCAGGGCGGGCTTGGACACGCTGTCCAGGGCGTAGCCGCGCTCCCAAAGATCCCCCGCCAGGAGATAGACGGCGTTGTACACGTTGGCGTCCTGTTCCGCTGCCAGGGCGTTCAAAAGCCTATAGGGATCGGCGATGAACCGGCTGGCCAGCTCGGACCCCGCGCTCTCGGCGTAGGCCCCGTCGGACCGGGCGGCGAAGTCGATCAGTTCCCGGTCGGAGAGCTCCCCGATGTGATCGATCCCCCAGTCCATGGTGAACTCAAGCGGCTCGGAGAACACTCTTGTCCGGAGCTCCCCGCCGGCGATGCCCTTTTCCACCGTGTCAAAGGCGTTGTAGATTGCCTCGTAGCCGGCCCCGGTGTAGCTCAGCTTCGCGGTCATGGGCAGGTAGCACACCGCCTCGGTGCCGCCCTCAAGCCGCTCCAGAATCACGCAGCTGCCGGACTCCCGCTCCGGCCCGGAGACGCCGGCGGGACGCAGGTAGATATACGCCACGGTTCGGACAATCTCAATGCTTGCGTTCTGGGTGGGCGGGACGTTGAAAAGATCCTCCCAAAGGTCGATCCTGACGCAGGGCACCGGATCGATCCGGTCCGACAGGAAGCCCTCCCAGGTCACGTCGCTGGACAGCGTGACCAGCTCATCCCATTGGGCGGGGTACTCCAGCGCCACGCCCAGGGCATCGTCCCGGTAGACCGCCCGATGCGACGGCCGCGCCGTGGTATCGGACGTTGAATCCCCCAGAGCGGAGGAGTCGATGGGTTCATCCTCATCCCAGGCGAAGGCCAGCATGTAGAGGCTGGATTCCGGATCCACCACGCCCAGGATGTCCGGGGTCAGCGTCACGGGCTCCATGCCGTCAACGATGTGGATGTACTCCCCGGCGGCGGTGTACAGCGCCCAGCTCCCGTGGCGCGCGCCCTCCTCGTCCTCAAACATGTCCGCCTCCAGGACGGTCAGCGCCGCGCCCGGCTCCAGAATATAGACCGGGCAGGAGTAGTACGCCCCGCCGTCGTCCATGCCGCTCTCGACCCTGGTCTTGCGGACGCCTGTTACCTCAATCTTCAGACCCTCCAGGGTGAAGGTGTACACCAGGCCCGCGCCGGTGGAGGGGACGGCCTGGGTGGTGTCGTCTGTCCCGTCGGTACCGTTGGGTCCCGTAGTGTCCCCGCCGCCGGCCGGGGGAGGCGTTTTGTCCTCCTGGCCCGCCGTGGCAAAGACGGTGAGCGTCCCGGCAACGGCCAGGATCACCGCCAGCGCCAGGGCAATGACGGAATTTTTATTGAATTTCATGATGGCTCGTATCCTTTCCTCCGCGGTATTCATGCTGAAAAAGCTCCCGAAGGGCGCGGGCAGAGCCCGCCGCTCCTCCATCCCGATGATGGTCTCGGCATAGTCCCGCCGCCTGCCGGCCCCGTAGTACCGCAGGACGGCCTCGTCGCAGGCCAGCTCCAGATCCCGGTCAAAGAGAAAATACATCACCCACACCAGGGGGTTGAACCAGTGCAGGCACAGCGCCGCCGCCACCAGGAGCTTCAGCGCCGCGTCGAACCGGCGGATGTGGGTGGTCTCGTGGTACAGGACATACGCCGCCGTGGCCCGGTCCGACCAGTCGAACCCCCGCGGAACAAGGATGACCGGCCTGACGATCCCGTAGGTCAGCGGCGACGGAAGCCCCGTGAGCTCCCGCAGCTCCACCCGGCGGCGCAGCGAGCGCGCGGCCAGCCACCGGAGGGCAAACTCGTTTTTCACCGGCACCGCCGTCCTCAGTTCCCGGCGGAACCGCGCCCGGGACAGGACGAAATACAGCCCCATCCCCAGTCCCACCGCCGCCCAGACAGCGGGAAGAAGAGGGAAGCCTTTGGCTCCGTGCCCCGTGTCTTGGGGCGCGGTATTCCCCGGTACCGCCGGCGCGGGGGAGGGGTCAACGGTTCCCGCACCCTGGATGTCCACGGGATCCGCCGGGGCAAACGTGTCCGCCGGCAGGACCGCCGGCCGCTCCGGCACGGGCAGGGCCGGAAGGGACAGACCCGCCGGGACGGGCACCGACAGCGGCGTTAACAGCCGCAGCAGCGCCACACACCAGAGCAGGGGGAAAAGCCGCTTGGGGAGCCGGTTCAATCCGATAAGCCGAATGAGGAGGATGAGGGCGATCAAAATCGCCCCGCCCAGGCTCATCTTCAACAGCGTCGTCTCCATATCACTCCCACTCCTCCACCAGGGCGCGGAGCTTCTCGATCTGCTCCGCCGTCAGCGCCTTTTTCCCCAAGAGGGCGGCGAACAGCTTGGCGGGCACGCCGTCGTAGAGCTTTCCAATCAGCTCGTTGGTCTCCGCCTCCTGCACCGCCTCCCGGGGGATCAGGGCGCGGCAGAGGAAGTTGGGCTCCCGCCGCTCGATGGCCCCCTTGGCGATGCACCGCTTGATGAGGGTGTAGGTGGTGTTCATGTTCCAGCCCACCTCTCCCTTGAGCACGTCGGAAATGTGCTTGGCGGTGACCTCCCCCTCCCGCCAGAGGACGTTCATGACACGGATCTCCGAATCGACCAGCTTGCAGTCCATCTGCTCACGCTCCTTTACACGAATATTCGCATTGCACGACAATTGTAGTTTGGGCCCAAGCTCATACTACCACAGTCGTGCGGATTTGTCAACACTACAGGAGTAGTTTTTTGAAAAATTTTTCTTTTCCCCAAAAAACGGGAAAATCCCACCGCTCTCTTGCAATTTTCCGTAATAAAGACTATAATTCCCCTGGAAAACCATATCCGTGGGATCCGCGCGGCTGGCCGTATCCGTCAAAAAGGGGTTGTACAGATGAGAAAAATCATAGCGGCGCTGCTGGCGCTGGCGCTGGGACTGGGCCTTTGCGCCTGCGGGAAGAGCCCGGCCACGCAGGCCGTGGAGGCGCTGATCGCCGGCATCGGCCAGGTGACCAGGGACAGCGGCGGCGATATCCTGGCGGCGGAGGAGGCCCTGGCGGCCTTGACGGAGAAGGAACGGAAGCGTCTGGACGGCGCGGAGGTGCTGAGTGCGGCGCGCGGGGCCTATGACGCCCTGCTGGCCGGGGACGTGGACGCGCTGATTTTGAAGATCGGCCCGGTGGACGAGACGTCCGGCCCCGCCATTTTGGCGGCCCGGGAGGCTTATGACGCGCTCACCGACGGCCAGCGGACGCTGGTGGCCAACAGCGGCCTCCTGGCGGACAGCGCCGGGGCCTATGACGCCCTGCTGGCCGAAAAGATGGAGCGGCTGATCGCCGGCATCGACCCCGCCCTGGACACCGCCTGGGACAGGATCGAGACGGCTAAAAAGGCCCTGGAGCTGTTGACGGAGGAGCAGAGAAAGCTGGTGTCCAACCTGGACGAGCTGGACGCGGCGGAGCGGGCGTTTTATGAGGCCCACGTGGCCCCGGTGGAAAAGCTCATTGAGGAGGCCGCGGCCTTCGATCTCACCGGGGACGAGTTGCCCGACGGCGCGGTGGAGGCCGTCAACGAAGCCGGAAAGGCCTTCAACAGCCTGGCCTACGGCCCCCGGCAGCTGGTGGGGAACCGGGAGAAGCTGGAGACGGCCCAAACCGCCCTTGCGGATCTCCGGGTGCGCCTGATGACCGCCTACATCAATAAAAATATCGCCGGCCGTCCCCTGGATGGGGAGAGCGGCGAGAGGATCATGACCGCCCGGGCCATGTACGAGGAGCTTTCCGAGGCGGAGAAGGCCAGGATCCACAATTTTGACGCGGTGGAGACCGCCGCCGCCCAGGCCGAGGCGGCCCTGGCCGAGCCTCCGGTGCGGATCCTGGGCTACTCCATGGGCAGGACCCTGGTGGGCGGCCCTCTGCTCAATCTGAGGGCCCGGAACGTGTCGGACAAGACCCTGGAGGAGTTCACCTTCCGGCTCTACGCCTACAACAGCGAGGGCGCGCCGGTGATGGTGGATTTTGATGACTACTGCCTGGAGCTGGGCTATTACGAGCCCCTGGAGCCCGGCGCGGGCCTTATCCCCAAGGAGGGCGCCTTCATGATCTTCGCGGAAAAACGGGAGCTGAGAAGCTATGTGGCGGTGCTGGAATCCGCCCTCTTCGAGGACGGCACCGGCTGGGTGAACCCCAACATGTCCCTCCTGCACGCCAAATACAACGAACAGCCCCTGACGGAGCCGGACAAAAACACCCTGCACAGATAAAATATAGGGCCGTATAACGAAAATCTTTCGTTATACGCCGTACGGGCCGCCTCTCCAGGCGGTCCGCCGTCATACGTGGAGATTTTCGAATTTCCCGTTTTTCGTCCAACGCACCCGTACGGGCCGGACACCCGGCCGGCCCGACGCACCATCGAATTTCTTGCACGCCGTCGATTAAAAAGGTTGCGGCTTTGCCGCTTATTTTATTTTCGGGCCGCCAAGAGAGGCGGCCCCTACGGCATATAACGAAAGACCGGTGGCAAATGATGGGACGGGCCGGCCGGGTGTCCGGCCCGTACGGTGTCTAACGGAAGACATTCAGAAAATCGAGACACGGGTCCGGCCCCTACGGGCCCTCCATTTTTTCCTTCTCCCGTATACCGCGCCCCTCCGGGGGAATACTGATCCCATCAACGGACAGGAGGCATACTATGGACGAATTTGTTGGGATCGTATCCCTGACGGGCCGGGAGATCCTGGACTCCCGGGGCAACCCCACGGTGGAGGCGGCGTGCCTCTTAGAGGACGGCAGCCGCGCCGTGGCCGCCGTGCCGTCGGGCGCGTCCACGGGGACGTATGAGGCACACGAGCGCCGGGACGGCGGGGAGCGCTACGGCGGGAAGGGCGTTTTGGGCGCGGCGGAGACCGTCTCCGGGGAGATCGCTGAGATCCTCCGGGGGAGGAACGCCCTGGAGCAGGCGCCGATTGACATATCGCTGCGAAAGCTGGACGGGACGGATAATCTCTCCCGCCTGGGGGCCAACGCGGTGCTGGCCGCCTCCCTGGCCGTGGCAAGGGCCGCCGCCGTAAGCCGGGGCCTGCCCCTGTGGGCCTATCTGGGCGGCGCGGGGGCGCGGCGGCTGCCGGTGCCCATGATGAACGTCTTGAACGGCGGCGCTCACGCCGGCAACGATGTGGATATTCAGGAGTTCATGCTTGTCCCGGTGGGGGCGGCGCGCTTCTCCGAGGCGGTGCGCTGGTGCGCCGAGGTGTTCCACGCCCTCAGGAAGGTGATCCGCTCCTCCGGCGTGGGGGATGAGGGCGGTTACGTGCCGGAGCTGGAATCCGACGAGGCGGCGCTGCGGGTGCTCACCGAGGGGGTGCGGGCCGCCGGCTTTGAGCCGGGGCGGGATTTCCTGTTCGCCTTAGACGCCGCCGCCTCCGAGTGGCAGACGGGGGAGGGCTATTTCCTGCCCAAGCGAAAGGAGAAGCTTACCGCCCGCCAGCTCATCGACCGCTGGCACGGCTTCTGCGATAAATATCCTATCTTCTCCATCGAGGACGGCCTGGGTGAGGAGGACTGGGAGGGCTGGCAGACTATGACGGAGGAGCTGGGAGGACGAATCCGGCTGGTGGGCGACGACCTCTTTGTGACGAACGCCGGCAGAATCCGAAAGGGCGCGGCGGAAAAGGCGGGGAACGCGGTGCTCATCAAAATGAACCAGATTGGCACCCTGTCGGACACGCTGTACGCCATCGAGACGGCCAGAAGTACCGGCATGACGCCGGTGATCTCCCACCGGTCCGGCGAGACGGAGGACACCACCCTGGCGGATCTCTCCGTGGCCGTCAACGCGCCCCTGGTCAAGACGGGAGCGCCCAGCCGCACAGACAGAATGGCCAAGTATAACCGCCTGATGAAGATCGAGGCCGACCTGGGCCCCGCCGCTCTCTATGGGATGTAACGGAGCAGTTGCGACAACGGTTGTAGGGGCCGCCTCTCTTGGCGGCCCGCCGAATTCCCGGTAATCTTCCCTTAAACGCCGTAGAGGTCGCCCTCCCGGGCGACCCGTCCACCGATGATTGACAGCCCGTAGAAAAAAACCGCACGGTCTTTTCGTCATATACGCCTTCGTTTTTCGTCCTTCGTGTTATCAGTCAAAAAACGGAGGGATCGTTATGAAAAAGAGAACCGCAGGCCTTTGCGCTTTGCTGTTGGCGCTGGTTTTGACGCTGGCCGCCTGCGGAGGCTTGAAGAACACCGGCTCCTACGGCGAGTCGGAGGACAAGAATACCGTCTCCGGCGGCGCGCCGGGGGATATGGCGGCCCCCGGCAGCACTGAGCAATGGGATCAGGAGAGCTGGGACGGCGTGGTGGAGGACGCGGTGCGGCCCCAGACAAGTCTTGCCGAGAAGATCATCTACTCCGCCGACATCTCCCTGGAGACGGTGGACTTCGACGGCGCCGTGGCCGGCGTGGAGGCTCTGCTGACCAAATACGGCGCGTTCCTGGAGTCCTCCAGCGTCTCCGGCAGGAGCCTTACGGATACCTACTATGACCGGGCCGTTTACCGCCGCGCCGAGTTCGTCATCCGCGTGCCTGTGGGCGCCTTCCGGGATATGACCGCCGCCGTAGAGGGCGTGGGCAACGTCACCAGCCGCCATACTTACACCGAGAACATCACCGAGCGCTACTACGACACCCAGTCCCGGCTGGACGCCTACCGGGTGGAGCAGGAGCGGCTGATGACCATGCTGGAAAAATGCGAGACCGTCTCCGAGATGCTGGAGATCGAGTCCCGCCTGTCCGATGTGCGCTACCAGCTGGAGGCTTTGGAATCCACCCTGCGCAACTGGCAGAACCAGGTGGACTACAGCACCGTCAACGTGACGGTCAACGAGGTCCGGGAGTACACAAAGGTGGTCGAGGCGCGTCGCACCTACTGGCAGCAGATCGGCGACGGCCTCCGGGATACCCTGGAGAACATCGGGGACTTCTTCAAGGCCCTGTTCAAATGGCTGGTGGTGAACCTGCCCGTCCTCCTGCTCATCGCCGCTTTCCTGGCCGGCATCGCCGTCCTGATCCTGACCCTCCGCCGCCGCGCCCGGGCCAGAAGAACCCCCGCCCCACGCCGTGAGGACGACACCGCCGGGGACGAATGAACTTGAACGAAGCGGAAGGGGGACCACCGCCTGAAAAACCGTCCGGGCAGTCAGGGGTCGATCTCCACGATGAGAATGTCCTCCCTGTCAAACGCGAGCCTGCCGGCGACCCTTCCCCCGTGGAAATACGTGGAGCCCCCGTGGGTCGGGCTGTCGTCAAGGGGGTTTATCATCAGAACGCGGTCCGCCGCCGAGGCCGCCTGCTTCGCGTACTCCTCCAGCTCGTTCCGCTCCCATTCCTCCGGGCTGAAATTGACGCTGACGGGCCAGACAATCAGGTGATCCGTTTTGAACCTCTCCGGATAGTCCCACAGATCTCCGCAGAGGGCCAGGGTGATTTTTGCCCCGTGAAAGTCAAATGCCTCGATCGAATCGCCCTCCTTATAGTGCTCGTCGGTTCGCCAGTATTCCTTCCAGCCTCTGGATATCCGCCTGTAATTGCACAAAACGCGGCCGTCCTCAAGGGCGATACAGGAGGAATACAGGCTGTCCCGCTCTCTCTCGATATATCCGGTTATCAGCGCGACGCCGTACTCCCTTGTCCATTGGCAAAGCCGCCGGATCGGTTCCGAGCCGATTTCCACGGCCATATCCTTATCCGTATGATAATCCCAGCAGAGGCAGTCAAAGCCCTGCAAATACGCCTCGCCAAAGCATACCAGATCCGCCTTTCCCCGGACCTGGCGCATGGCCCGTTCGATCTGAGAAAGATTAAAAGAAATATCTTTATTTTTGCACAGGAAAGAAGCCAGTCCGATCCTCATAGCGCGTATCCTCCCGAATTTCCGAATGTCTGAGACGCCGCCCGTCGGCTATTATACCATTCGGGGTTGGAGAAATCAATCTACCGCCCGTTGAATCGGAGTTCCCGCGCCTTAACGCCATTCTTAACCCACCAAAAAGGAGAGATCGTTATGAAAAAGAAAGTCGTATGTCTGTGTTCCCTGCTCCTGGCGCTGACCCTGCTGCTGATCGGTTCTGTCCTCCCTGCCGCGGCGGACGACCACACGCTCACCCGGGGCGATTTTGTGACAGCCCTCTATCACGAGTATCTTGAGCATGGCGGCATCCCCGTGGAGCAGGAGAAGGACTTCCAACGCCCCCGTGCCTCGGATAGCCAGTCCGTCGAGCCCGGCGGGCTGGGTACTTACCTCATTTTTGACGACGTTTCCATCGGCACCGACCTTTATTATGCGTGCGCCTGGGCGGAGCGTCACGGCGTCACCAACGGCACCGGAAACGGAAAATTCTCCCCGCAAAAGGATATCACGTTGATGGAGGCCGTTACCATGGCCTACCGCCTGGCCTCCGCCGCCGGTCTTCAGTTCCCCGATGGCCCTGTCCCGGAGTTCTCCCCCGATTGGGCGAGGGTCCCCGCCGCCTGGTGGACCCGGTATGGCGAGACGGGCGACGATCTTCGCCAGTCCATGGGACAGGACGCCGCGGAAACGGTGCTGGCCGCGCTGTTTGACAATTGCGCGATCATGTTCCGATAAATAACGTAGAAAAAGGACAGCAGGCCGAAGCCTGCTGTCCTTTTCTACTATAAAGTAAATATTATTAATACAAGGTTAGAATTAATTAAAAATATTACTTGACAAAGCTTTGTTTTAATGGTATAATGCGCGATGTCAGGACGGAAAGCTTTATTTCAGGCTCTCCGCCAGATACCGCAGCGCCACTAAATACCCCTCAAAGCCCAGGCCCTTGACGGTTTTGACGCAGGCCTGGCGGATATAGCTTATTTTCCGGAATTCGTCCCTGGTATCCGGGTCGGAGATGTGTACCTCCACGGTGGGGATGGATACGGCCTTCACCGCGTCCAGCAGGGCCACGCTGGTGTGGGTGTAGGCGCCGGGGTTGATGATGATGCCGTCCACCCGGCCATAGGCCCCCTGGATGGCATCCACCAGGGCCCCCTCGTGGTTTGACTGGTAAAACTCCACCGCTACCCCCAGCCTGTCCGCTTCGGCGGCGATGAGAGAGAGAAGGTCGGCGTAGGTGTTTTTTCCGTAGATGTCCGGCTCCCGGAGGCCCAGCATATTCAGGTTGGGGCCGTTAAGCACCAGTATTATCACAAAAATCACTCCAGATCTTTTGGGCGGCCTGGTCCAGCGCGCCGTCGTTGGGGATAGTGGCGTCGGCGAAGCGGGCGTACAGGGGATCCCGCTTTTCAAAGAGGGCCCGCAGTCCCTCGATGCCCCCGGCGGAGAGGGGCCGGCCCCGGGTGGAGAGGGCTTCCAGAGCCCGGTCCAGCCGGTAGATGCGGCCGGACTGGTGGAGGATGGGGTAGTTCTCCGGGACGGTGACGCAGCCGCCGCCGGTGGTGATGATCCGCCCCGTGCCGGCGCACAGCTCCCGCAGAAGCTCCGTCTCGAGCTTCCGGAACGCCGCCTCCCCCTGGCTTGTGATGATGTCGCCGGGGCGGGAGCCGGTGCGGATGGCGATCTCCTTGTCCACGTCCACCAGCGGCCGGCCCGTGCGGCGGGCCAGAAATTTGCCCACGGTGGTCTTGCCGCAGCCGGGCATCCCGATGAGCACGATGTTGGTCACGTCCCGGCAGAGCTTCCGGGTGACCTCCTCCACGCGCCGGTCGTCCAGCGGCTTGCCGAAGAAGTGCTCCTCGGCCAGCTTGGCCTGGGCCACCAGCATGGGAAGACCCCCGGCGTGGGGGATGCCCAGCCGCTCCGCCTCCTGGAGAAGGCCCGTCCGCAGGGGATTGAACACCACATCCATGACCCCGGAGAGGTGGGGGAAGGCGGTCAGCGACAGGGGCTGGGCGGGGCAGTTGGGGCTCATGCCCACGGGGGTGGTGTTGATGAGGATGTCCGCGTCGGCGTTTTTTTCCAGGTTGCCGTAGTTATTTTCCCCGGAGCGGGAGATGACGACGATCTCCCGGGCCCCCAGGGCACTGGCCGCAGCGGCGGCGGTGTGGGAGGTGCCGCCGGAGCCCAGGATGACGGCCTTTTTCCCCTGAAGCTCCAGCCCGGCCCGCCGGAGGGCGTATTCCAGGCCGTATTTGTCGGTGTTGTAGCCGTAGAGCTTCCCGCCCCGGTTGACCACGGTGTTCACCGCGCCGATCTGGGCGGCGGCCGGGTCGATCACGTCCAGAAATTCAAACACGTCCCGCTTGTAGGGGATGGTCACGTTCACCGCCCCCAGGTCCGGGCGGCGCAGAAAATCCCCCAGCGCCTCCGGCTCCAGCTCGTAGAGCTTATACCCCCGGCACCCCAGCATGGCGTGGATGGCGGGCGAGTGGCTGTGGCCCAGCTTCCGGCCCAGCAGACCGTAGATCCTGCGCATAGCGCTCCTTCCCCCTTCAAAACCGATCGGAAATGACCATCAAATTTCCTGATAATTGCCCAGATACCGCAACGACCGGCAGGAGTGCTCCAGGCTCTCCAGCATGTCCACCACCTTGGGATCCCGGACGCTGGCCTCGATGTCCAGGAAGAACAGAAACTCGAAGTCATGGCCCACCATGGGGCAGGACTCCAGCTTGATCAGGTTCAGCTCCAGAGCGGAGATGTGGCTCAGCACGTCGTAGAGGGCGCCGGGGCGGTGCTCACAGGAGAGCACCAGGGAGATGCGGTTGGCGCCGGGGTAGACCACGGGCTTCCGGGTCAGGCAGATGAAGCGGGTGTAGTTGTTGTCGGAGTTCTGGATCCGCCCGCAGTTCAATGCCTCCAGGCCGTAGAGCTCGGCGCAGTTGGAGCTGGACAGGGCCGCCACGGAGCGGTCGGGGCACTGGGCCACGTATTTGGCGGCCACGGCGGTGTTGTCCATCTTCTCGATCTCCACCTTGTCGCCCAGGGATTTCAAAAACGTACTGCACTGGCCCAGGGCCTGCTCGTGGGAGACGATCTTCTTCACCTCCGAGAGCTTCACCCCCGGCTTCACCAGCAGCTCGTGGGAGATGCACAGCCGCTCGGAGCGGACGATGGTCAGCTCCTTGGTCTGCAACAGGTCGTAGACCGCCCGGACGGAGCCGTTGGAGCTGTTCTCGATGGGGACGATGCCGAAGGGGCAAAGGCCGCTCTGCACCGCGTCGAACACCGCCTCAAAGGTCTTGACGTACAGGATATGGCCCCGGGGAAACATCCGGTCGGCGGCCATCTGGGAGTAGGCCCCCTCCACGCCCTGGCAGGCGACGAGGCCGCCCTCCGGAAAGAGCTCCGGCACGTCCTTGAGCGAGTTTTCGATATAGTCCCGGACCACGGAGCCGGTCTTTAAAAAGCTGCGCTGATAGGTGCGGCTCAGCTCCAGGACGGTGGAAAAGAGCCGGTGGGAATAGAGATCGAATTCCCCGGACTTGTCCGACACCGCCTTGAGGATCTCCCGCTCCCGCTCCCGGTTGAGGATAGGCAGGTTGTCTCTGGCCTTCACCTGGGCGATGCTTTTGGACAGCTCCATGCGCTCCAAAAAGAGCTTCAGAAACTGGTCGTCGATCCTGTCGATCTTCTCACGAATTTCAGTCATTTCCATATCCTTGTTCCTCCAAAAGTATGTCTAACAGGGTAAAGGCCGTGACGGCCTCGATGACCGGGACGGCGCGGACAGCCACGCAGGGGTCGTGGCGGCCCTTGATAATGAGCTCCTCCGGCTGCTTTGTGGAAAGACGCACGCTCCGCTGGGGCTTTCCGATGGACGGGGTGGGCTTCATGGCGCATTTTACCACCAGGGGCATCCCGGTGGTGATGCCGCCGATGATGCCGCCGGCGTCGTTTTTCGAGGTCTTCAGAAGTCCGTTTTCTCCGAGAATATAGGGGTCGTTATGCTCGCTCCCGCGCATCTCGGCGGCGGCAAAGCCCGCGCCGAATTCCACGCCCTTCACCGCCGGCACCCCGAAGAGGGCGGCGGCCAGACGGTTCTCGATCCCGTCGAACATAGGGGAGCCCAGCCCCGCCGGCAGGCCCGTGACGGCGCACTCGATGACGCCGCCCACGCTGTCCGCCTCCGCCCGCGCGGCCTCAATCCGGGCGGCCATCCGCTCCCCGGTCGCGTCTGAGATGACCGGCAGGGGCTTTGAGGCGATCTGGGCGAAAAGCGCCGGGGACGGGTGGAGCGGAAAAGCCTCGTCGGATTCGTTTTCGATGCTCAGAAGGTGCGCGCCCACGTATATGTTTTCCTGCTCCAAAATCTGCTTGGCGATGCCCCCGGCGACGCAAAGGGGGGCGGTGAGGCGGCCGGAGAAGTGGCCGGAGCCCCGCATATCCACGGCTTGGCCGTAGCGCATCCGGGCGGTGTAGTCCGCGTGGGAGGGCCGGGGCAGGTCGGTCAAATTGGCGTAGTCGCCGGAGCGGGTGTCGGTGTTTTCAATGACGGCGCACAGGGGCGACCCGGCGGTGACGCCGTCCACAAAGCCCGAGAGGAACACCGGCCGGTCGTCCTCCTTGCGCTGGGTGGTCAGGCGGGAGGTCCCCGGCTTCCGGCGGCACATGAATTTGTATAAGTCTTCCTCGTCGATTTTGATCCCGGCGGGCAGGCCGTCCACCACCACGCCGATGGCTTTGCCGTGGGACTGGCCGAAGACCTGCATTTTCAGGATTTTTCCGAATTCAGAGGACATCCGCGATCCCTCCCAGCCGGTTAAATTCCTCAAAAAAGGTGGGGTAGGACTTGTTCACCGCCTCCGCGCCCAGGACGGTCACCGGCCCGTCGGCGGCGGTGGCCAGAATGGCGGCGGCCATGACGATCCGGTGATCGTTGGCCCCGTCCACGGTGCAGGAGCGAAGAGCGTCCGTGCCGGTGACGGTGAGGCTGTCCGCCCTCTCCGCGCAGGTCACGCCGAAGGCGCGGAGCATGGCGGCGGTGCTGGCGATGCGGTCGGACTCCTTCATCCTGAGCCGCGCCGCGCCGGAAAAAACGGTTGTTTCCCCGGTCCGGAGGGCGGCCATCGCCGCCAGCGGGGGCAGGAGATCGGGGATCTGGGAGAGGTCGATGTCCACCTCCCCCCGGCCCCGCAGACGGTCCTCCAGGGCCGCCACGGTCTTGTCCCCCTGGGGGGAGGCGGGGTCCAGCCCGGAGAGGGCGATATCGCCGCCGGCGAAGCGGGCGGCGTACCAGAAGGCCGCCTGGGACCAGTCGGCCTCCACGGTGTAATCACAGGGGGTGTATTTTTGACCTCCCGGGATGAAAAAGCGCTGAAAAGCCTGATTTTCAACGGAGACGCCGTATTTTTTCAGCGCGTCCACGGTCATGGTCACATAGTCCCGGCTCTCTAAGGGGGAGGTGACGGCGATCTCGGAGTCCCCCGGCAGGAGAGGCAGGGCGTAGAGAAGGCCGGTGACGAACTGGCTGGACACGTGGCCGGGGAGCTCATAGACGCCGGGGGTCAGCGCGCCGGAGATAAAGAGCGCGCCGCCGGTCCGCTCAAAGTGGACGCCGGCTCTGCGAAAAATGTCGAAATACGGCTCCATGGGCCGCTCCATCAGCCGCCCGCGGCCCACGAATTTCGCCCCGCCCCGCGTGACCAGGGCCAGGGGGATGAGGAACCGGAGGGTGGAGCCGGACTCGCCGCAGTCTAAGGTGGGGAAGCCGTCCTCCACGTCAAGAAGCGCCTCCATACAGCGCCTGGTGGCGGCGAGGTCCTGAGAATCGGCCAGACGCGCGATCCTGTCCACGGACCCGGCCAGGTACGCCGCGATCAGCGCCCGGTGGCTCAGGGACTTGGAGGGCGGCGGCGTCACCGCCCCGCGCAGTCTGCCCGGCGTTATGCGTATGTTCATGCGTCCCTCCCGCAGATCCCGGCCAGAAGCTCCAAAAGCTCCTCCTTGGGCATTTTCCGGGGCATGACCGTGCCAATCTTTTCCAACAAAATGACCGTCACGCTGTCCCCGGCGCTCTTTTTGTCGATGCCCACGGCCTTTTCCATGTGCGCAAGGGAGCAGGGGATGTGGGTGGGCAGACCCAGGGGCGTGAGGATCGCCCGGATCTTATCGGCGCAGCCGGCCTCGGTGAGCCCCAGCGTCTCGCCCAGCTCCGCCGCCGTCACCATGCCGGCGGCCACGGCCTGACCGTGGGTCCAGGTCTCGTAATTTCCCGCCAGCTCATAGGCGTGGCCCAGGGTGTGGCCGAAGTTTAAAATCATCCGAAGGCCGGTGTCGCGCTCGTCGGCGTTCACCACCTGGCGTTTGATGTCACAGCAGGTGTAGAGGATGTGCCCGATGTCCGCTGTCAGCGCCGCGCGGGTGGGCCGGGCGGCCAGGAAGTCAAAAAAGTCCGCGTCCCAGATGCATCCGTACTTGACCACCTCCGCCATACCGGACATGAATTCGGATTCGGGCAGGGTGGCGAGGGTGTCGGGGTCCATCAGCACCAGCCTGGGCTGGCAGAAGGTGCCGGCCAGGTTCTTGCCGGTGGGCAGGTCGATGGCGGTCTTGCCGCCCACGGAGGAGTCCACCTGGCTTAAAAGGGTCGTAGGGATCTGCACCGTGTCCACGCCCCGGAGGACAGTGGAGGCGGCGAAGCCCGCCAGATCCCCCACCACGCCGCCGCCCAGGGCCACCACCGCGTCGGTGCGGGTGACGCCGTGGGCCGTCATCCACTCCCACAGCGCCACCAGGTTTTCCGCGCTCTTGGAGGTCTCCCCGGCGGGGATCACGTGGGTGTGGACCTCAAAGCTCAATTTTTCCAGAGAGGCCACCAGACGCGGCCCGTAGAGGGGGGAGACGTGGGAATCGGTGACCAGAAAGAGGCGCTTGGCCCGGGGCAGGGCCGCTTTGATCCGCGCGCCGGCGTCGTCCAGGACGCCCGGCTCGATGACGATGTCGTAGCCCGCACCGGCGTCCACGTGTAAGATACGGTTTTCCATCAGGTGCCTCCCGCCGTCATTTTCAGTTCCCGGCCCTCCCGCAGAAGGTCCCGGAGCCGGTCCTTGTCGCGCTCGCCGAGAGCGTCCCGGTACTCCCGCAGGTGCCCGATCAGGGTGTCCAGCTCCCCAGTGAGAAAGTCCGCATCCGCTAAGAAGAGCTCCGTCCACATGTTCTCGTCCAGATACGCCACTCTTGTCAGATCCCGGAAGGAGCCGGCGGAGAAGCCCATGTGGGTCTGGGCCGTGGGGGATTTGACAAAGGCGGAGGAGGTGATGTGGCACAGCTGGGAGGTGTAGGAGATGATCCGGTCGTGCTCGGCGGGGGTGGCATAGGTGACGGCGCCGAAGCCTAGAGACAGGAAGAAGGTCCTGAGCCGCTCCAGAAGGGGCGCGTCGGTTTTCTCGTCGGGGGTCAGGATCATGGACGCCCCGGCAAACAGGAGGGCGGTGGAGTTTTTGAAGCCCCCGTGCTCCTTGCCCGCCATGGGGTGGCCGCCCACATAGGCAAAGCCGTATGTGTCCGCCAGGGGGCGGAGGGCGTCGACGATCAGGCGTTTGACGCCGCACAGATCCACCAAAACGGCGGAGGGGGCGATCAGCGGCGCGTTTTCCGCCGCCCAGGCGAGCAGCGCCTGGGGGGGCAGGGCGGCCAGAAGGAGGTCGCACGCGCCGATGCTCTGCTTATCCAGGGTGTTGTCGATGGCCCCGGAGGCGAAGGCCAGCGCCATGGTGTCGGCGCTCAGGTCCGCGCCGTAAACGGTGTGATCGGTGTGAAATTTGATAGCCTTGGCCATGGAGCCGCCAATGAGCCCCAGGCCCACAATGCCGATGGTGGACATAGGATCCCGCCTTTCCGGGTTATTTCTGTTCCGCGATTTGGGGTCCCCGTGCGATTGGAAATCGCATGGGGGAAGGAGGAGCGAACAGCGCGCCTGAGGGCGAATACTTGGAGCCCGAGGTTAAGCCTGTTCCGCGACGACGCTGTGAATAGCTTGCAATTTTTTGGCCAGCGCGTCGAAGACGGAGGGCTTCAGGGACTGGGGGCCGTCGCAAAGGGCGTGGGCCGGGTCGTTATGGACCTCGATGATGAGGCCGTCCGCCCCCGCCGCCACGGCGGCGCAGGACAGGGGATCCACCAGCTCCCATTTGCCGGCGGAGTGGCTGGGGTCGATGATCACGGGCAGGTGGGAGAGCTTTTTCAGCACCGGCACGGCGGAGACGTCCAGGGTGTTGCGGGTGTACGTCTCAAAGGTGCGGATGCCCCGCTCGCAGAGGATCACCTTGTGGTTGCCGCCGGCCATGATGTACTCGGCGCTCATCAGAAGCTCCTCGTAGGTGTTGGCCAGGCCGCGCTTGAGCAAAATGGGCTTGTCGATGGTGCCCAAAATTTTCAAAAGCTCGAAGTTCTGCATGTTCCGGGCGCCCACCTGGATGATGTCCACGTCCTCAAAAAGGGGCAGGTGGGAGGCGTCCATGAGCTCGGTGACGATGGGAAGGCCGGTGACCTCCCGGGCCAGCTTCAAAAGCCGGATGCCCTCGCCGTGGAGGCCCTGGAAGGAGTAGGGGGAGGTGCGGGGTTTGAAGGCGCCGCCCCGCAATATGGTGGCGCCGCTGGCCTTGACGGCCTGGGCCACCTCGATGATCTGGGCCTCGTTCTCCACGGAGCAGGGGCCGGCGATGAGGGTCAGGTTCCCGCCGCCGATCTTCGTGCCGCCCACCTCGATGACCGTGTCCTCCGGGTGGAATTTGCGGTTGGCGTTTTTATAGGGCTCCTGGATGCGCTTCACATCCTCCACGATGTCCAGGGCCAGCAGCAGGTCCATGTCCAGCTTGGAGGTGTCGCCCACCAGCCCTAAGACGGTCTGATGCTCGCCGACGGAGGTGTGGATCTCGATGTCCTTGCTGCGCAGCCAGTTCATGAGAGAGTCCACCTGGAGCTGATTGGGGTTTTCCTTGAGTATGACGATCATAGCCTTTTCTCCTTACCTTTGCCCGAAAAAAATTCCCACAGCCGGTCTGGCCGTGGGAATTGAGGCGTTGATTTTCTGCCCGTCAACCGTTTTCAGCCAAACCGTTTAAGCCTTACCGAAAAAGTAGGTAAAGCCGAAGGAATAGCCAAAAAAGCTGTTTTGGAGGGTCCTTGTGTTCATGACGCACCTCGCGGGCTTATGTTGGACATATCATAGCACTTTATCATCCAAAAGACAATATGGCAAGTTGCACAAAGATGAGTTTTTTCAGTGATTTTGGCCCTGTCGACCCTTCAGGACAGGGGGAGGCGGGTGTCGCCGATACAGATATACGCCGCCTCGTCCAAGTCCACCGGGAACTGCCACAGGAAGGACCACTCCAGGGAGGCGTCGTCCAGGGGCGTGCCAAAGCCGCCGTCGTTGCCCACCTGCGCGCCGTTTTTCAGGATCACTCTCAGGCCGTCGGAGGGGGTAAAGGAGTGGGAGGCACTGTCCATCCGGAAGCGGATGCCGATGCTCGACACCCGGATGTCCCGGAGCCAGACGGACGCCTTCGCGTGGGTGCGCAGATCCGCCAGCGTTACCGGTGTGTCCGGCAGGGTGACGGCCTCAGGGATACGGGAGCGGTCGACGGAGAAGGACAGCGCCCACTCCCCACTGGCCAGCACATCCTCCCTTTTGCCGCCAGGCCCGCGCGTCAGATCCCTGAGCGTCAGCGTCACCTGAAGGGGGCTTGTATCCTTTTCGGCGTCACCCCCTCCGGCGTAGTTGAAGCTCATGAGGAAGAGGGCGGCTCCGTCCCCGTCGCGTCCCACGTATTGGAAGCCGTACCCGCCGAAGGTATTCCCCTCGTCCCGCGGGTCCGGGGAGAGCTCCATAAGGACGTCGCGGAAGCCGTAATAGTACCGAGAGGAGAACTTCACGCCCTCCGCCCGCAACAGGAGGTAAAAGGTATCGTCCCCCACCGTGGCGGAGTCCACTGTGACGGTGATATCGCCCTCGGTCTTGCTTATGTTGATGTCCTGGCTCAGGTGGTCGACGACGGCCAGCTGGCCCTCGCTCATACCCCGCTTCGTGACCAGCGCCCACTCATGGGAGAACCAGCTCTGGATGCTGTCGCCGTACAGGACGCCCACCGCCGCCGCGCCCATGAGGCACAGGCAGACGGCCGCCGCGACCAGCAGGACGGTCATTTTGCGCTTAAAGCGCGGGGAGGCCGTTCCGGCTTTTCCCACGGTGGCCGCCGCCGTCTCGACATACGCCTCGCTTATTTCCCCAAAGGCCGATAAGAAATCCGTTTCTTTCATATCCACAGTCCCTCTCTTTCCAAAGCGTCTTTTAGTTGGCCCCGCGCGCGCAGCAGGATCATCTTGACCCGGCTCTCGCTGACGGCAAAATCCCTGGCGATCTCCTCAATGGAACTGAAAAACCAGTACCGCCGCACGAAGATGTCCCGCTTTTCCCGGGGCAGGGAGGCCAGGAAGCGGTCAAAGCAGTCCGCCAGCGCCACCCGGTCAAGGAGCGCCTCGGCGCTGTCCGGTCCGGGGACGCAGTCGCCGATCTCCTCCAGGACAAGGGGGGCCTGGCCGCCCCCGCGCTTCTCCCGGCCGCCATAGCGGCACCTGTCCAGAGCGAGATTGCGGGTGATCTTCCCAAGATAGGTGGAGAGCTTGTCGGGACGGCGCGGGGGAATGGTCTCCCAGGCCCGCAGGTAGGTGTCGTTGACACACTCCTCGCAGTCCTCCTCCCGGGGCAGGAGGCCGCGGGCGATGGAGCGGCAGTAGCTTCCGTATTTTCTGCCGGTCTCCGCGATGGCGGTCTCCGAGCGGGCCCAATAGAGCGCAACGATCTCCCTGTCATCCAAAGGGCATCACTTCCTTTCACTTCTATACACGACATTTAAGCGGCCCGCGTCACATTTTTGCGAAAAACGCGAAAAAAACGGACGGGTTCAGGACCCATCCGCATATATGCCCGCTTGGAGCGTGCCCAAGCGGGCAGGCGGCTTCCGGGGGCGGGGCTGTTCACCGGCGCAGCAGGAGCCAGAAATGGTTGAGGCCGTCCTGGGATTCCGCAGTATTGCACGACCATTTCATGCCATTTTTCGGGTAGAGAAGGCAGAGCATCCCGAGAGCGGTGTTGGCGAAGGCCGTACGATTTGCCTTGCCGGGTGCGAGCCGGAAGAGGAGGCTGTACTCCCGCCCGGCTTGGAGGTCGGACCACTGGGGAAAGAAGTCCTTCACAAATTTCCACCCGTGGTTCTCATAGACAAGCTCACAGGCCGGGTCCCCCAGAAGCTCCTCAATTTGGGGCTCCGGGGCGTCAGGCCCCTCCAGGACCGCGGCGTCCTCCAGGGCCATAAGGTCCTCAAAAACGCCGTCCACAAGCTCTGTAATTTTTGCGTAGGTATCCCGGTCAATGCCGAACTCCTCCGTCGGATCGTAGCGCTCCATGGAGCGTCTGACCGCGTCCCGCACCTCTTGCAGCTTCTTTTGCATATCTGTCATTTCGGTCTGATATGACTTTTGAATTTGTTTGATCTCCGACAGCCTCCGCTCCGCCTGGGCGATTTTTATTTCAAAGGCCCTGAAGATCTCCGAATCCTCCCGGTCCAGCAGGCTTTTGATCTCCGCGATGGTGAAGCCGGCCTTTTGCAGATTTTTGATCTTCACGAAGGTGAGCGCCTGCTCCCGGTCGTAGAACCGGTAGCCAGTCCAGCTGTCCACCCTGGCGGGCTTCAAAAGCCCCACGCTGTCATAATAACGCAGCGTCTGGGGATTACAGCCGCAGAGCCGGGATAAATCCCTGATCGTCATATCATGCCCCCCCTTTCAGGTTCTTTATATCATTAGAGTGCCCTGTAAGGTCAATACGTTTTTTTAAAATTTTTTTGAGGTCCTGATCGCGGGCGCGGCAAAGAAGAAAAAGGGCCGGACTGGATCCAGCCCGGCCGCTTTGCACATTTTATTAGATCAATACTCGTAATCGCCCTCGTAGACCATGACCGCGTCGCCGGTGAGGGTGACGAACTCGTCGGAGTAGTTGACGGTCACGTCGCCGCCGGGGAGCTTCACGGTGATGTCCCGGGCCTTTTGGAGGGTGCCCCGCTCGGTGGCGGCGATGACGGCGGCGCAGGCGGCGGTGCCGTTGGCGCGGGTCTCGCCCTCGTCGGGGGCGTAGACGCGGATGCGCAGGGTGTCGTCGTTGACCACGCGGACGAACTCCACGAAGGCCCCCTCCGGGAGGATGCCGGAGTTCACCAGAGCCGCGCCCACGCCCGTCACGTCCATACTGCCCAGATCGTCGGTGAAGACGGTGCAGTGGGGGACGCCCAGGGTGGAGAGGGTGATGCGGTACTCCTGCCCGTCCACGGTCACAGGCTCGTCCACCACCCGGGACTTGCCGATCAGGTTCACCTGCATCCGGCGGGCGTCCAGGAAGGCGGTGCCCATGTGGACGCTGACGGTGCTGACACGGCCGTTGCGGGTGTAGAGCTGCAAAGAGCGGATGCCGGTGTCCGTCTGGATGGTCATGTGCTCCTGGGGGACGATGCCCTTGTCGAAGAGGTACTTGCCCACACAGCGGATGGAGTTGGCGGCCATACGGCCCTCGGTGCCGTCCTGGTTGAAGATGCGCATCTTGGCGTCCGCGCCCGCGGAGTTTTCAATCAGCACCAGCGCGCTGCCGCCGATGCCGGTGATCCGGTCGCAGAGGGTGACGGAGAGGGATTCGGGGCTGGTGATGCGGCCGTCCCGGTTGTCGAAGAAGATGTAATCGCTGCCGCAGGTGTGCATCTTGGCGAAGTGTATAAGCTCCCGGCTGCGGCGCATGTTGTTGAGATTCACAAGCTCGGTGTTCTCGTTGGTGAAGCGGCTCATGAGGGTGTCGGTCACCGCGTCGGCGGTGTCGAGGCTGGTGATGCAGGGGATGCGCAGGCGGACGGCCCGGGCGTGCAGATCAATGAAGTCGCCCATGGTGTCGTCATAGAGGGCCCCGGTGTAGACGATGAAGCTGATGGCGCCGCTGTCCATGAGGGTATAGGCGTCGTGGACGTGCTTGACCTCGGTGACCTCCAGGCCCAGCTTGCGGATCACCGCGGCGGTGTCCGGTGTGGCGTACAGGGCCATGTGCAGGTCGTTGACCTTCTTGGCCAGCTTCACCACCTCGGGCAGCTCGTGGTTCTCGATGGACAGGAGGACGCCGTTCTTGCCGGGGGTGAAGGCCCCGGCCAGGTTGTACCCGGCGGCCCGGAGGCCCTTGAAGAGCGCCTCGGAGAAGGTGCGGCCAAGCCCTAAGACCTCGCCGGTGGACTTCATCTCCGGGCCCAGCATGGAGTTGGCGTCGGTGATCTTCTCAAAGGAGAACACGGGCACCTTGATGGCGAAATAGGGGGGTGTGTCGCACAGCACCTTCTCGTAGCCCAGGCCCTTGAGGGTGGCGCCCATCATGACCCGGCTGGCCACGTCCACCATGGGGATGCCGGTGACCTTGCTGAGGTACGGCACGGTGCGGGAGGCCCGGGGGTTCACCTCGATGACGTAAAGCTCCCGCTTGTAGATGAGGTACTGGATATTCACCAGGCCCCGGGTGCCCAGCTCCAGCGCCAGACGGCGGGAGCTCTCCACCACCTTCTGCATCATCTTGTCCGTCAGGTTGTAGGGGGGATAGACGGCGATGGAGTCGCCGGAGTGGACGCCGGCCCGCTCGATGTGCTCCATGATGCCGGGCATCAGCACGTCGGTGCCGTCGGAGATCACGTCCACCTCCAGTTCGGTGCCGGGCATGTACTTGTCCACCAGAACGGAGTTGTCCTCCCGCTCGGTGCTGGCGACGATGAGGGTCATATAGGCGCGCACGTCGCCGTCGTCGTGGGCGATGACCATGTTCTGGCCGCCGATGACGTAGCTGGGCCGCAGCAGCACCGGGTAGCCCAGGGAGTTGGCGGCGGACAGGGCCTCCTCCAGGGTGTGGGTGCCCATGCCCCGGGGACGCTTGATGTCCAGCGTCTCCAGCAGCGCGTCGAAGCGCTCCCGGTCCTCGGCCAGGTCGATGCCCTCGGCGCTGGTGCCTAAAATGCGGATGCCCTGTTTATCCAGGTACTCCGTGAGCTTGATGGCGGTCTGGCCGCCGAAGGCCACCACCACGCCGATGGGCTTCTCCACCTTGATGACGCCCATCACGTCCTCCGGGGTCAGGGGCTCGAAGTAGAGCCTGTCGGCGGTGTCGTAGTCGGTGGAGACGGTCTCGGGGTTGTTGTTGATGATGACCACGTCGTAGCCCAGCTTTTTGAGGGTCACGGCGCAGTGGACGGAGCTGTAGTCGAACTCGATGCCCTGGCCGATGCGGATGGGGCCGGAGCCGATGACGATGACGCTCATGCGGCGGCGCGGCAGGGGCCGGGAGTCGCATTTGGCGTCGTAGGCGGAGTAGTAGTAGGGCGTCTCGGCCTCAAATTCGGCGGCGCAGGTGTCCACCATTTTGTAGACAGGATCCAGATGGGGGATCTCCACCTGGCCCGAGAGGGCCCGGAGGGCGGCGTCGGTGTAGCCGTACCGCTTGCCCCGCAGATAGGTCGCCTCGTCGATGCCGTTTTCGGCGATGGTTTTTTCAAAGTCCACCAGGTTCTGGAGCTTGGAGAGGAACCACCGGTCGATCATGGTGACCTCATGGATGTGCTCGCGGCTGACGCCGGCCTTCAGGGCCTCAAAGACCGTGAAGATCCGCAGATCGTCCATGGCCGCCAGACGCTCCTCCAGGGATTTCCCCGGCTCGGGGGCGCGGTTTAAGGTGGACTGGCCGATCTCCGCGCCGCGGACGGCCTTCATCAGGGCGGATTCGAAGTTCTGCCCGATGCTCATGACCTCGCCGGTGGCCTTCATCTGGGTGCCCAGACGGCGGCCCGCGCCGTGGAACTTGTCGAAGGGCCATTTGGGGAATTTGACCACGCAGTAGTCCACGGTGGGCTCGAAGCAGGCGTAGGTCTTGCCGGTGATGTCGTTGCGGATCTCGTCCAGGGTGTAGCCCAGGGCGATCTTCACCGCCACCTTGGCGATGGGGTAGCCGGTGGCCTTGGAGGCCAGGGCGGAGGAACGGGACACGCGGGGGTTCACCTCGATGACCGCGTACTCGAAGGAATCGGGGTTCAGGGCGAACTGGCAGTTGCAGCCGCCCTCGATGCCAAGCTCGGTGATGATGTCCAGAGCGGCGGAGCGGAGCATCTGGTACTCCTGATCCATCAGCGTCAGGGCGGGGGCCACCACGATGGAGTCGCCGGTATGCACGCCCACCGGGTCGAAGTTCTCCATGGAGCAGACGGTGATCACGTTGCCCGCGCCGTCGCGGATGACCTCGAACTCGATTTCCTTCCAGCCGAAGATGTATTTTTCAATAAGCACCTGGGTGATGGGGGAGGTCTCCAGGCCCACGAAGGCAACCTTACGGAGCTCCTCCGCGTTGTAGGCCACGCCGCCTCCTCCGCCGCCCAGGGTAAAGGCGGGCCGGACGATGACGGGGTAGCCGATGCGCTCGGCGATGGCAAGGCAGGTGTCCACGTCGTTGGCGATGTCCGAGGGGATGCAGGGCTGGCCGATGCGCTCCATGGCCTCCTTGAAAAGCTCCCGGTCCTCGGCCTTGTCAATGGCGTCGGCGTTGGTGCCGATGAGGCGCACGCCGTGCTTTTTAAGGAAGCCCTCGTGGGTCAGCTGCATGGCGATGGTGAGGCCCGTCTGGCCGCCCAGGCCCGCTAAGAGGCAGTCGGGCTTCTCCTTGAGAATGATGCGCTTGACGGTGTCCGCGTTCAGGGGCTCTAAGTACACCGCGTCCGCCATATCGCCGTCGGTCATGACGGTGGCGGGGTTGGAGTTGATGAGGACGGACTTGACGCCCTCCTGCTTCAAAATGCGGCACGCCTGGGTGCCGGCGTAGTCAAATTCGGCGGCCTGGCCGATGACGATGGGGCCGGAGCCGATGACCATGACTTTTTTGATCGATTTATCCCGTGGCATTACCGCACCTCCATCATATCCATAAATCTGTCAAAGGCCCACTCGGTGTCCCGGGGGCCGCCGTGGGCCTCGGGGTGGAACTGCATGGAGAAGGCACGCTTGCCGGGGTAATCCACACCCTCGCAGGTGCCGTCGTTCACGTTCACGAAGCGCATTTTGCCGCCCACCCGCTCGATGTCCTTCACGGACACCGCGTAGCCGTGGTTCTGGCAGGTGATGTAGACCCGGCCCGTCTCCAGGTCCTTCACCGGCTGGTTGGCGCCCCGGTGGCCGAATTTCAGCTTTTCGGTGCTCCCGCCGGCGGCCAGCGCCATCATCTGGTGGCCCAGGCAGATGCCGAAGAGGGGCTTTTTGCCGAAGAGCTCCCGGATGACCTCGATGCACCCCACGTTGTCCGTGGGGTCGCCGGGACCGTTGGAGAGCATGACCCCGTCGGGGTCATAGCGCAAAATCTCCTCCGCCGTGGCGTTGTAGGGGAGGATGACCACCTTGCAGTTGCGCTTCAAAAGGTTCTCGGTGATGCTCCCCTTGGCGCCGTAGTCCATCAGCACCACGGTGCGGGACACGGGGCCGTCGGGCGTCAGGATCTCCGGCTCTTTTGTAGAGGTGGCCTCCACCGAGCCCTCCACCCGGAAGGCCTTCAGGCTCCGCCAGTCGTAGTCCGGGTTCGGGGTGATGACGGCGTTCATAACGCCGCCGTCCCGCAGAAGCTGGGTCAGCTCCCGGGTGTCCACGCCGGAGATGCCCACGATGCCCATGCGCTCCATGAAGTGCTGGATGTCCTCCTCGCACCGGAAGTTGCTGGGCTCCCGGCAAACCTCCCTGACTATAGCTCCGCGGACATGGATGGACGAGCTTTCCATGTCCGCGTCGGCAACACCGTAATTACAGAACATCGGGAACGTGAAAACGACCAGCTGTCCGAAATAGCTGGGATCCGTAAGACTTTCCACACAACCGGTCATGCCCGTGGTGAACACAAGCTCCCCCACGCTCTCGCCGGCCTTCCCGAAGGCTTCCCCCTCGTATTTTTTCCCGTTTTCCAGGATCAAGTAAGTTTTTCCCATAATACCTCCGTATATCGCAGTTATCCGGCGGGCCGCCCGGTGTGCGGCCCCTACGGCGTCCTTTGCGGGCCGTTCATATATTGAAACGATTATCGTGACGTTCGCCGGGGGCCCCATTTATAGCTTGTCCCGCGGGCCGCCCGGTGTGCGGCCCCTACGGCGTCCTTCGTGGATTTTCCCGGCGGCCCGTTTTGCCGCCGGGGTCCGTACGGGCCGCACACCTGGGCGGCCCGCTGGGGGCCCCGTTTGTGGGGTTATTTCAGCAGCTTCCGTATCCGCTCCATGGCCTCGCAGGTGTTCTCACAGGTGCCGAAGGCGGTCAGGCGGACGTATCCCTCGCCGGAGGGGCCGAAGCCCGCGCCGGGGGTGGTGACGATGCACGCCTCCTTCAGGAGCTTGTCGAAAAATTCCCAGCTCCCCATGCCGTCCGGTGTGCCGCACCAGATGTAAGGGGCGTTGACGCCGCCGTAGACGGGCAAGCCCGCCCCGCTCAGCGCCTCCCGGATGATCTTGGCGTTGTTGAGGTAGTAGCGCACGTTCTCCATGGACTGCTCCCAGCCCTCGTCGGACAGCGCCGCCTCGGCGGCCCGCTGGATGACGTAGGCCACGCCGTTGAATTTCGTCCCCATGCGCCGGTTCCACATGTCCCGGAGGCTCACGCCGCCCCGGATCAGGGCCTTGGGCACAACCGTGTAGGCGCAGCGGTTGCCGGTGAAGCCGGAGGACTTGGAGAAGGAGCGGAACTCGATGGCGCAGGTCTTGGCCCCCTCCACCTCAAAGATGCTGTGGGGGATGCCGGGCTCGGTGATGAACGCCTCGTAGGCGGAGTCGAAGAGGATCACGCTGCCGTGCTCATTGGCGTAGTCCACCCAGGTCTTCAGCTGCTCGCAGCTGGCCGCCGTGCCGGTGGGGTTGTTGGGGGAGCAGATGTAGATGATATCGGGGACGCGCGCGGGCAGGGCGGGGAAGAAGCCGTTTTCCGCCGTGCAGGGCAGATAGACCAGGTTCGTCCACTTCTCGCCGTCATAGTCGCCGGCCCGGCCGGCCATGGCGTTGGTGTCCACATAGACCGGGTACACCGGGTCGCAGACCGCCACCACGTTGTCCACCGAGAAGATGTCGCCGATGTTGCCGCAGTCGGACTTTGCGCCGTCGGAGACAAAGATCTCGTCGTCGGCGATGTCCACGCCCTGCCGCTTGTAGGCACGCTGGATGGCGAACCGGAGGAAGTCGTAGGCCCCGCAGGTCTCCTCGCAGTAGCCCCGGAAGGTGTCCTGGGCGCCCATCTCATGGCTTGCCTTCTCCATGGCCTCCACCACCGCCGGGGCCAGGGGACGGGTCACGTCGCCGATGCCCATGCGGATCAGGGGCAGAGGGGGATTCGTGGCCTGAAAGGCCCGGGTCCGGCGGCCGATCTCCGGGAAGAGATACCCGCCGGGGAGTTTTTGGAAGTTCGTGTTGACTTTGACCATCTGAACAGCCCCTTTTTCTCCATTTTAAAAAGATTATAAGCGCAAACCGGGCCGCTGTCAACGCTGTTTAAAGCCCAAAAACCCGCTAAAATCCGGGCTTTGTTTGTACGAAACTCCAAAATGCAATTTTGCGCGCCAAATCCTGCAAAAATACCTTGACAAAGGGGGCAAACGTGTTGTAGAATGCATTTCGATAAAGAACGAAATCCACAATGGCGCGGATTTGTCCTCCGGTGAGGGGGGCTCCGCGTCTTTTTGTTTGGGAGGGTCAAAACATGTGCTCGATCATCGGCTTTACAAAGCGCTCCATCCCCCTGGAGCTGGCGCAAAAGGGCTTTGAGGAGACGGTATCCCGGGGCCCGGACATGTCGCGGTTCGTGGAGGCGGGGGAGGGCTGGCTGGGCTTTCACAGGCTGGCCATCATGGGCCTGACGCCTGAGGGGATGCAGCCCTTCGCCCTGGACGGGAATATGGTGGTGTGCAACGGGGAGCTCTACGGCTTCCGCCCGGTGCGGCGGCGGATCGCCAAAAAGTATGAATTTAAATCCGAGTCCGACTGCGAGATCATCCTGCCCCTCTACAGGGAGCTGGGCCTGGGCATGTTCGCGCGGCTGGACGCGGAGTTTGCCATGATCATCTATGATTCAAAGCTGGGGCTGGTGGCCGCCCGGGATCCCATCGGCATCAGGCCGCTATATTACGGGGTCCTGGAGGACGGCTCCACGGTCTTCGCCAGCGAGCCCAAGAACCTGACGGCCTTTTGCAAGAAGATCCTGCCCTTCCCGCCGGGACACTACTGGGTGGGCGGGAAATTCGTCCGCTACGCGGATGTGACGCGGGTGGAGGGGGAGTACATCTCCGGCTCTACCTACCGGGTCTGCGCCGGCATCCGGGGACGGCTCATCGCCGCCGTGGAGAAGCGGCTGGACGCGGACGCGCCCCTGGGCTTTTTGCTGTCCGGCGGGCTGGACTCCTCCCTGGTGTGCGCCATCGCCGCCAGGATCCTGGGCCGGAAGATCCGCACCTTCGCCATCGGCATGGACAAGGACGCCATCGACCTGAAGTACGCCCGCATGGTGGCGGACTACATCGGTGCGGACCACACCGAGGTTTTTATGACCAGGGACGAAGTCATCGCCAATCTGGAGGATGTGATAAAGGCCCTGGGCACCTGGGACATCACCACCGTCCGGGCCAGCATGGGCATGTACCTGGTGTGCAAGGCCATCCACGAGACCACGGACATCCGCGTTTTGCTCACCGGGGAGATCTCCGACGAGCTTTTTGGCTATAAATACACGGACTTCGCCCCCAACGCGGCGGAATTCCAGCTGGAGAGCCAGAAGCGGGTGCGGGAGTTGCACATGTACGACGTGCTCCGGGCCGACCGGTGCATCAGCGTCAACTCCCTGGAGGCGCGGGTGCCCTTCGGGGATCTGGACTTCGTGCGGTACGTGATGAGCATCGACCCGGAGCTGAAGATGAACCGGTACAACATGGGCAAGTACCTGCTGCGCCACGCCTTCGAGGCCGACGAGATCCTGCCCGGACAGATCCTCTGGCGGCAAAAGGCGGCCTTCTCCGACGCCGTGGGCCACTCCATGGTGGACGACCTGAAGGAGTACGCCGCGTCCCTGTACACCGACGGGGCATTTGAGGAAAAGCGGAAACAATACGCCTATTGCACGCCCTTCACCAAGGAGAGCCTGCTGTACCGGGAGATTTTTGAAAAGTATTACCCCGGTCAGGCGGAGATGATCGCGGACTTCTGGATGCCCAACCGCGCCTGGCCCAACTGCGCCGTGGACGACCCCTCCGCCCGGGTGCTGGCAAACTACGGCGCCAGCGGGATCTGATCAAATATCCGATTAAGACCAATCATCAGTAGACATTTAAAAAATATTCGTTTGACGGAACGGCTTCCACAATTTTAAGCTTGAAAAATCCCTCCTTTTGTACTAAACTTGTGTACAGAGGGAGGGACTGTTTATGAAAAAAAGATTACTTTCATGTTTGATTGCCGCCGCTGTGGCGCTGTCCGTCTCCGTGACGGCCCTGGCCGCCCGGTTCCGGGACGTGCCGGCGGGGCACTGGGCCGCCGGATACATAGACGCGGCGGCGGAGAACGGCTGGGTGGAGGGCTGCGGCGACGGCCTCTTTCAGCCGGAGAAGAAGGTCACCTACGGCGAATTTGCCGCCATGACCCTGCGCCTGCTGTTCCCGGCGGAGCTGCCGGAGCGGGGGAGCGGCCGGGTCTGGTACGAGCCGTACGTGGAGACCTGCGCCAAAAAAGGGATCTTTGACGGCACGGCCCTGGATCTGGGGGCCGACGGGGACACGAACATGACCAGGGCGGCCCTGGCCGTGACCATACGGAACGCCCTGCGGGCCGCCGGCGCGCGGATGCCGGAGGAGCGGGAGCTGTTGGCCGTGGACGTGCCGGATCTGGACAGGTACGGCGGCGAGGAGCGGGAGGCCATCCGGGCGGTGTACGCCATGGGCATCATGGAGGGCTGCGACGACTGGGGGACGTTCCGGGGAGCGGAGAGCATGAACCGGGCTGAGGCCGCCGCGGTGCTGACGCGCATGAGCGGCGTGGAGCTTGGGGGAGAGAGCCCGGCCCCCGCGCCGGACACGGAGGCACAGCAGAGGGCCGCCTATGAGGCCATCATCGCCATGAGGGCCGGATACCCGGAGGGGACGCCCTGGACGAACGAAAATTCCTACGCCTGGCGGGGCGGTATCTTCAGCGTGGGCTACGGCTGCGCGGGCTTCGCGTTCCTGCTCAGCGACGCGGCCTTTGGGGAGGCGCCGGCCAGGAGGGTGCGGCCCGTGAGATTCGAGGACGTGCGCGTGGGGGACATCCTGCGCGTGAACGGGGACACCCACTCCGTGATCGTCCTGGAGGTGCGCGAGAGCTCCGTCATCGTGGCCGAGGGCAACTACAACAGCTCCGTCCACTGGGGCCGCGAGCTTTCCCGGGAGGCGGTGGAGCGCGCGGACTATCTGCTGACCAGGTACGGGGAGGAATAAATAAACAGCTTGACATACAAGCGGCGAGCGGGTATAATAACAATAGAAGTGGGTCGCCGTAGGTGTTGACCATCAACGAGCGGCCTGGTCCTTAAGTTGTTGGGTTGACTGCTGCTACAACTTAAAAGTCATAGCAAAAGACAGACCGTCACTCTTGACCAGTGGCGGCCTTGTCTTTCGTTATCCTCAGCGTAAATCTATATCCACGCCAATGAAACGTAATAGACAATGGAAGAATGCTTCTTAACATCTTCACATCCCTCCTTCCTTCAAGGAGGACCAGACCGCACCGTTTGTTTCCGGCCGCGTACCCACGGCTTCCCAAAAGGTATTAAACGACCCGCTTCACTTTATGTCAACAGCCTCCGACAAAAATCGGGGGCGGTTTTACACTGTCGAAAAAGCGGGAGTCCGGTTTCGGACTCCCGCTTTTTCGACGGTCTGGTTACCTCTCTTCCTCTTCTTCAATATCGTCCAATTTTCTTCGCCTTTTTTTGTATATTAAACGAAAAACCTCCATGAGCGCGAAGCAAAGGATAAACACGCCAACGCATAGGGCGGCAATTTGAACAACGGCGCCAAGCTCGACCGGATTTTTCAGGATAACAAAGGCTCTGACGGCGTTGAGAATCCCAAAGATAACGGACGCAAGGACGCTTGCGATAACGTCCGCTTTAAGCGTTGGTGTATAGCTTCGTCCCCACAGGCCGTTTTTCAGGCTGGAAAACGCGATATAGACGCTTGCGGCCATTAAAGCAACGATCTCGCCCATCAGCTCCTTCAGCGTTGCCCCCATCAATGCCTGCAGAAGAATGACGGCAAACAGGACCCAGAACACCAGCCAAAAGCCAAATTCCTCAATTTTCAGCAATTTCCTGTCCTGCATTTCATCGAGCATATTTTTTGATTTTTTGTTTTTCATGTCAGCTTTCCTCCTCGCCAAACAGCTCATCGAGCGATTTTCCCAGCACCCGGCAAATGGCGCGGCATAATTTGATCGTGGGATTATAATCCCCCTGCTCTATGGCGTTCATTGTCTGCCGGGAAATGCCCACGGCCTCCGCCAGCGCCTTTTGCGTCATGTCCAATTCGGCCCTTGCCACTTTGATTTTTACATTTCTGCCTATAGGAACCACCTCCGCATACATAGTAGCATATATTTGAACATGTGTCAAGTATATACGACATAAAATTTTGACCAAAAGCACAAAAAAGCGGGAGCCTGAAACGGGCTCCCGCTTTTATACTCCTATTCGCTTTATTCGATCCCCGTCAGGTCGTAAGCCTCCAGCCAGCTCGCCGCCTTCTCACACACGCCACGCAGAGTGGCCTCGTCGAAGGGGCTCTCCAGGCCGGCGTTTTCGAGAAGTTCGGTGAAGACCCGGCTGCCGCCCTGGCGGGTGTAGGCCATGTAGCGTGCCCAGGCGTTTTTCGGATCCTCCTGGAGCAGGGCCCAGAATTCCAGGGACACGGTCTGGGCCAGGCAGTAGTCGATGTAGTAGAAGGGGCTTTCATAGATGTGGCTCTGCCGCTGCCAGCCCTCGCCGTCGGCGTAGAAGGGGATATCCCCGTCCAGGCTCAGCCAGGGCTGATAGACGCCCAGGAGCCGCTTCCAGGTGGCGTGGCGCTCCGCCGGGGTCATCTCCGGGTGCTCGTAGACCTCGTGCTGGAAGTGGTCCACCAGGGTGCCGTAGGGGATGAAGGTGATGGCCTCCGCCAGGTGGCTGTAGCGGAACTTCCGGGCGTCCTCCCCGAAGAAGTCCTCCGCCCAGGGCCAGGCCATGAACTCCATGGACATGGAGTGGACCTCGCAGGCCTCCATCCCCGGCCAGGCATAGCTTGACGGCACCCGGTCCCGGTTCATCCAGTAGGCGAAGGCGTGGCCGGCCTCGTGGGTGACCACGGTCACGTCGCCGATGGTGCCGTTGAAGTTGGCGAAGATGAAGGGCACCTTATACTCCCCCAGGCCCGTGCAATAGCCGCCGCCGGCCTTGCCCTCGGTGCTGAGCACGTCCATCAGCTCCCGGTCCAGCATGGTATCGAAAAATTCCTTTGTCTCCGGGGACAGCTCGGCGTAAAATTTTCGGCCCGCCGCCAAGATGTCCTCCGCCGTGCCCTTCGGCTTGGGGTTGCCGGAGCGGAAGGACAGGGCCTCGTCGGCGAAGCTCAGGGGGTAGGAGACGCCCAGGCGCTCCGCCTGACGGCGGTAGATGGCGTCCGCCACGGGGACGAGATATTTTTGAACGGCGGCCCGGAACCGCTCCACGTCCTCCTGGCCGTAGCAGTTGCGGCCCATCCGGTCGTAGCCCAGGGGGATGTAGTTTTTGCAGCCCAGATTCCGGCCCATCTGGTCCCGGAGTTTCACCAGCTCGTCATAGATGCGGTCCAGCTCCGCCTGGTTGTCCTTGAACCACTGCCCCTGGGCCTTCCAAGCGGCCAGGCGGCGCTTGTCGTCCGGGTCGGTCTTGAAGGGCGTCATCTGGGAGTGGGTGTAGGTCTTGCCCTCGAACTCGATCCGCGCCGAGGCCAGGAGCTTGGAATAGGCCGTGGTCAGCTGGTTCTCCTTCTGCATCAGGGGGATGTTTTTGGGGTCGAAGGTGCGCAGGGAGATCTCTGTATTCAGGAACATGAGCCCGCCGTACTCCGCCTCGAATTGAGGCCGGAAGGGGCTCTCCAGCATGGCCTTGTTCCACTCCTGCCCCAACGCGCTCAGCTCCGGGCCGGCGGCGTCCCAGAAGCTCACCTCTTCGTCGTAGAACTGGTCACGGGTGTCGATGTCGTGGCGGATCATGGCCAGGACCGACTGCGCGTCAATGCGCCCGTCCTCCCGTTCAACGTCCAGGAACACCTCCCTGGCCTCCTCGTAGGTCTTCGCCTCCCGCAGGCGGGCGATAAGGGCCGCGTAGAGGGCCTTCATCTCCTCCAGCGCCGGCCGCTTGTAGGGCATATCCTTGAATTTCAGGTTGTTTTCAAGCATCTGTCAGCCTCCTTGAAAGAAATCGTGCCTCAATTATACAGCCTGCCCCTCAAAAGGTCAAGCGTCCCGCCGGTTACAGTCGAAGCGCCCCGCGCGGGTTTTTCATATTTTTTTGATTTTTCCTCTTGACAATCCGCATATACTGTGTATACTGTATATATACAGTTGACTGTGAGGGAAACCCATGAACATCATCATATCCAATTCCGACCCGCGGCCCATCTATCAGCAGGTGGGCGAGGCCATACGGGGGGCCGTCATCTCCGGGGAGCTCAGTCCGGGGGACGCCCTGCCGTCCATACGGGGGCTTGCCAAGGATCTGCGGATCTCGGTCATCACCACCAAGCGCGCCTTTGAGGAGCTGGAGCGGGAGGGGTACATCGAGACCGTCCCCGGCAAGGGCTCCTTTGTGTCCGGCGCCAGCGCCTCCCTGCTGCGGGAGCGGCGGCTTTCGGAGATCGAGGAGCATCTGCGCCGGGCCCTGGAGCTGGGCCGCTCCTGCGGCGTGACCCCGGAGGAGCTTACAAAAATGCTGAAAACACTCAGCGAGGAGGACATATGAACGCCATAGAGGTTCGCGATGTGAGCAAAAGCTATCCCGGCTTTACGCTCAGTAACATTCATTTCACCCTGCCGGAGGGGTGCATCCTGGGGCTGGTGGGGGAGAACGGCGCCGGCAAATCCACCCTCATCCGCCTTCTCATGGGGGCGTCCGGGGCCAATTCCGGGCAGCTCCGGGTGCTGGACGCCGACGTGACGGCCCCGGACTTCACAAAGACCAAGGACAGCATCGGCGTGGTGCTGGACGAGGCCCACTTCCCCACGTCCCTGAACGCCAAACAGCTGGGCCGGATCATGGCCGGCACCTACTCCCGGTGGGATCAGGCCGTTTACGACGGGTATCTCAAGCGCCTGGATCTGCCGGAGAAGAAGCGGATCAAGGACTTCTCCAGGGGCATGCGTATGAAGCTGGCCCTGGCCTGCGCCCTCAGCCACGACGCCCGGCTCCTGGTGCTGGACGAGCCCACCGGGGGGCTGGATCCCATGGTGCGGGACGAGATCCTGGACATCCTGGAGGACTTTACCCGCCGGGAGGACCGGTCGGTGCTGATCAGCTCCCACATCGTCAGCGATCTGGAGAAGCTGTGCGACTACATAGCCTTTCTGCACAAGGGGAAGCTGCTCCTCTTCGAGGAGAAGGACCGGCTGCTGGAGGATTACGCCATGGCCCGCATTACCGAGGCGGAGCTGGAGGCCCTTCCGAAAGCCGCCGTCAAGGGCGAACGCCGGGGAAAATACGGCGTGGAGGCCCTGGTGGACCGGCGGCTGGCTCCCGCCGGCGTCGCCCTGGAGAAGCCCACGCTGGAGGACATCATCGTATTTTTTGCCAGGGGGGATAAGGAATGAAAGCACTTCTTCGAAAGGATATTTATCTGATGCTCACCCAATTCAGGGCGCTTTTCCTGGTGATGGTGATCTTCAGCGCCATCCCCGGCGGGCTTTTGGTGCCCTTCACCTTTCTCTACGCCATGATGCTCACCTCCGTGTCGCTGATGAGCGTGGACGAGCAGACCCAGTGGGAGGCCCTGGCCCTGATGCTCCCCTATTCCCGGCGGCAGCTGGTGACGGTGAAATACGTGATGGGCTGGCTGGGCATCGCCGCGGCGCTGGTGGTGTCGGTGATGCTCCAGGGCCTCTGGGCGGTGACAGGCGCCTATGAGCTGCAAAAGGGCTTTTTTGATACCATGTGCCTGTACGCCGCTATCGCCGGCGTGGGGCTCGCCCTGATGCTCCCCGTGAATTTCCGCTTCGGCTACGCCAAGGGGCGGATCATGACCATCCTGTTCGCCGGGATCATCGGCGGCGCCGTGGGCGCGTCCATGGGCGGCGGGGACGGCTTTTACACGCTCCTGAAGGTCACCTCCCGCATCCCCACCCCCGTCTATCCCCTTCTGGCCGCCGCCCTGTGCGCGGCCACTATCCCCCTCTCCGTGGCGGGATATAAGAAACGGGTGGAAAAATAAAAACCGCTTGACATACAAGCGGCGAGCGGGTATAATAACAATAGAAGTGGGTCGCCGTGAGCAACGGCCTTCAACCAGCGGCCTGGTCCTAAGTGCATGGGGGTCTCAGGCTACGATATTTCTATCATAGCAAAAGACAGACCGTCACTCTTTCCCAGTGGCGGCCTTGTCTTTCGTTATCCTCAGCGTTAACCTTAGTCCGCGCCAATGAAACGTAATAGACAATGGGAGGATGCTTTTGAACATCTTCACATTCCTCCTTTCTTCAAGGAGGACCAGACCGCACCGTTTGTTTCCGGCCGCGTACCCACGGCTTCCCAAAAGGTATTATACGACCCGCTTCACTTTATGTCAACAGCCTCCGACAAAAATCGGAGGCTGTTTTACATTTTCGGATTTGGGTGGTATACTGCTAAATATCAAATGGGCGAAAGCCGGGAATTTGAGGAGGAGACACCATGTTGAAGCAGATGCTCTATGATGATTACCGCGCGGCCAATCGCGCTTTCCACGAGGCGCTGAACGCCAGGGACCCCGAAAAGGTGAAGGGCCTGGCGTTGAAGCTCCTTCGGAAAAGCCATCCGGCCGGAAGCGCTTTGTGACTATATGATCGAAGTGGGGATGAATACCAGGAGGATCCTTGCGGGGCTGAAAGACGAGGAGCTTTTCGAGATGGTCCCTGAGGAGTGGGTCATGAGGATATATGAGGCGGGCGGCGTCACCTCCGATCTGCGCTCTGTGTGGCTCCTTGTATTCTGGGGCAGGCTTACCCGCGCCGGCATGCTGGAAACGCCAATGACGAACCACTATATGATGCACCTGCCGCCGTGCCTTGACAACCTGCCGATCATACCCGCCTGATCCGTCCCGCCTTTTTCGCTTTTACAAAAGGGATCAGCTTTTACCTCTCGCCTGAACGGAAACGCAGGCTGTGGATACGGCGGCTGTCGCAAGGAGCGCGGCCAAGGCAAGGCCCGCGTCTGTCAAGGCGCCGCCGGCGCTGAGGATGAGGGGCATGGCCGCCACGGGCAGGGTGAGGGACAGGGGGCGCAGCGCGCCGATGCCCATGTAGACGTAGAGGACGGACGGGATCAGCGTCACGGCGCTGGCGGCAATGTAGGCTACCTCCATACGTTTCATGCGGCTGGAAATAAGAAGCACAATGACCGCCCCGCAGAAAAGCATGAGCCAGCGGAAAACGTATAACAGCACCAGCGCGCCGGTAATGGAGCAGTTCAGCGGAAATGCTGTCAGCATGGAGAGATTCTTTGCCGAGGCGCTCCATGCGGGTATATCGAAGCTGGACAGCAAGGCGTAGACCTCCATGCCATAGACCACAGTCCAGACAAGGGTAGTCATTCCCGCCGCCAGCAGGAGCTTTCGGAGAATCAGCGCACCCCGGCCCCGTGCCGTGGATTTCAGGAGATATGTCATGCCGGATTGCCGCTCGTAGACCATACTTCCGGCAAGAAGCAGCGTCAAAGCCAGAACAGCCACCAGCGCGGCCTGTTGCTGATTGCTCTGCGCTCGGCTGCCGTACACACTCTCAAAGGGCGTCTCGTCGATCAGCCACGGGGTGAAGCCCTCCGCCGCGCCCTTGTCACGCAATTCTTCGGCGCGGGAGCGAACTTTGGAAAGCCCCTCGCTCTTTGTCTGCGCCGCGGCCGCCTCCCGGGCGTACTTGTCCAGCTCCGGGTACTCGAAAAGGCCGGCGTCATAGGCGGCCTTGGCGTCCTCGTAGGCGGCAAGGTCGTTGTCCAAAAGCTTCTGTTCCGCGTCCATCCGGGCAAAGGTGCCGTCGGTGATCTCCCCGGCAAACTGGGTGGTGTATTGGCGCGCCGCCTGTTCCGCGGAGGACATGACGGGGATGGAGACGGTGTAGGACAGGCCGAAAACTACATAAATCAGCAGGACAACGATCACGATGCCCTTTTGGATCCACAGCGTTTTGTGAAGCTCCATGCCCATGAGATGCAGGCGACGTAAAAACTTGTCCGTGACGCTGTTGAGCTTGTACGCCACACGGCCCAAGAGGTCCCGCCCCGCGGCGGGCTTTTTGTGACAATGAACATACACACATATCGCCGTCAAGAGTAAGCACAGCGGGATCAAGGCCAGCTGTGAGATGCTCCGTATCCCCAGCGGATAGCTGAAGATGTCGATATTCAGGTAGTTCGTGTAGAGGTCGGACAGGCTGATGTATGTAAAGAGGTTGAAGTATTTAAGGATGTTGAAGGCGCTCTGCACCGGCAAAAAGGTGTAAAGGCTGTACTCCACGGCCAGCGCCCCCGCCGCCACGATGATGGTGTATTTCACGTTGTTGATGGCCGTCAGCATGAGCCAGAGAAGGAGGCTCACCAAAAAGGCGGCGGCGATGCGAAGGAGGAAGAAGCGGACGAGAAATCCGCCCACCGTTGTCAGCATGGGCAGTCTCCCCAGCGTCTCCACGGATTGCACAGCGCGGTCCAAATCTCCAAAACCGCCGTAAAGGGAGAAGCCCAGCGCAAGGTCTGTGCCATAGAGCAGCAGCACCCCGGCCACCGATGCGCCGAACAGGATCAGTGTCCGGCGAATTGCCAGCTTGAATCGCCCGTTTGGCGCGGCGTGAACGACGCTCCACAATCCCGCCTTGCGCTCCTCCAAGAAGGACAAGGCCACGAGGAGAAGCACCAACAGCAGAAAGTAATCCGTGAGCCGAAAGGACATGAACGAATCCACCGCGCCGTCCGTCCCCAGGGTCAGCTCCACGCCCTGGAGCTTTTCAAATTCATCCGCCGTTTTGAGGATGTTCCGTCCGGAGAAGCTGTCGGGGTCGTTAAAGATGGAGAAGGTCAGGAGGTTTTCCTTGTTTTTCTGGATGTTCTCCAGCCACCCGCCGTAGCCGGTCAGGTAATCGGTCTGCGCCAACAGATTATTGACCGCCACATAATCCAGCTGGTCATTCTCTGTGTCGGTGTCGCCGGTGATCTTCGCGGAAAGCGCCGCCTTTTCATCGGTCAACATCGTAACGGCGTCGGCAAGGGGCAGCTTCCGCGCCCGGTCGAGCCATTCCGAGTACCGCCGGTACGCCGCCCACGCGTCCACCGGCTCCTGGGTCGTCATAAATGTACCGTCAACGAAGATGAAGCCGCTGCTGGGGAGTTCCAAGTCAAGCCCATAGTCGTTTTCCCGCTGTTCGCGGACAAAGAGGAAGCCGTTGAGCATCAAAATCAGAACCAGGCCCAGCGTCAGCCGCCGCCGGGAGAAAATACGTCCAAGCTCTCTCATATCATTCACCCAAATAGTAGAGGTACACGTCCTCCAGGCTGAAATGCCCCGGCACCACGCTCTCCCGCACCTCCTGGGCCACGTTCTCGATGAGCCGGTCCGGCCGGTCCATGCCCACCACACGGCCTTTTTTCATCATTAAAATCTGGTCGGAGATGGACTCGATGTCGCTGACGATGTGGGTCGCCAGGAGGATGATCCGCTCCCGGGAGAGGTCGGCGATGAAGTTTCGAATACGGATGCGCTCCTTGGGGTCCAGCCCCGCCGTGGGCTCGTCGAGGATGACCACCTTGGGGTCGCCCAGAAGGGCCTGCGCCAGCAGGACCCGCTGTTTCATGCCGCCGGAGTAGCCGCCCAGCTTCTTGTGGCGCACGTCGGACAGATTTGTGATTTCCAGCAGCTTTTCAATTTCCGCTCTGGCCTGCTTTTTCGGAATAGCTTTCAGGTCGGCCATATAGGAGAGAAATGTCTGCGCCGTCATGTGTTCGTAGTAGCCTTGTTGTTGGGGCATATAGCCCAGGACGCGCCGGAAGTCGCGGCCCAGCTTCAAAATATCCGTCCCGTCAAAGAGGATTTGCCCCTCCGTCCGGGGGATGTTGTCGGTCAAGAGGTTCATCATGGTGGACTTCCCCGCGCCGTTTGCGCCGAGGATGCCGTAAATGCCCTCGGTAAAGGTGATGTTCACATGGTCGAGCGCGGTGAAATTGCCATATTGCTTTGTGAGATTGATGAGTTCAAGTTTCATTTCCCGCACCTCATTACCAGTTGTAAATCTGTGTAATCTCGCCGGACCCGATGTTTACGCAGCAGAGAATCAGGCTGCTGTGATGGGCAAATCCAACGCCCGCTTCACCGGTCATTGTGGTGGCATCCACAATAAAATAGATGTCGTCGCCAGAGAAAAAGGACAACTGAATGTGGTTCACACCATTTATTTCCTCGTACAGGGATTTCAGGGACAGCTCCTTTTGAAATTCTCCGTCCAGGCCGTAGATATAGAGGGTATCTCCGCCTGTGTAGCCGGTGAAATCAATATTGTTGTCCCAGCCAAGGGTCTGAGGGGTGTCGTTCAAAATGCACAGGTGCTCGTCGGAGAAAATTGCGGTGCCGTATTGCGTTTTCTCCTGGGGGTCCGCTAATTTCACTGTCTCATGGCTCGTAAGGTCGGTTTTCCAAAAGCCCCCGCCAGAGAGGTAAAAGTAGATGCTCCCGCCCATGACGTACCACTGGCTGACGGATACACCAGCGGTCTCCCACTGGCCTACCTCGGACCCGTCCGGTGTCTGCCATACTTGGGCAACATCCTTGGTGGCCGTGTCGTAGGCGAACAAAGTGTCCTTCATTGTCCCATTCGACTGCATTAAATTCACCATGAAGTAAATCGTGTCCTCATCTGCCCATAGCGTGTAGGTCATCTCATTTGGATCGACGATGTGACTTCCGTCATCCTCGATTTTTTCACCCCAGATTTCCTCCGCGTCCTCAATGTCGCCGCCCAAGGGGAGGGCGTAGAGGATTCCGCTGTATGTAAAATATGTGATGCCCCTGTGCAATATAGGCTCGGTTGGGTCGTTGGAAATATCGCCGCCGGGAGCAAACTCCAGATTTTGGACCGCCTTACGGTTTGTGCCGTCCAAATCAACACGGTAAATTCGATTACCGTAATTCACAGCGGAGCCGTTCTCCTCAATGTAGCTGTCGTTGGAGAAGTACAGCTTGTTGTCAAAAGCCCAGAGGCTCTGGCAATAAAATCTGGCGTTGCAGGTCTTGTCTTCATGTGGGCAGTCAGGCTTCCCGCAAAGAATCGTCGCGTTCTTTGTCGCCTTTTCTATGTAGTAAGCAAAAGATTTGACTTGAAAATATATTCCATTCTCTGTTTCACAAGCAAATTGGAGCTTCGGCGAGACGGACTGATGCATATTTTTCTGAAAGTCCCCGCTGCCGTCCTGGACGTCGGGGATGTCCAGCTTCCCGGCGCGCTGGCAGGCGGTCACGGACAGGGACAGCGCCGCCGCGAGAAATGCGGCAAAAAGCCTTTTCGTTGTTTTCATGGTATTTTCCTCCTTACTCCCAGTTGTAGATTTGAGTGATCTCGCCGGTGGCGATGCTGACGCGGAAGAGGATATCATTTGAATTTTTTGAGCCGACGCCGCCCGACCAGCTCATGGTGCCGGCGTCGGCCACGAGATAGACGCTGTCACCGGAGCAGAAGGCCAGAGCGCAGTGGGTGAGGGTGTCGAATTCGTCGTAGAGCGCCTTTAAGGACAGCTCCTTTTTGAAGCTCCCGTCCAGCCCGTAGACGAAGATGGTGTCCCCGCCGACGTAGTCGTTGCCGCCCACAAAGGAGTAGGAGGTGCCGCAGGGGTCCTCCGGGACGTCGTTGAGGACGCAGAGATAGTCATCGGAGAAGATCGCGCTGCCGTAGGCGGCTTTTTCGTGGGTATCGGCCAGCTTCACCGTCTCGCCTGTGGTGAGATCCGAGCGCCAGAAGTCCCCACCGGAGAGGTAGAAGTAGATTTTACCGTCTATCACATACCACTGGCTCACCGAGACGCCGGTGGTCATCCACTCCCCCACCTCGTCGGCGTCGGGTGTCCTCCAGACCTCCCTGACGCTCTTGTCCCGGGTGTCGTAGGCGAGGAGCGTGTCCTTGCGCGACCCGTCGGGCTGGTCCAGGTCCACCATGAAATAGACAAAGTCCCCGTCCGCCCAGAGGGTAAAGCCCAGATATTCCGTGTTTTCCACGGTGACGCCCCCGATTTCTACGGTCCCCGCCTCATTTTCCTCGCCCCAAATGGCCGTGGCGTCCTTGTGGATGTCCCCGCCCAGGGGCACGGCGTAGAGCACGCCGCTGTAGGGGAAATAGACCACGCCCCGGTGCAAAATGGGCTGAGGCTGCCAGGGGGAGGTGTCCCCTCCGGGCTGGAATTCCAGCTCCTGCACCACCTTTCTTCTCGTGCCGTCGGTGGAGGCGGAGTGCAGCCGGAGCCCGCGGGTCACGACCTGGCCGTTTTTCTCCTCGTAGTCGAAATAGGTGTAGTAGAGCCTCCCCCCGGCGGTCCAGAGCTGCCACGCGCCGATGTCGGCGTTGCAGGTCTCATCGGAGTGGCCGCAGTCGGGCTTGGCGCAGAGGATCGTGGCCGCGCCCCCGTCCCTGTCCATAAAGTACAGGTGCGACCCCGTGCGCTCATGGAGGACAAAGTAGAACCCGTCCTGCGTCTCACAGATGTCTTCCAGTTCATTTGTGTTGGACTGGTGCATATTCTTCTGAAATTCCTCATCGGACTCGATGATCCCGCCTTTTTGGCACCCGGCGAGGGAGAGGGTCAATAGTGCCGCCAGAACAGCGGCAAGAAGTCGTTTGGGCATACAGAAAATCCCCCTAAAAGAAATGATCGCGCGGACGGTTTTTCCATCCGCACGATCATTTTACATGCCGGTTTTAACGAAAACCTAACGATTTGAAAAAAGCCGCGCTCACAGGGAAAATCGAGCCGTGACAACGGCGCCGCCGTCCTCGGCGTTGGCAAGCTCCAGGCCGCCGCCGTGCTTTTCACAGATCGTCTGGCAAATATATAGCCCTAAGCCGAAATGGTATGTCTTCTCCGCCTGCTCGCCGCTGAAATAGGGCTTTGCGGCGGAGACCAGCTCCTTGTCCTTAAAGCCGCGCCCGTCGTCGGCGACGCGGAGGGTCAACGCTTCCCCGTCGCTTTCAAGCCGGACATCGATCTGCGTTTTGGCGAACCGGAGGGCGTTGCCCAGCAGGTTTTCATAGACCTGCGTCACCGCCCCGGGGTCGATGTTCAACGTGCCGGCCTCTATGTCGGAGGTAACATGGCAGGAAAGTTCCTGCTTTTCGCACAAAAGCGCCGTTGTTTCCCGCAGGCTTTTGACGAAATCCCCGGCCGGTACGGACTCCCGCCGGATGGTGAGGTCCGCCAGCTTTTGCGCCGTGTTCATGCTGTTGACAAACTGCTCCAGCCGCTCCACATGGGCGGACATGGTGTGGACGGTCTCCAGCACCCGCTCCCGGGGGAGACGGCCGGTGGGGAGGTACTCTGTGAGCGTATCCGTATAGCCCTTCAAAACGGCGATGGGGGTGCGCAGATCGTGGGTGTACGCGTCGTTGAGCTGGTGCTGTTCGTCTATCATCCGCAGCATACGGCGGTTGTTCTCGTCCAGCGCCGAACGCATCCGCTCAAAGGCGGCGCACAGCCGGGCCATCTCGTCAAGCCCCGGATAGTCCAGGGAAAAGTCCAGCTCATTGGCCGCAATCCGCTCCGAGGCCGCCTCCAGCATCCGCAGAGGCTTGCGCAGCTTCGTGAACCAGAAAAGCATCGACGCCAGCAAAAGCCCTGAGATATAGATGAGAACGGGCACCAGCTTGGCCTCCGTCATGGTGTACCGGTACTCCGCCTTGATGTTCTGGGGAAGGGCGTCGATCTCGGTCCAATACTGATTTTGGGTCACGCTCCCGCCGGACGAGATCTGCACATCCACCGTGCCCGCGGGCGCGGTGACATTGTAGGCCTCCTCCCATTCCTGAATCGATCCGGAGGAGCCGGCGCTTATGTAGCCCGTGCTTGACTTGAGCTGGACGAGCTCATAATATTTCGCGCCCGTCACCCGGTCGGCGAGAAAAGCGGAAGCGCCAAGTCCCGCCAGGGCAATGAGGATAAACGCCAGCCAGATCGGGATACTGCGGTACCACGCCTTTATTTTACCCATTTGTAGCCCACCCCCCAAACAGTCTGGATATACGGCTTACAGCCCGCGGCGGCCAGCTTCGCCCGCAGGCGGCTGATATGCTCCATGGCCGTATTCGGGTCCGCGTCGCTGTCCATTTTCCATATGCGGTCAAAGATACGGTCCTTGCTGAACAGCTGTCCCGGGTGCATGGACAGGAGCTCCGCGATCTCATACTCCTTCGGCGTCAAGGGGATGACCGCGCCCTGGAAGCTGACCTGGCGGGTGGTGTAGTCGATCATAAACCGGTCGTCCAGCAGAAGGCGGTGCGCCCGCTGGCCGCTCCGGTCCTCCCGGCGCAAATGGGCGGCCACCCGCGCCCCCAGCTCGCTGACGGAGAAGGGCTTCACAATGTAATCGTCGCCGCCCGCCGCGAAGCCCGCCAGCTTGTCCTGGTCCTCGACCCTGGCGGTCAAAAACAGGATGGGGCACGCCACCACGTCCCGGATACGGCGGCAGACCTCAATCCCGTCCACATCCGGCATGTTGATGTCCAGCAGGATCAGATCCGGCTGCTTCGCGGCCTTTTCGATCCCCGCAAGGCCGTTTTCCGCCAGCATGACCGTATAATCCTTCAGCTCAAAATACTGCTTGAGCATCGCGCCGATATCCTTTTCGTCGTCTATAATGAGCAGTGTTTTTCTCATGCGCCACCCCTCCTGCCAAGAGTATACACGACAATTTTAACGAAATCCTAACGATCGCAAAATTTTCTTCGCGCGCCGGCGGATTTTTGCCCGTCCGCCCTCTATTGTACCCGTCAGGCTGAGGAAAATCAATATTCCGCTCCGGCGACGATCTCCTCCTGGTCCTGCGAAGGGAGCTCGCGGTCCGCCGCGGGCCAATCGGGCAGCTCCCGGATCTCCCCGGAGGCGGTGTCGATCTGAAAGAGCGACGACACGACGCTGAGATACCCGCCCCGGTAACAGAGAAGATAGAAAACGTCGCCGTCCGCGAAGACGGGATCGCAGGAGGTGATGTCGTCGTAGACAGCAAAAATGGGGGAGAGACTGATCTGGCGTTTTTGGCCGCCGTCCAGCCCGTAAACGGTCACGGACCGGTCCCCGGCGGAATAGAGGAACATCTCACTGTCCGTAAAAAGGGCCTGACTGCCGGGCACGTCGGCCAGCTTTGTCTCGCCGCCTGATTTAAGGTCCGCGTCCCAAAAGCCCCCGTCGGCGAGAGTATAGAGATGCCCGCCGGCGATGTAGAAGCTGAATTTATTGCCGGATGCGTAGGAGACGATCTCATCGCTGCGGGGGACGATTCGGGAGGAGCGCCAAAGCGCCCGGGTCTCCTCCGCGCTGTCGCCCAGAAGGTAGAGCACCGCCTCGGAGGCCCCGTCCTCGTCCACAGTACGGCACATCACATAGGCGTCGTCCCCGTCCGCCCAGAAGTTCCAATCCCACTCCAGCAGGTGGGAGGTGTCCAGCTCCAAAAGCGTCACGTTGTCCTTCGGATCCCCGCCAATGCGGTTTTTGCAGACCCGGTCGTCCCGGGGCACGAAGAAGACCTCCCCGTTCCACAGCATCGGCGCGCAGATCGCCGCATACCAGCCCTGCATGTCCTGCGGGGTCATGAGGGCCTGAACATCCCGGTGGTTGGAGCCGTCCGGGTCCATGGCGCAGAGGGTCAGCCGGCTTCCGTGCATGGCGTCCATGTTGGTGTACCAGAGCTTGCCGTCGTAGAAGGTGAGGAATTTTGTGTTGGCCCAGGCGTTGCAGGTCGTATGGTCCCGGTGGGTACACTCGGGCTTGCCGCACAGCAGGACCATCCGCCCCGTGGCGGCCTCCATGTAGTAGATGTATCCCTCGTTCTGGAGATAGTACCCGCCGTCGGACTTGCAGGCCGCGCTGAGGCGGAAGGGGTGATTGACGTTCATCTCCTTTTGAAAGCCGCCCTCAGAGGATCCTCCGCCAGCCGGCGGGGGAGAGGGGGCGTCTGAAAGGCCGGTATCACGCCCGCCGGACGTGTCCGTGGAAGCTGCCGGCCCCGGCGGGTGCTGACAGCCGGAGAGCAGGAGAGCCAGACAGAAACACAGGGAGAGGATTTTCTTCATAACGCCACCTCCGCAAAAAATGGGCGCCGGGAACGCTCCCGACGCCCTGATCCTAAAACAGGATCCTCAAATTCCTCTCAAATCTTTTTGAATTTTTATAGTCACCTTCGCCCCGCCCCCGCGGGCGTTTTCCAATTTAAGCTCGCCGCCCAGCTTTTTTGTGAGAACGGAGCAGATGTAGAGCCCCAATCCGAAGTGGGCGCCGTCCCCGGCCCCCTCGCCCCGGTAGTAGGCGGAGGCGGCGCTCGTGAGGTCGCGGTCCGTAAACCCGCTCCCGTCGTCCCGCACGGTTAGGACCGCCAGTGCCCCCTGCATTTCGAACGACACGGCGATCTTCTCCCGCGCGTGGCGGGCCGCATTGGATAAGACGTTCTCGTAGATCTGCGCCAGCGCCTCCCTGTCGGTGAAAAGCGTAAGCCCGCCGGCGTCCGGCGGCGCCTCCACCGTGACGGCGGGGTAGAGGAGCCGCGCCGTCTCCCCAAGCTCCGTCAGAAGCTCCGGGACGGGTACGGGCTTGACGACGGGCTCGTAATCCTCCAGCTTCCGGAGCCGCCCCATGGTGCCGGCAAAGGAGGTGAGGCGGTCGATCTGGCCGGAAATTTCCCGCACCGAGGCTTTGATGTCTTCCAGATCCTCCCTGTCCTCCAGCGCGGCCTCTATGAGCTCCGCGTGGCCCCGCATGACGGTCAGGGGCGTGCGCAGGTCGTGGGCAAAGGCCGCGTTCAGGCGCTTGCGCTCCTCCACGGCGTCCCACAGCTTTTGATTGTTCCACACAAGGGCCTGACGCATGATCTCAAAGGACCGGCACAGCCGCCCCAGCTCGTCCTGCCCCTCGAAGCCCATCTGAAAATCCAGATCGTTGCCGGCGACCTTTCCCACCGCCTCCAGGAGCGCCTTGTAGGGCCGCCTGATCTTCCAGCGGTAGAAGAGGAGGGCGAAGAGGGCGAGGCAGACCGTATACCAAAAGAGGGCGGCGATCTCGTCCATGTGGGCGTAGAAGTCGATTTTTTTCTGATCCGGCCCGTCCAGCGGGACGATTTTCGCCACATGGACCTCCGCCTCGCCGCCGCCCACGACAGTCACCCCCGCCTTGCCCTCCAAATCGTCCTCCTCAGAAGAGGAGAGAAACGGGGCGCTGTCCACAAAAAACACATCCCCGTGGAACGCGTCGTACTTGCTGACGATCTCCGTCATATTCCGCTTCGCCGTACTCACCGTGACCTTCGTGAGAGCCAGCGCCGCCAGGAGGCACCCTATCCCGCAGAGGATAAAGGCGGCGGGGATGGAGATCCTACCCAGTCCTTTTTTTATCCGATCCATTTGTAACCGATCCCCCATACCGTTTCTATGCAGTTTTCGCGTCCGGCTTTGGCGAAGGTGAGGCGTATGGTGCGGATGTGCTCCATGATAACGCTGTCGTCCCCGCCGCCGTCCAAGCCCCACACCCGGTCATAGATCTTCGCCCGGTCGAAGACCTGCCCGCGGTGGAGGGACAGGAGCTTGATGATGTCAAAATCCTTTCGGTTGAAGCTCAGCTTCTCGCCGCGTACCGTGACCTCCCGGGCGGAGTAGTCAACGGTGATGTCGCCAAACACCTTTCGCTGAATGTCCCGGCTTCTTCTGTCCCGGCGCAGATGCGCCTCGATCCGGGCCCCCAGCTCTACAAGCGAGAAGGGCTTGACGATATAATCGTCCCCGCCGGAGGCGAAGCTCTCCACCTTGTCCGCGTCCCCGTCGCGGGCGGTCAGGAAGAGGATGGGGCAGGTCACATTCTCCCGGATGGCCCGGCACACCTCGATCCCGTCCATCCGCGGCAGGCTGATGTCCAGCAGGATGAGATCGGGCAGCGTCTTCGCCTTCTCCACAGCCTCGGGTCCGTCACAGGCGCAGCATACCTCATACCCCCGGCGCTCCAGGAAGCTTATCAGCATCTCAACGACCTTCGGCTCGTCGTCTACCACCAAAATCCGATAGGCCATGATGATCACCTCCGAGCTTATCATACCATAGAATTCTCAAATTTTCCTCAAATCTCCCGATTTTCAGGAAAATCCACAGGAGCACGCCTTCTGGCGCGGAAGGCTTTTCTCCGGCCTCTCAGCCTCTCCCTGTATCGCATTCATAAACACAAAAAAGACGCGGCCGGGATTCCGGTCGCGTCTTTTCCCCTTGAAAATTTTTATCTCGCCTTCTCGCCCTTCTTTTGCAGGTACAGCCTGTCCGCAATCATGGCGATGAACTCGGAGTTGGTGGGTTTGCCCTTGATGCCGGAGACGGTGTAGCCGAAAAAGCGCTGGAGCGTCTCCACGTTGCCCCGGTCCCAGGCCACCTCAATGGCGTGGCGGATGGCCCGCTCCACACGGGAGGGCGTGGTGCCGAATTTCTCCGCCACCTCCGGGTAGAGCACCTTGGTGACGGCGTTGATGATGTCCATGTTGTCCACCGTGCGCAGAATGGCCTCCCGCAGATACTGGTAGCCCTTGATGTGGGCGGGGATGCCGATCTCGTGGATGATCTCGGTGACCACCGCCTCCAGCTCCGGGTCGTACTCCGTCAGCTCCCGCCTGACGGCCGGCAATGTACGTTCCGCGGTCAGGCGGCGGATGCGGGACTTGAGATATTGCGGGTCGCAGGGCTTTTGCAGGAAGTATGCCGCCCCCGCCGCGGCCGCGCCGGAGAGCGCCCGCTCGCTGACAAAGCTGGTCAGTACGATGGAGATGGGCCGGCGCGCCTCCTTCATCTCCATGGTGCGCTCGATCAGCTCCAGCCCGTCGATGCCGGCCAGGATCACGTCCGTCACAAGCACCCGGGGCCGTTTGGCGGCCATCAGCTCCATGGCCTCCAGCCCGTTGTCCGTGCTGCCCACCACCTCCATGTCCGCCTCGGCCTCCAGCGACTCCTTGAGTACAGCCCTGAAATCCTCGCTGGTGTCCGCTATGAGTATGCTGATCTTTTGATCCATTGGGTATTCCTCCGTATTCCAAAATCATTTTCTCTTCTCTGTTCATAGGAATAATTTACCATATCAGGACAAACTTTGCAAGCCCATTTTTAACATTTTTTGTAAAAGATTACGCCCTTTTTCCAACTTTTTAGTGGAAATAAACCATAAAACACCACTAAATGTTGTGTTAACATAAAAAACTCCCGGAAGCGACAAAATTCGCCCCCGGGAGAGCGCCGTCAGGCGGCGTTCAGCATGTTTTCCAGAAAGACGCCGTAGCCCTTCTCGGGGTTGTTGATGAGCACGTGGGTGACCGCGCCCACCAGCTTGCCGTTCTGGAGGATGGGACTGCCGGACATGCCCTGGACGATGCCGCCGGTGAGGTCCAGAAGCTCCCGGTCGGTGACCCGGAGCATCATGTCCCGGCCGTCGCGCTCACCCCGGTAGACCCGGGTGATCTCCACCTTGTATTCCCGGCGCTGGCCGGAGGCGTCGGAGATGACCACGGCGGGGCCGGGCTTCACCTCCTCCGCCCGGGCGGCGGGGACGGCCTCCTGCACGTCAAGGCCGGCGGTCAGGGAACCGAAGATGCCGCAGCCGCAGTTTTTCCGCACGTCCCCCAGGGGCGAGGAGAAGTCGAAGCTCCCGCCCAGCTGGCCAGGATCCCCGGCGCGGCCCTTGGTGACGCCGGTGATCTGGGCGTCCAGGATCGCGCCCTCCCGCACGGGGACAATGACGCCGGTGGCGCTGTCGGCGATGGCGTGGCCCAGCGCGCCGAAGCCGCCGGTGTCCGGGTCATAATAGGTGACGGTGCCGATGCCGGTGAGGCCGTCCCGCACCCAGACGCCCAGATACCGCTCCTCCCCGTCCAGGTGGGGGCGGAGCGTGGCCTGGAGCGTTTTGCCGTCCCGCTCATAGACCACGGTGACCTGGTCGCCGCAGGCGGCCAGCGCCCGGCTCATGGCGGCGGTGGAGTCGATCTCCACGCCGTCGATCTTGGTGATCACGTCTCCGGGCAGAAGGCCCGCGTCCCTGGCGGGGGCGGTGACCACGCCGTTTTCCTCAAATTCCGAGAGCTCCGCCACCATGACGCCCCTGGTCTTGACGGAGATCCCCACGGCCTCGCCCACCGGCACCAGCCGGTCGGGTAGCTCCGCCGCCAAGGCCGGGGCGGAGAGAAGAAGGGCTGCCAGAGCGGCCGCGACGGCTCCGGCGGCCCGTTTTTTCAAATCGAGTCTTACCATATTTACCCTGCTCCCCCTTGCGTATTTCGAAGTTTTTGGCGCGAAGGTCCGTTCCGCCGGACCTCCGCTGCCCTTTAATATGTCCCGCGCGGAAACGGGCGTGTGTAGAAATACTTTTCGGTTTTGGACTGGGCGGGACATCCAGCCGGGGCGGCGCGGGCTTTTTCCGGCGAGGTGGGGTAAATATGACCCGTTTTCACAATACGTTCTTTGCCGGGATTTTCCAAAAATGGGGCGCATAGGATAGGGGTGAAATCAATCCTCACAAATTCCCATAGGAGGCTTTTATGGCGGAATATAAGGTACTGCGGCGCGGCTCAGCGGGGCCGTTTGTCAGTATGATGGAGCTGGCCCTGTCCCGGGCGGGCTACTACACCGGGGCGCTGGACGGGATCTTTGGCACCCAGGCCCAGCGGGCGCTGAGAGCGTACCAGAGCGCCTTCGGCCTGGCCCCCGACGGCGTGGCGGGGCCGGCCGCCTGGGCGTCGCTGGAGAGCTGGCTCACGGGGTACTTCCTGCGGACCGTGCGCCCCGGCGACACGCTCTATGGCCTGGCCCGGGCCTACGGCGCCACCGTCCGCGCCGTGGAGACGGCCAACCCGGATGTGGATCCCCTGCGCCTGGCCGTGGGCTCCCGGGTGGTGATCCCCCGGGCCTTTGACGTGGTGTCGGCCCGGATCCCCTTCACCCCGGCGTATCTGGACGTGTGCGTCAGGGGCCTGGCCGTCCGGTACCCCTTCCTGGGCGTCTCCGCCGCCGGCAGGAGCGTCATGGGCCGGCCCCTGCACCTGCTCACCCTGGGCGCCGGCGGCCACCAGGTCTTTTACAACGCCGCCCACCACGCCAACGAGTGGATCACCAGCCCCCTGCTCATGACGTTTTTGGAAAAATACGCCAAGAGCTATGTCTTGGGCGGTACCGTGTTCGGACAGAACGCCCGGAGCCTCTATGAGCAGACCACCTTATATATGATGCCCATGGTCAACCCCGACGGGGTGGCGCTGGTGACCGGGGAGACGGACAGCGGCCCCTATTTTGAGGGGGCGCGGGCCATCGCGGCGGCGTACCCGGCCATCCCCTTCCCGGAGGGCTGGAAGGCCAACATCAACGGCGTGGATCCCAATCTGCAATATCCCGCCGGGTGGAGCGAGGCTAGGGAGATCAAGTTCGCCCAGGGCTATGTTTCCCCGGCGCCCCGGGATTATGTGGGGGCCGCGCCCCTGGAGATCCCGGAGAGCCGCGCCGCCTACAACCTGACCCGCCGCCAGGATTTCTCCCTGACCATCTCCTATCACACCCAGGGACGGGTGATTTATTGGAAATATTTAGATTATCTGCCGCCGGACTCCTACGAGATCGCCCAAAAATTAGCCGCCGTCAGCGGCTACCGGGTGGAGCTGACGCCCACGGCCTCGGGCTACGCCGGGTACAAGGACTGGTTCATCCAGGACTATGACCGCCCCGGCTACACCGTGGAGGCGGGGATCGGTACCGCGCCCCTGCCCCTTTCGCAGTTCCCGGAGATCTACGCGGAAAACGAGGGGATCCTGACGCTGGGGCTGACGGCCACATTATAAAATATAAATTTCTCAAGGTAATCTTAAGAGTTTTTAATGTTTCTCCTGTTGCGCCGGGGAAGGCGGTATGATAAAATATCCGCGGATTCATTCCCTATATAAAATTCCGGTTATTTTTACAGGAGATATTTTCCCATGGAGCTTTTACAGAAGATCGGCTCCGTCCTGCTGACGGCCTACTCGGTCCTCATCGCCTACCGGGTAGTTTTCTTCCTGGCCGGCTTTTTTACAAAAGCCAAAATTTACCCGCCGGCCCGGAAAGACCACACCTACGGCATCGTCATCGCGGCCCGCAACGAGGAGCGGGTCATCGGCAAGCTGTTGGACAGCATCGCCCTCCAGGACTACGACCCGTCCCTGCTGCGGGTCTTCGTGGTGGCGGACAACTGCACCGACGGCACGGCCAGGATCTGCCGGGAGAAGGGCGCGGTGGTCTACGAGCGCCACGACCCCGTGAAGGCCCGGAAGGGCTGGGCGCTGGAGTGGCTTTTTGAGCAGATCCGGCGGGACTACGGCATCGAGAGCGTGGATGCCTACCTCTTTTTCGATGCGGACAACCTGCTGGCACGGGATTTCGTCACGCAGATCAACCGGGCCTTTGACCAGGGCGGGGACATGGCTGTGGGCTACCGGAACACGAAAAATTTTGATACCAATTTCATCTCCGCCGCCTACGGGATCCACTTTTATGAGGCCACCATGACCATGCACCGGCCCAGGGCCTTCTTCCGCCAGAGCACCCACATCGCCGGCACCGGCTACGCCATGTCCTCCCGTCTTTTACGGGACGGCTGGCACTGGACGTGCCTGACGGAGGACACGCAGCTCTGCCTCTCCGGCGTCGCCAAAGGCGTGAAGATCGACTTTTGCGAGGCGGCGGAGTTTTTCGACGAGCAGCCCTACTCCGTGGGCGTCATGCTCCGCCAGCGGCTCCGTTGGGCCAAGGGGCGGCTTGCCTGCTTCTTCCTGCTGTTCCCCAAGCTCCTGCGGGGGATCTTCACCTGCCGGGAGCGGCGGTTCTCCTGCTACGATCTGTTCTTTTACATACTGCCCTACTCGCTGATCTCGGCGCTGATCTCCATCGTCTACACGGTGGCCATGTTCGTCTCCCGGCTCCTGACGGCCCAGGCCCCGCTGGCGGTGCTGGCCGCGCCCTTCGCCGCCGTGCCGGGGCTCCTGTCCGCCCTGGCGGTGTCCTGGCTTGGCACCGTGGCCGAGGGGGCGGCGGTGGTCCTCCGGGAGCGCCGCCACATCCGCTGCGGCACGGGCAGGCTGATCCTCTATGTGCTTCTGTGGCCCTTCTTCACGCTGACGGGGGTGCCCGTCTCCATCGTCTCCCTCTTCATGCGCGTCCGGTGGAAGCCCATCCGCCACGACCGGGACGTCTCCCTGGCCGAGCTGGAGACGGCGGGCCGGTAAAATTGGCGAAAAACGGGAAAACGCTTGCAATCCGGCGGAAAAAATGCGATAATAAAGGGAGATCGCGGCCCTCCGGGGCCGGAGAGAGAATAAGGAGGAGCGAAAAATGAGGGAAACGGGCATACGCGCGGCCTTGTGCCTTCTGCTGGCGCTTTCCCTGTGCCTGGGAACAGCCGCCTGCGGCGGGGGAGGCCGGGACACCGCCGGGGATACCGGGGATTCGACGGACACCGGGACCGACACCCAGACGCCGGACACCCAGGCGCCTGACACCTCCGCGCCGGACACAACGCCGGAGGAGACGCCGGAGCCTGTGAACGCGGGCCTCTATGTCCCCTTTGTCACGGCGGACGAGAGCTTTATCCGGGGGACCGACGTGTCCTCCCTGCTGGTGGTGCTGAACTCCGGGGTCCGGTTCAAGGACTGGGACGGGAACTCCCTGGGGGAGAGCGTGGAGGAGCAGGGCGCGAACTTCATGAAGCTGCTCCACGAGGCCGGCTGCAACTGGATCCGCCTGCGGGTCTGGAACGACCCCTATGACGCCGACGGCAACGGCTACGGCGGCGGCAACAACGACCTGGCCTCCGCCGTGACCATGGGCAAGTGGGCCACGGACGCGGGGATCCGGGTGCTCATCGACTTCCACTACTCCGACTTCTGGGCCGACCCCTCCCGCCAGCTGGTCCCCAAGGCCTGGGAGGGCCTGGACATCGACGCCAAGGCCAAGGCCCTGGGCAATTTCACCACCGACAGCCTCAACACCCTGCTGGACGCGGGCGTGGACGTGGGCATGGTGCAGGTGGGCAACGAGACGACCGTGGGCATCTGCGGCGAGAAGGAATGGCCCAATATGCTCAAGCTCTATAACGCCGGGTGCGACGCCGTCCACGCGGCGGGGGAGGCCCGGGGCCTCACCATCCTCACCTGCGTCCATATGGAGTCCCCGCAGAGCGCGGACTTTGACGGCATCGCGGGCCATCTGCGGGACGGCGGCGTCCAGTTCGACGTGTTCGCCACCTCCTATTATCCCCAGTGGCACGGCTCCGTCGAGAATATGGCCGGCAAGCTCAAGTCCGTGGCGGACAAGTACGGTGTGAAGGTCATGGTGGCCGAGACCAGGGCCCCCTACACCGCCGAGGACGGAGACGGCTCCAACGCCAACGCCCCCACCGAGTACGCCGTCAGCCCTCAGGGCCAGGCCACTGAGTACGCCGCCGTGGCCCAGGCCGTCCACGGGATCGGGCAGGCCGGCATCGGCCTCTTCTACTGGGAGAACGCCTGGATCCCCGTGCGGAACATCTCCGGGCTCACCGGCGCGGAGCGGGAGGCCGCCGTTCAGGAGAACAAGCGCATCTGGGACGAGTGCGGCTCCGGCTGGGCCTCCAGCTGCGCCCAGGACTACGACCCCAACGCCGCCAACGGCGGCTACGGCGGGCCGGATATGAACAACAAGGCCATGTTCGACTTCGACGGCAAGCCCCTGGAGTCTTTGAACGTGTTCAAGTACATGACCACCGGCACCACCGGGTATCCCGACCGTATCGTGGACGTGCCCACCGCCAGCCTCACCGTGACCGTGGGCGATCCGGTGGAGCTGCCCGCCACCCTGGAGGTGGGACGCCTCAGCGGACAGCGGGAGACGGCGGCCGTCACCTGGCTGGACGCCGGTTCCATCGACACGTCCAGCCCCGGCGAGTGGTATATCAAGGGCTGGATCGACGACGGTGACGGCAAGGTGTGGACGTTCACCTATGTGAAGGTGGAGCGCCCCGCGCTCCCGTCCCTGCTGCCCAACGGCGGCTTTGAGGACGGCGCTGAGGGCTACACCGTGGAGAACTGGCCCGGCGACGGCATCAACAACAAGAGCGGCAACGCCGGGAACGTCCACGGCGGCAGCTGGTGCCTCCACTTCTGGAAGAGCACCGCCTTTGAGAACGCCGTGACCACCGCCGCCGTGACGGTAGAGCCGGGGACATACACCTTCTACCTCTACGGACAGGGCGGCGATATGGGCGAGCACGACACCTATATCTTCGTGAGAACGCCCCAGGGCGAGCAGAAGCAGAGCTTTGACCTGGACGGCTACCTCAACTGGCAGCAGCCGGAGATCACCTTCACCGTGACGGAGACGTGTGAGGTGACCCTGGGCGTGTCCGTCTCCGCCGGAGCCGGCGCGTGGGGCGCCTTCGACGACTGGGCCCTGACAAAAGCTGAATAAATGGTTATCCGCCCTTAAAAAGGCGGGGAAGATTTACTTTCTCCTCTTTTGTGTTGACAAAAGAGGAGAAAGTAACAAAGAGGAGAAAAACAATTTTTTGGGCCCGGTGGTGAACCGGGCCCAAGCTTTATTACGGCGGTCCGGCTCCCGCGGCAATGGACGATACCCATGGTCCCATTCATATCCGCGCGGTATGTCGTCGTATTGTCTCTGCGCCTAACCCGCTTAGCCGCTCACCGCTCTATCAATGAGGCGTGATGTCCTCTTTCGGGCCGCGCTGGTGCGGTGATAATCGTGTGGTGTTCGAAAACATCGTTTCTGTACGGGCCGGACACCCGGCCGGCCCGACGCACCATCAAATTCCACGAAAATCCACCCCCATCGCCGTACGGGCCGCCGCCCTCGACGGCCCATGAATTCCTGAAAATCTATCGTACAACCTTGTAGGGGCCGCCTCTCCAGGCGGCCCGTTTCTACGAATTTATGCATCGCCCTCCTCCAAAAAGGTTGCGGCTTCGCCGCCTATTTAAAAATCGGGCGGCCAAGAGAGGCCGCCCCTACGGCGTCTAACGAAAGATGTTCAGGAATTCGGTGGATGGGCCGAGCGGGTCTCTGGCCCCTACAGTAATGCCTCGGGATATCGGCGGGCCGCCTGGAGAGGCGGCCCCTACAGCGCTGATTGAAAGCTTTTGAGGAATTCGATACACGGGCCGGCCAGGTGTCCGGCCCGTACAAAAGGAAAACCGCGTGCGTGGGAATGTCCCATTCCCCGCAACAGCCTTCTTGCGGGCGTTCCCTGGGGTTCTCCACATAGGGGCTCGCACGCCCCTGTGTGGTCGTTTTAAGGGGGAGTCCAGAGGGGCGGGGCCCCCGCGCGGCTGTCGCCGCGTGGGGAAAGGAGGAGCGAACCGTGCGAGTGAGGGCGAACACTTGCAGCCCGAGCCATCGCCGGTTCCGCGACGACGTGGAAAGCCCCCTCTGGTTTCTTTTCCTCTTTTGTTTCCTTTCTCCTTTTGGAAATCCAAAAGGAGAAAAGCAAATCCCCGTCCGCCCTATAAGGGCGGACACCTTATAAACCCCTCGCCAGGGTATTGACATATCAAAAAAATACATTTATAATTATATGTAATTTTTCGGATACGCGATCCGCTATTTTATCAGTAAAGGAGAACCGTATATGAAGAAACGAGCCCTTTCCGCCCTTCTGGCGGCGGTGATGATCGTGCTGGCGCTGGCCTCCTGCGCCCCCGCCGAGCCGGATTATGACTTCACCGTGGATATGAGCGGCATCCCCACCCAGAACGTCGGCTCCGGCGTCTCTGTCCATGACCCGTCCATCCTGCGGGTGGGGGACACCTATTACATCTACGGCTCCCATATGGCGTCCGCCTCCGGCCCCGATCTGTTTCACTGGACCAAGATGTCCGACGGCTACGGCGCGGCCAACCCCATCTTCGGCGCCATCTACAATAAGGCCAAGGAGGCCTTCGCCTACACCGGGTCCACCTCCAGCGTCATCCCCGCCACCGGCGACGCCGTCTGGGCCCCCGACGTGAAGTACAACGAGAAGCTGGGCAAGTACGTGATGTACTACTGCACCTCCTCCACCTTCAACGCCTCCAACCTGTGTTATGCCTTCTCCGACACCCCCGACGGCAATTTTGAGTGGCAGGGCGCCCTCATCTACTCCGGCTTTGACGAGGACACCATCCAGTACACCGACGTACTGGACTATGTGGACGAGGAGACCGCCCTCTCCCGCTATGTGAACGGCCAGGGCTACAATTACCTGGAGTACCCCAATGCCATCGACCCCACCCTGTTCACCGACGCCGACGGCAACGACTGGCTGGTGTACGGCTCCTGGTCCGGCGGCATCTTCCTCTTGGAGGTCGACGAGGAGACCGGCAAGGTCATCCACCCCGCCGATGACCCGGACAACAACGTGGACGCCTACTTTGGCAAGAAGCTCCTGGGCGGCGGCCATAAGTCCATCGAGGGCCCCTACATCCTCTACGACAAGGACAGCGGTTACTACTACCTCTTCCTCTCCTACGGCAACCTCCAGCGGGAGGGCGGCTACCAGATGCGCGTGTTCCGCTCCGAAAAGCCCGACGGGCCCTATGTGGACATGAACGGCGAGGCCCCGGATTACCGGAGCAACCACGCCGACTTCGGCCTGAAGCTCTCCGGCAACTACATGCTTCCCAGCCTGCCCAGGGCCTATATGGCCACCGGCCATAACTCCGCCCTCATCGACGACGACGGCAGACGCTATATCGTCTACCACACCCGCTTCGACATGGATTCCGAGGCCCACTCGCCCCGCGTCCACCAGTACCTGCTGAACGCCGACGGCTGGCCCTGCATGCTGCCCTACCAGACCCAGGGCGAGACGGTCAGCCCCACCGGCTATTCCGAGGATGAGGTGGCGGGCCGCTACTTCTACATCAACCAGGGCACCTTCATCGGCAAGACCATCTCCCAGCCCATGATCATCTACCTGAACAAGGGCGGCAAGGCCAAGGTGGAGGACGAGGAGGGCACCTGGTCCATGGACAAGGACTCCTATTTTGTCACCATCACCCTGGGCGATAAGGAGTACAAGGGCGTTTTCTGCGCCATGAAGGACGAGGCCGGCGCCGACGTGATGACCTTTTCCGTGGTGGGCTATAACATGAGCCTTTGGGGGGTCAAATATGACACGGCAGCCGAATGACACCGCCCCCGCCGGGGGAGAGACCCCCAAAGTCGTCCCCGGCCGTCCCGGCTTCCGCAAGCGGATCAACCCCTATTACGAGGGCATGACCCGCCGCCAGATCGCCGCGGATACCGCCAAAACCACCGCCAAATGGGCCGCCGCCACCGTCTTCTTCTACGCCTACTGGCTGGCGATGCTCCTGCTGGCCTCCCTCTTTCTGTTGAACGTCTGGCACGTCACCATCGTCCGCATCTTCCTTTACGCCGGCATCCTGTGCGTCGTCTGCTCCGTCGTCTACGCCTTCGTGCTGGTCCACCGCAAGTTTTATTATTGAATTCTTTATAAAGAGAAGCAGGGACCGTCCCCGGACGGCCCCTGCTTCTGTTTGCGCAGATATATGTAAAGTTTGCATTAATAAATTGAAAAAATACTTGACATTATAATAAATTTATGGTATAATCACATCATAACAAAGCGAGGTGCTTCACGGCCCGCCCCGGAATTTGCCCCAGACGGCCTGGCCGTCCTGGATTCCGGTCAGGCACAGGCACGCCCCGCCGTTCTCCAGGTCGGGGGCCAGGTGTACCACGGAGCTTGCAAAGAGGGGGGAGGAGGCCGTCAGCGTCACCCGGCGGCCGGTCATCTGGCTGTTGTCCCCATAATTATAATGTATAAGCTCCCAGCACCCGGCCTTCGGGGGCTGGGGCGTCAGATCCTGCCCGCCGAAGGGCTCCGGGGAGAGGACGGGCCAGCCGTCCACAAAGAACATGGGACGGACGCACATGTAAAATTTCCGAAAGCTCTGCCGGCCGTCCTTCTCCACATGCCGGTTCACCGCCGCCCCGTCCCGGATGTGGTGGACGAAAAACCAGGCGCCTCTGACCGGGTCGAAGAAGGGGACGCCGTGGCCGGGGCCCCGCAGGCCGCCCCAGCGCCAGCCGGGGACGCTGTCCCCGTGGGCGGGGGCCTCCGCCTCAAAGCGGTAGCTGCCCGCCAGCTTTTCGCCCAGGCTCTCTCCCGCCAGATCCCGGCCCCGCCGGTCAAGATACGGCCCGGCGGCATATTTGCTCCTGCCCACGCGTATGTCATAGGTATCCCCCAGCCAGCCGTAGGATTGGAAGAGGTAGAAGTACTCCGTCTCCGGCACGAAGCAGCAGGAAGCCCCCTCGGGGCCGTCCATCACCACCGGATCGGACTTGCGGGAGATACAGCTCCCCAGGCTCTTAGGATCCCCGTCCAGAGGGAGGCCCGTGGCCGGGTCCAGCTCCTTGAGGAAGATGCCGCCGAAGAAGGAGCCGTAGATCAGATACGCCCTGTCCCCGTCCCACAGCACGTGGGGATCGATGGCGTTGGGGTAGGTGTCGTCGGTGCCCCAGGTGTCCGCCACTACGCCCCGGTTCTCAAAGGGGCCCAGGGGATCTGAGGAGACGGCCAGCCAGATGCGCGATTCCGAGCTTCCGAAGGCCCGGGTGGCCGCGTAGTAGAGCCGGTACTCGCCGCGGGCGTACTCCTCATAGGGCGCCCAGAAGGAGCGCGTGGCGGGAAAACGCCCGTTGTCCCGCCCCTGGGCCACGGCGGCCCCGGAGAGCACGCTGCCGTGATAGACGAAGTCCACCAGATCCTCGGAGACCCGCGCCGGGATGCCGATCACGTCTTCCACCCCCAGGGCGGGGCCGTAGGCGTCGGTGCAGCAGCAGATATACCGCCGGGACACCGGATCCCACATCATGCCGGGGTCGTGGGCGCCGGCGGCGGGATTGGAGGGAATATGGTAGTCGTTCAGCCGAAAAGGGAGCTTCATATCCGGTACCTCTCGTAAAAATTGTCATTTTGCATGATTTACAATGCGTTTTTTAAATAAGTCATGGGAAAAAACCCCTCTTTTTCGCGGTTTTACGCCTGTGGTCAAACTGACAAAAAAACGCCGATCAGGGGGTTCACACCTATAAAATAGCACAAAAAAACGTCTTGTCAAGTATTGACTTTGCGAAAACAGGGTAGTAAGATTATTTAAAAGTTTTTTAACAATTGGGGCGCGGCGCGCCCCGATACCCGGCGCGAGGGGGATCCCCCTCGTTGTCATGACGGTTTCACCGTCATGAGGGCCTTTCCCGACGTTCCGCTTTGCGGAAATAACCAAATAAATAACGTTTCGGCGGTGGCCAGCCGCCGGGCGCGAATAAGGAGGACATCATGAGCGACAGGAAAGTAAGCAAAACCCTCAAGCGCGCTCTTTCCCTGGCGCTGGCGGCGGTTTTTCTGCTGCTGACGCCTGGATTGAACGCCCTTGCGGACGCGCCATCAGGAAGCGGCGCCGGCTCGTCCGCCACCTATGACGCGCAATTTGTCAGTGAGAGGATCTCCAATAACTACACAAAGGTCAGCAGCGGCTATACCTCGGCGGAGTATTCCGGCGAGGCGTTGGCGTTTGCCGCCTCCGAGGCCGCCGGGGCCACTACGGCGGAAGTGAAGCAGGACACCCAGTACGGCGGCGGCCAGGTCCTGGACGTGGAGCTGGGCGATGTGGTGGAGCTGACCGTCACGGCGCCCCAGAAGGCGCTGTACGCGGTGGCCTTCGACTACCTGTCCTACGACAGCTCCGTTCTGCCCATTGAGTTTTCCATGCAGGTGGACGGCGCCTATCCCTTCTATGAGTGCCGCAACGTGGAGCTGAACTCCACTTGGATCCCCCAGGCGGAGCCCTCCTTCGACCGCTACAACGACGAGGTTGTCACCGTCCCCGACAAGGCCATCCAGTGGGAGACCCGCTATTTCGGCGACAGCAGCTACCGCCGCTCCACCCCGCTCCTGCTGGAGCTGGACGCCGGTGAGCACGTGCTGCGCTTTGACGTGAAGAGCGGAAGCTTCCTCTTCAAGACCGTCACCCTGTGCGCCGCGGAGAAGGTGCCCGAGTACACCGGCTCCCAGGCGGCGGAGGGCAGCGCCATCATCCCCATCGAGGCCGAGGATTACGTCTCCACCAACGACTCCTCCGTCCACGCCCTGGCCGAGTTCGACAGCGGCGTGAACCCCTATGAGGTGTCCGACTCCGTGCTGAACACCATCGATTCCGACTCCTTCAAGGACGCCGGACAGACCGTCAATTACGAGGTGGACGTGACGGAGGCCGGGTGGTACCACATCGCCCTCAACTACCGGCAGTCCGACAAAAACGACTTCCCGGTGTTCCTGGACGTGCGGGTGGACGGGGCCATCCCCAACACCGCCTTCCAGGCCCACGAGATGAACTACACCAGCAAATATAAGATCTACACCATGGCCGATGAGGACGGGCAAAAGCTCTCCGTATACCTGGAGCCCGGCAAACACACGCTTTCCCTGACCATCAGCCTGGATCCCATCAACTACGTGCTGGAGGCCCTGGAGGAGATCATGGCCGGCGTCAACGACCTGGCCCTGGAGATCACCAAGGTGGCCGGCACCAACTCCGACAAGTACAGGGATCTGAAGCTCTCCCTCTACATACCCAATCTGGAGTCCACCCTGAGAGGGTACGCTGACCGGCTCACGGAGCTGGAAAAGAGCGCCCGGCATTTCACCGCCAAGGGGAAGAACGTGGCCGTCATGTCCTCCATGATCATCGCCGCGAAGCAGCTGATCTCTCTGGCCGAGAACCCCGACGAGATCCCCTACCGTATCGGTGAGCTGTCCTCCAGCACCAACTCCGTCAACCAGTATCTGGCCAACACCATCGACGCCCTCCTGGCCAACTCCCTGGCCGTGGACCGCATCTGGCTCTATCAGGACGGGGCGAAGCTCCCCAAGCTCCCGGGCTTCTTCAAGTCCACCTGGATGAGCATCACCCGGTTCTTCAGCTCCTTCACCGATCAGTCCTATTCCGCCGCCAATACCGACCGCAGTCATCTTCAGGTCTGGGTCAACCGGGCCAGCCAGTACGTCCAGGTCATGCAGAAGATGATCGACTCCGAATTTACCCCCAAGACCGGCATCGAGGTGGATATCTCCATCATGCCCGACCAGTATAAGCTGGTCCTGTCCAACTCCTCCGGCACCGCCCCCGACGTGGCCACCGGCATCAACTACACGGTGCCCTATGAGCTGGCCGTCCGCGGCGCGCTGGTGGATATGGCCCGCTATGACGATTTCCAGGAGGTGGCCGCCCCCTATGAGCCCGGCTTCTTCCTCACCGGCACCATCGGCCAGTCCGTCTACTCCATGCCGGAGACCATGAACTTCTGGGTGCTGGTCTACCGCACCGACGTGATGGAGAAGCTGGGGCTGGAGGTGCCCGACACCATGCAGGATGTCATCGACATGCTGCCGGAGCTGAACCGCCGCGGCCTCAACTTCTACTATCCCACCGCCGGCATGGCCGCCATGCGCAACTTCCACGGCACCACGCCCCTGGTGGTCCAGAACGGCGGAGCCCTCTACTCCGGCACCGCCCAGGAGGGCACTACCCTGGGCAGTGAGAACTCCGTCAAGGGCTTCACACAGCTGACGGACCTCTTCACCGTCTACGACATGCCGGTGGATATCTCCAACTTCTATCAGCACTTCCGCAACGGCGACATCCCCATCGGCATCTGCGACTACGGCACCTATAACCTGATCGCCAACGCCGCGCCGGAGCTTTCAGGCTCCTGGGATATCTCCGTCGTCCCCGGCACCGAGCAGCCCGACGGCACCATCAACCGCGCCACCTGCGGCTGCGCCGAGTCCACCGTTATCTTCAAGTCCAACCGGGAGCGGGAGGACAAGGCCTGGGAGTTCATCAAGTGGTGGTCTGACGCGGACGTCCAGGCCCGGTTCGGCCAGACGATGCAGATCACCTACGGCAATACCTACCTGTGGACCACCGCCAACACCGAGGCCTTCGCCCAGCTGCCTGTGGACAACGCCCACAAGCAGGTGATCCTGGAGTTTATGAAGAACGTGGTGGACGTGGCCCGCGTCCCCGGCACCTACATGCTGGAGCGTGAGATGTCCAACGCCTTCAACGCCATCGTGGTGAACGGCGTTCCCGCCCAGAGCCGCATCGACGAGGCCGTCAAGACCATCAACCGGGAGATCACCCGCAAGCTGGAGGAGTTCGGCTACATCGACAGCGAGGGCAACACCATTGAACCCTATGTGATTCCCACCATCGACAGCATCAAGGGAATCCTTGGAAGAAATTGAGGAGGTGATCGTTCGTGGCAAGTGATACTTTGGTAAGCAAGGCGCCCGTGGTGGACACGGCGCCCAAGAAGAAAAAGAAAAACAAGATCTCCCGCCGGGACAACAACTGGCACGGCTGGGCCTTTATCGGCCCCTACGCGCTGATCTTCTCCATCTTCATCCTGGTCCCCGTTATTCTGGCGGTGATCCTGTCCTTCACCAACTTCAACGCTATCCAGTTCCCCAAATTCGTCGGATTTTTGAACTACATAACGATCCTCACCAACGACGACGTCTTTATGAAGAACGTCCTGCCCAACACGGTGGTCTACGCCGTGGTGGTGGGTATCGGAGGCTATGTGCTCTCCTTCATCCTGGCTTGGGCGCTGTGCAACCTGACAAAGCCGGTGCGCACCATCTTCGCCCTGATCCTCTACTCGCCCACCATGACCACGGGCGTGGCCATGACGGTGCTGTGGAAGGTCATCTTCTCCGGTGACCAGGCGGGCCTGCTGAACTCCTGGCTCATGGAGCTGGGCGTCATCACGGAGCCCATCATCTGGCTGACGGATACCCGGTTCCTCCTGCCCATCGTCATCGTCATCGGCCTCTGGTCCAGCATGGGCATCGGCTTCCTCTCCATGATCGCCGGTATCCTCAATAACGACGAGAGCCTCTACGAGGCCGGCTCCATCGACGGCATCTCCAACCGCTTCCAGGAGATGATCTACATCACCATCCCCCAGATGAAGCCCCAGATGCTGTTCGCGGCGGTCATGTCCATCGTGAACGCCTTCCAGAACGGTATGATCACCTCCATGCTGGTGGGCAACCCCTCCCCGGGCTACGCCTCACAGCTGCTGGTCAACCACATCGAGGACTACGGCTTCGCCAAATACGAAATGGGCTACGCGGCGGCGCTGTCCGTGGTACTGCTGCTGATCGTCCAGATCTTCAGCAAGGGCGCCAACGCGCTTCTGACCGAAAAAGATCCTTATGGAAAGAAAGGAGGAGAAGAGGATGAACAAGGGGAAGAAAATTAACCCGAAAAAGTTCGAGATCGGACAGCTGAAGATCATTCTGATCCTTCTTCCGCTGGTCATCTTTATGGGAATGCCCATCATCTTCATCATCAACCACGCCTTCAAGCCCATGGATGAGTTGTTCGCGTTCCCGCCCACCTTCTTCGTGAAAAACCCGCGCATGGACAACTTCACACAGCTGATGAAGTTCTCCAACACCAGCGGCATCCCCCTGAGCCGCTACCTCTTCAACAGCATCCTGGTGACGGCCCTGACCGTGGGCCTGGCGCTGCTGCTGACCACCATGTCGGCCTTCGCTCTCTCCAAGATCAAGTTCAAGGGCCGCAACATGCTGGCGCAGATCAACCAGATCGCCATCATGTTCGTCTCCACCGCCGTGCTGATCCCCCGCTTCCTGGTGGTCTGCAAGCTGGGCCTGGTGAACAACATCTTTGCCCACGTCCTGCCCCTGGTGGCCATGCCCGTGGCGCTGTTCCTGGTGAAGCAGTTCGTGGATCAGGTGCCCGACTCCCTGCTGGAGGCCGCGTATATGGACGGGGCCACGGATCTGGACGTGTACCTGAAGGTCATCCTCCCCATGATCAAGCCCGCCATCGCCACCGCCTCCATCCTGGTGTTCCAGCAGGTCTGGACCAACATGGAGACCTCCAACTACTACTTCGACGATGACAGTATGAAGACCCTTACCTTCTATATGAATACGCTGGTCAACGCCAACAACACCGTGGCTGGCCAAGGTATGGGCGCCGCCGCCTCGCTGATCATGTTCCTTCCTAACCTTATCCTCTTCATCATCCTGCAGAACAAGGTTATGAACACCATGGCCAGCTCCGGTATCAAGTAAGGGGGGCGGGGAATATGCGAAACCTCAAACGCCTGGCCGTCCTGGCCCTGACGCTGGTGGTCCTGGGGGCCGTGCTGCTGCCCATGACCGCTTCGGCGGATACGCCCTATGTGACCTACACCATCAACGGCTACGGACAGATCCGCCAGACCCAGACGGCCTATCTGGCCTACGCCACCATCACCAAATTCGGCGAGGATGTGACGCTGAGCGCGCCCAGCGACATCTGCATCGCCTCCGACGGACACATGTATATCGCCGATACCGGCAACGCCCGCATCGTGGTGGGCACCCTGGACGGCGAGCTTATCAAGACCATAGGCGAGGGGATCCTGGTGAATCCCAGGGGCGTCTTCGTCACCGACGACGGCAGCATCTATGTGGCCGACAGGGACGCCAACAAGATCGTGGTCTTTAACCAGCAGGGCAAGGTGATCCAGGAGTACCGAAAGCCCACCAGCCCCCTGTACGGCGACGCCAACGTGTTCCAGCCCATCAAGCTGGTGGTCAACGACGCGGGCATCATGTTCATCGTGTGCGAGTCCAACACCAACGGCATCGTTGAGATCTCGCCCACCGAGGGCGGCTCGTTCCTGGGCTATTTCGGCACCAACTTCACCACCACCGACATCATGACCATCATCTACCGGGCCATCCTGACGGACGCCCAGCGGGCCAAGATGCTCAGTAATATCCCGGCCACGCCCACCAACCTGGGCATCGACGAAAAGGGCCTTATCTACACCGTCACCCTGGGCAACGGGAACGACACCCTGAAAAGGCTGAACATCGCCGGCACCAACATGATCCACAATTCCGACGGGACCTACGCCGACAACCCCGTGGCGGTGGTGGCCGGCAACCACGACAACGTGTACGTGGCCGACCAGCAGGGCTACATCTTCGAGTACAACAACGAGGGCGAGATGCTCTTCACCTTCGGCGGTCCCAACGACGACACCCAGCGCGTGGGCCTCTCCAAGATGGTCAGCGGCATCGCCATCGACCCCTCCGACCGCATCTACGTGCTGGACTCCGATATGGCCCAGGTGCAGGTCTATGAGCCCACCGAGTTCACCAACCTCCTGCACAACGCCCTGTACCTCTACTCCAAGGGCCGCTACACCGAGGCCAAGGAGCCCCTGAGCCAGGTGCTGAAGATGAACTCCATGTTCGACTACGCCAACAAGGCCATGGGCCGCAGCTACTTCCAGGAGGAGAATTACAACGCCGCCCTCCGGTACGCAAGGCTGGCCAAGGACTATGACGGCTACTCCGACGCCTACTGGGAACTGCGCAACGTGTGGCTGAAGAACAACATCATGACCGCCATCATCCTGGCAGTGCTGCTCTATGTGGCGTACAGGATCGTCAAGACCCTGGATAAACGCTCCCACATCCTGGCAAAGCCCAGGAGGGCCTACAGAAAGCTGAAAAAGAACAAATTCATTTCCAACCTGACCTACTCCGGCTATTACATCCGCAAGCCCGCCGACGGGGCCTACGGCATCGCGGCGGAGGGACGGGCCAACTGGCTGGTATCCTCCTTCCTGCTGCTGGTCTTTATCGTGGAGTTCGTGGTGATGAAATACACCTGCGGCTTCCTATCCAAGACCGTGATGGAGGGCCGGTACGAGATCCTCAGCGACGTGGGTATGATCGTGGCCGTCATGGCCGCCCTCACCACCTGCACCTACCTGGTTTGTACCATCAACGAAGGCGAGGGCACCGTCAAGAAGATCTACACCTTCTTCTGCTACAGCCTGGTGCCGTATATCCTGCTGATGCCTCTGGTATACGCCCTCAGCCACGTGCTCACCAACAACGAGATCTTCCTCATCGACATGATCAAGCTGGTGATCTACGCGTGGATCGCGGTGATCGCCGTGGTGGGCCTGAAGGAGGTCAACAACTTCAACACCAAGGAGACGGTAAAGGTCATCTTCCTGACAGCGTTCACGGCGCTGATCCTGGCGCTCCTGATCTTCATCATCTATGTGCTCTGGGCACAGGTATTCGATTTCATTGTCGCGATAGCGGGCGAGGGGGTGTACAGACTTGGCTACTAAGAAACGGAAAAAAGTCATATGGCTGGCCGTGATCCTGGCCGTCGTCCTGGTGGCCGCCGTCATCGCCACGGTGCTGATCGTCCTGGGCAGCCGGCAGGATAAGATCGTCTCCGGCAATCACGTCCATCAGAGCGCCCTGCCTGTCACCCGCGGCAAGGTGGAGGCCAAGGACGATTACGTGCTGGTGGCCGAGAGCGACAGCTACAAGCTCTACTACTGGGAGCCCCGGTTCTCCATCCGGCTGGAAAACAAAGAGACCGGCGCGGTGCTGGAGTCCACCGTCTCCGACGAGAAGGACGACGGCAAGAACAACGAGGACTGGACCGGCACCATGAAGAGCGGCATTGCCATCGGCACCATCGAGAAGGCCACCAAGTCTTCCGATAAGATCGACATGCTCAATGCCAAGAACACCATCGAGACATATTACACCGACAGCGGCATCTACGCCAAGATCGCCTTCCCCGATTACGGCATCTCCGTGGGCGTGGAGGTGAGCCTCCAGGGCGACCAGCTGGTGGTCCGGGTCCCCGAGGAATCCATCAAGGAGGAGAAGGAGGGCACCTACATCTACACCATCAGCCCCTTCCAGTTCATGGGCTACACCTACCTGGGCGAGGAGAACGGCTACATGCTGATCCCCGACGGCAACGGCGCCCTCATCAACCTGAACGACAAGGAGGGGCGTTACGCCAGCGGCTTTGCCGGACTCATCTACGGCACGGACGTGGGACTTACCGATATCGTCAAGACCTCCACCCTGTGGGAGCGGTATGAGACGGTCACCAGCGCCAACCCGGTGCTGGCCCCCATCTTCGGCATGGCCCACACCGACGACCAGATCGCGTATCTGGGCATCGTGGAGAGCGGCGACCAGCGGGCCACCATCGAGGCCCATCCCAACGGCGCCCGCATCGACTACAACCGCTGCTTTGTCCGGTTCCTGCTGCGGGACGTGTACAACCAGCCCCTGTCCAATTCCAGCACCGCCAACACCGCCCTGACGGTGGAGGCCGACAGGCTCCACAGCGACCTGACGGTGCGGTACTGCCTGCTCTCCGGCGAGGACGCCAACTACATGGGCATGGCCAAGACCTACCGGCAGTATCTGCTGGACACCGGCAAAATCGAGAGGCGCAACCTGAGCTACAACACCCGCGTGGATGTGCTGGGTGTGGAGCGCGAGGAGTTCCTGATGGGCACCACGTCGGTCCCCATGACCAGCGCCCAGCAGCTGGAGGAGATCTACGCCGAGCTTCGCCGGGAGGGCGTGGCCAATGTGCTCACCGTCTACCGCGGCTGGCAGAAGGGCGGCCTCTATGACCTGCCCATCACCAAGTACAAGGCCGACGGCGACATCGGCGGCACCAATGCCCTGACCCGGGTGATCCTGGATGAGGCCGAGCAGGGCAACACCATCTACCTCTACAACGACGCCCTGCAGGTGAACGCCACCACCAATTCCAGCACCTACAGCGTCATGAAGAAGGTCAACAAGCGCACCTTTGAGAATGAGGTCAACGGACAGGTCTACGACACATTCTATTACCTGATGCCCGGCAGGGCGGGGGAGAACCTGGCAAGGCTCGCCGCCAGCGCCGCCGGCAAGAACGTGAAGAACCTGGCCCTGGACGGCATCACCGGACAGCTCTTCTCCTACAGCTACAAGGGCAACTACTACTCCAGGACCGACACCATGGATATGTTCATCGACGCGGTGGACACCGTGGACGAGGATATGAACCTGCTGCTGGAGACGCCCAACCAGTACCTGTGGAAGTACGCCGACGCCATGCTGGATATGCCCCTGGGCTCCTCCGATTACCTCTATATCGACCAGGAGATCCCGTTCCTCAGCATCGTGCTGAAGGGCATCGTCCCCACCTATTCCGGCTTTGTGAACTTTGAGGCCAACAAGACCGAGAACTTCCTGAAGATGGTGGAGGCCGGTATGTATCCCTCCTTCTACGTCACCGCCGAGGACTCCTCCAAGCTCATTTATACCAACTCCTCCAACCTCTACTCCCTGGAGTTCGACAGCTACCGCGACACCATCGCGCAGTACGACCGGGAGTTGCGGGCCCTGGCGGAAATGGTCGGCACCTCCGTCATCACCGGCCATGAGATCCTGCCCAACGGCCTGGTCAGGGTCACCTATGAAAACGGTGTCAAGATCTACGTCAATTACGCGGAGCGTTCCCTGACTTATGACGGAGTGACGGTGGACGCCCTGTCCTATAAGGTAGGTGAGTGACGATGGAAGAAACGAAAAAAATGACCCGGCAAGAGAAAAAAGCGCTGAAGGAGCGGCTGAAGCATCTGAAATCCGGCAAGCTTGAAAAGCGCGACGGCCGGATGGGCTACTTCTTCATGATCCCCTGGTTCATCGGCGTGGCCGTGTTCCTGGCCTACCCCCTGGGCACCAGCTTCTGGTACGCCCTGAACAACATCCGCCTGACCCCCCAGGGATTGCTGGCCACCTTCGTGGGGAAGGGTAACTTCTCCAACATCCTGGTGCAGGATCCCGACTTCGTGGTGGAGCTGGTGGACTACGTGACCAGCACCATCCTGTCGGTGCCTATCATCGTGGTCTTCGCCCTGATCATCGCCATGATGCTGAACATGAAGATCAAGGGCAAGAGCTTCTTCCGCCTGATCTTCTTCCTGCCCGTGATCATCGTCAGCGGCCCGATCCTGGGCATGCTCACCGCGGAGGGCGCGGGCAGCATCTCCGCCATCGACATGAACGCCATCACCTCCGCCATCAGCGGGGTGCTGCCGAAGATGCTGGCGGATCCCATCTCGGATCTTTTCAACAACATGATCACGACGCTGTGGTATTCCGGCGTGCAGATCCTGATCTTCCTGTCGGGATTGCAGAAGATCGACAAATCCATGTACGAGGCCGCCAAGATCGACGGCGGCTCCGGATGGGAGTGCTTCTGGAAGATCACCCTGCCCAACATCAAGCCCATGATCCTGCTGAACGTGGTCTACACCGTCATCTTCATCTCCAGCAACTCCCAGAACCCCATCATCGGGCTCATTCAGACCTCGATGTTCTCCGGCACCAAGGAGAAGGGCTACGGGTACGCGGCCGCCATGGCGTGGCTGTACACCGTTGTGGTGATCCTGATCGTGGGCCTGTTCGCCCTCCTGCTGATGACCCGCAAGGGCGCCTACGAGAAGCAGGTCAAGCGGGCCAAGAAGGCTAAGAAGCAGGAAGCCCGCAACCGTAAAAAGATCGAAAGGAGGAACGTGCGTAATGCAAAGCGTATTGAGCGTCAGAGAGCGAAGGGCAAGATCACCTCGCGCACCACGAGCCGAGAGGATTACTGATTCCCCGAAAAAGCCCTGGTACCAGCGCATCAACAAGGATAAGGTCCGGCGTTTCCTCATGGGCACCAAGGACAGAGAGGGCTTTTTGAAGCTGTTCATGGTCTACGCCCTGCTTATCTGCATCGGCTTTATCTACCTCTACCCGATCCTCCACATGGTCTCCGTCAGCTTCATGACCCTGGACGACCTCCTGGACTCCTCCATCAAGTGGATCCCCAGCTCCTTCAACCTGGCCAACTATAAGCAGGCGGCCGCCAGTATGAAATTCTGGAGCTCCCTGGGCCAGAGCATCCTGCTGGCCGGGATCCCCACCATCTGCAACCTGATCTCCTGCTCCGTCATCGGCTACGGCCTGGCCCGGTTCAACTTCCCCGGCAAGAGCATCTGCATGGGCGTCATCATCTTAAGCTACGTGCTTCCCAGCCAGGTGACCATGATCCCCACCTACGTGCTCTACTCCAATCTGGGCATTTTGAATACCATCTGGGCCTTCATCCTGCCGGCGATGGTGGGTCAGGGCATCAACGCCCCCATTTTCATCCTGATCTTCTGGCAGTTCTTCCGCCAGATCCCCAAGGTGCTGAACGAGGCCGCCAAGATCGACGGCGCGGGCTACTTCGAGTCCTTCTACAAGGTGTCTCTGCCCAGCGCCAAGCCCGCCTTCATCACCGTGGCCCTGTTCTCCTTCGTGTGGTACTGGAACGAGGCGTATCTCACCAGTCTCTATGTCCACGGCTTCACCGGCGAGGGCATGACAAGCCTCGTCATCCAGCTCCAGAACTTCGCCACCAACTACAACAGCTATGCCAGCACCGCCGTCAGCGGCGCCGCCAGCCTGAACGAGTCCATCAATATGGCCGGCACCATGCTGTCCATCCTGCCCCTGCTGCTGCTCTACTTCGTGCTCCAGAAGCAGTTCGTGGAGTCCATCGACCGGGCGGGCATCACCGGCGAATGATCTAAGCGGTTTTACCCTTCCTCCGCTCCGGCGGGGAAGGGGATACCGGGAGAAAACGCCGGAAAAACGTATTGCGCAGGCCGACGGCCTGACAAAATAATCTACAATGGAGGCAATTATGAAAAAGAAGATATTGGCACTTGTCCTGGCCGCGCTGATGCTTGTCAGCGTCCTGGCCGCCTGCAACAAGGGCGGGGGCGGCGGCGGTTCCAGCGCGACCACCGTTTCCAACGAGTACGACGAGGTGGAGATCAACGGCTGGAAGTACAAGAAGGCCAAGGACATGACCACCGACGACATCACCCTGACGGTCCACAGCTTCGACCAGCAGCAGGTGGATGAGCTGCTGGCCCAGCGGTTCCATGAGATCTATCCCAACATCACCGTAAAGGTCTCCTATGCCGCTGTGGGCGACGACTACACCAACGCCCTGCAGTCCATGACCACCAACAAGCAGACCCCCGACGTCATCATGTATTCCGACGCCGACTACGCCCTGTCCAACGGCCTGCTGCTGGACATCTCCAGCTACTGGAACACCGACGAGGAGACCAAGAACCTGGCCGACACCGTCAACTCCGCCGGCCTTGGCACCTTTAATCTGGACGGCGGCCAGCGCTACGGCGTCCCCTTCAAGTTCTTCCCTGGCATCGTCTTCATTGACCGGAACGTGCTGAAGACCCTGAACATCCCCGTCCCCACCCAGCAGTGGAGCTGGTCCGACATGATCGACATCATCAAGCAGGCCACCGGCCACACCGACATCGACAACATGAAATACTACGGCCTGGGCTGGTACAACCGTCTTGACTCCTACTACGGCATCGCCACGGGCCAGGATGTCATCGGTGAGTTCGGCTTCAACGGTAAGACCTTCGACGTGTCCAAGTGGGCCGTGGGCAAGCAGGAGTTTGCCGACCTGATGCTGGGCGGCTATGTGGCCCCCCAGAGAGAGACCGATGAGAACGAAGCCTGGACCGGCGACTGGGAGATGTGGTTTGGCCAGACCGGCCATGTGGCCATCTTCTCCGAGGCCTTCTGGACCTTCCAGAGCTCCTGGAACGCCCCCGCCTTCAAGGAAGCCAACCCCAATCTGGACGTTGTCCCCTATGTCATCCCCGCCGTGTCCGCCGAGGACGCCAGCGCCGCCCACCACTCCATCGCCACCATCGACTACGGCGGCGTCACCTCCGCCACCAAGTATCCCCGCGAGGCCTATGAGCTTCTGAAGTTCATGTCCTTCGGCATCGACGGCTGGCACACCCGCAACGAGATCTTCGCCGACGAGAGCAACGTCAACGCCTCCGGCGTGCCCCTGAAGAACGACGTCATGCCCGTGCCCATCACCAAGGATCAGACCATCTGGGACGAGTACATCGCCCTCTACTGCGAAGGCATGGACGAGGAGCACACCCAGCTGTGGCGTGACTACTTCGCCAGCTGCATGCAGCCCATCTCCTACGGATGGACCAACATCGCCGGTTACTGGAACTTCTGCGATGAGTACTTCAACAAGGTGGACATCCACAACAAGACCGAGAAGGGCCAGGCGGCGGCCGCCGACTTCATCGACGAGATCAACCGTCAAGCCAACTACTACCACGCCAAGGCCATGGTGGACTACTTCGGGCCCGGCTCCATCTACAACGTGCTGACCGATGAGGAGACCACCTTCTATCAGGATATCGTCAACGCGTTCGAGGGGACCTGAGAGGGCTTCGCGCCTTTGAAACCGTATTTTTACCGCGCGAGCGGATAAAAATAGAAATTTTTCCTGTTTGAAAAGGAAGGAGTACAAAATGAAAAAGCTTTTGGCACTTGTGCTGGCGCTTTTGATGGTGCTCTCCCTGGCCGCCTGCGGCGGTAACGGCGACGACACCAGCGGGAATGACACCAGCAACAACGACACCAGCAACAACGACACCAATAACGACACCGGCGGCGACACCAGCGAGGACACCTCCGCCCCCGTCACCCCCGAGGCTCTGCCTGCCAATCCCCTGAACTACTGGAGCTTCGAGGACACCACCGGCCTTACCGCCGTGTTCCAGGATGACAAGGCCGCCGACAGCCCCAACGACGGCGGCAACTATGACCTGAACCCCAGCAAGCATGAGATCATGCTGGTGGACGGCCAGGGCCCCGTGGGCAAGTGCCTCTATCTGGACGGCAAGTACGGCGTGAAGCTGGATAACCTGGTGGCGCCCACCGACGACACCTACACCGTTTCCTTCTGGTACAACGCCAGCCGTCTGTCCGACTACACCCCCTCCGTCATCATGGGCCGCAATCTGGGCCGTGACATCGCCAACGCCACCGTCTCCTGGTTCAGCGTGACCCGCGGCAACTGGGATCAGACCCTGTACCCCATCGTCTGGAACCGCAACTCCTCCATCAGCACCGACCAGCTTGAAGGCGGCGTGTTCCCCTGGACCGGCGCTCTGGACGGCCAGACCGTCGGTAAGCAGGAGTGGGCCCTGGTCACCTTCGTGGTGGACGGCGGCCGCTACCAGTACGTGGACGAGGCCACCAACGCCCCCATGGGCGAGCGCGTGGGCTGCCAGTTCTATCTGAACGGCGAGCTGAAGTTTGACGCCAACGCGGAGAACAAGTACTATCAGGGCTTCGCCCCCGAGATTTTCGCCGGCGACGGCACCCTGGAGGGCTACATCGGCATCAACTATTGGGATTCCCGCTACAAGGGCTTCATCGACGAGCTGTACGTCTTTGACGAGGCTCTGACCCCCGGCCAGGTCCTGACCCTCTATCAGCAGGGCAACATCCCCGCCTCCTTCACCGAGCCCACCTATGAGGGCCCCCTTGACGGTGATGAGTCCGATGTTCCCGAGACCCAGCCCATCGATCCCACCACTCTGACGGCCGCTCCCGTGGACGAGGCCGCCATCGACAAGCTGGGTACTCCCGATCGCGTCTTGGCTTGGTGGACCGACAACAGCGCTTCCTTCCCCGTGGAGGAGGGCAAGACCACGACCCTGACCCTGAAGAACTACTCCAACGCCACCAACAACTGGTGCAACTTCTGCCTTGGCCTCTGCGCCAATGAGTTCACCACGGAGGACTTCGTTTCCGGCGACGCCACCGTCTGCACCGTGGAGGGCTATACTGAGTATGCCGTCCAGCGTACCGATGCCTACGGCTGGGCCCCCGAGGGTTCTGCCAATTACGCAGCCACCTATGAGATGTCCTGGACTGACTGGGTGGATTGGCTGAACAAGATGACCGATGTTGACGTCACCGTGGCCCTGACTCGTGCCGCCAATGTGGTCACCATCGACTACACCATCACCGCCGCTGACGGCACCGTTATGACCGAGAAGGCTGTCGTCACCACTGACGCTCCTGCCGACGGCCCCATCTATGTGTTCGTCGAGGGCGAGGGCGCGTACATCGAGCTTCTCAGCGCGGAGACCAAATAAGCTTTGATCTCCGGTTAAATACCTACTAAGCCTTGCGGGGCTTCCATACAGAAGCCCCGCTTTTCCAAGGACGCGCGCGCCGCGTCCCTGGAAAAGCGAACGCGGGGCGTTCGCGAGACGATTGATAAGACATAAAGGGGGTGATGGGCCGGATGGCACAAAACGCACAGAGACTGCGGGAGCTGTCGCTGCGGGATCTGACAGTGGACGACGGGTTTTGGAACGAGCGCCTGCGGCTCGTCACCGACGAGATGATCCCCTACCAGCTGGATATCCTGACGGACAGGGTGCCCGGCGCGCCGCCCAGCCGGTGCGTGCGGAATCTGCGGATCGCCGCGGGGCTGGAGCAGGGGACGTTTGAGGGATTCGTCTTTCAGGACACGGATCTGGCCAAGTGGCTGGAGGCCGTGGCCTACTCCCTGACGCGAAAGCCGGACCCGGCGCTGGAAAAGTCGGCGGATGAGCTGATCGATCTTGTATGTCAGGCCCAGCGGGCCGACGGGTATCTGAACAGCTGCTTTTCCACGCTCCATCCGGGGCACCAGTTCTGCAATCTCAAGGAGGGCCACGAGCTGTATACCGCCGGGCACTTCATGGAAGCGGCGGTGGCCTATTTCGAGGCCACGGGCAAGGAGAAGCTGCTGGTGGCCATGTGCCGGTTCGCGGATCTCATCTGCCAGGTGTTCCAGAGCCCGGAGTACGAGGACGCGGTACCGGGCCACGAGGAGATCGAGCTGGCGCTGATGCGGCTCTACGAGATCACCCACCGGGAGCGATACCGGGCCATGGCCTACGATTTCATCAACCGGCGGGGGACCACGGACTATCTGAGCCGGGAGGCGGAATTGCCCAGGTTCATCGACGTCTGGCACGACAGGAACCCGTATATTCCCGAATACGGCCAGGCCCAGGCCCCGGTGCGGGAGCAGACGGCGGTGGAGGGCCACGCGGTCCGGGCGCTGTATCTGCTGTCCGGCATGGCCGACGCGGCGGGCAGCTTCGGGGACGAGAGCCTCCTGGACGCCTGCCGGCGGCTTTACGAGAATGTGACCCAGCGGCGCATGTACATCACCGGCGGCGTGGGGAGCTCCGGCACCTTGGAGCGGTTCACGGCGGATTTTGATCTCCCCAACGACTCCGCCTACGCCGAGAGCTGCGCGTCCATCGCGCTGGCGATGTTCTCCAAGCGCATGGCACGGGTCACGGGCGAGGCCAGATACATGGACACCGCCGAGCTGGCCCTGTACAATACGGTGCTGGCGGGGATGGCCCTGGACGGAAAGAGCTTCTTCTACGTCAATCCCCTGGAGGTGACGCCGTCCTTCTGCAAGCCGGCCACCGACAAGGCCCATGTGGAGCCCCGGCGGCGGAAGTGGTTCGGATGCGCCTGCTGTCCGCCCAATATCGCGCGGACCGTGGCCTCCGTGGGCGGATACGTCTTTTTCACCGGGGACAGGGAGCTGAGGCTGAACCTGTTCATCGGCGGCACATACAAGGCGCGGCTGGGCGAAACGCCGGTGACGGTCACCGTCCGGTCGGAGCTCCCCTGGAAGGGGAGGGTCAGCCTGGAGCTGACGGCCCGGGAGTGCATGGAGGGGCGGCTGCTCATCCGCGTCCCGGACTACGCCGAGGATCCCCGGTTCACGCTGAACGGCGAGAGCGCGGATCCGCCGGTGGAAAAGGGCTACGCGGTCCTGGAGCTTTCGGGCTGGAGCGCCCGGGCGTCCCTCGACTTTGATATGCCGGCCAGGCTCATGTACGCCGATCCAAGGGTGACGGCGGACGCCGGAAAGGCGGCGGTGAAAAAAGGGCCGCTGGTCTACTGCCTGGAGGAGACGGACAACGGCGGACCCCTTTCGGGATTGCGGATCGACCCGGAGGAGCCCCTTACCGAACGGTTCGAGCCGGCGCTTTTAGGCGGAGTCACCATCGTGGAGGCCAGGGGCCAACGGATCGTCTGGGACGGCGGCCTCTACAGCGCCAAGCCGCCGGGAAGGACGCCGGCCACGCTGAGACTCGTTCCCTACTGCTTCTGGGGCAACCGGGAGCCGGGGGAGATGGCGGTCTGGGTGCGGCTCAAGTGTTGAATCGGGGAGCATCCCCTTTACATATAAAAATTTATTAAGAAGGTAAAAATTGAACATTTCAATTCAGGAGGGTTAATCATGGCAAGTCTGTCTTTGAAGCACATCTACAAGATCTACCCCAACGGCTACGAAGCGGTAAAGGACTTCAACCTGGAGGTTGAGGACAAGGAGTTTATCATCTTCGTCGGCCCCTCCGGCTGCGGCAAGTCCACCACCCTTCGTATGATCGCCGGCCTGGAGGACATCTCCGAGGGCGAGTTCATGATCGACGGCAAGATCATGAACGATGTGGAGCCCAAGGACCGCGATATCGCGATGGTGTTCCAGAACTACGCTCTGTATCCCCATATGTCCGTGAAGGACAACATGGCCTTCGGCCTGAAGCTCCGCAAGACCCCCAAGCACGAGATCAACAAGAAGGTCAAGGACGCCTCCCAGATCCTGGACCTGTCCGAGCTTTTGGAGCGGAAGCCCGCGGCGCTCTCCGGCGGCCAGAGACAGCGTGTGGCCATGGGCCGCGCCATCGTCCGTGAACCCAAGGTGTTCCTCATGGACGAGCCTCTTTCCAACCTGGACGCCAAGCTGCGCGTCCAGATGCGCGCCGAAATTTCCGCGCTCCACCAGCGCCTGGGCGCCACCATCATCTACGTCACCCACGACCAGACCGAGGCTATGACCCTGGGCACCCGGATCGTGGTCATGAAGGACGGCATCATCCAGCAGGTGGCCAGCCCCCGCGAGCTGTACAACCATCCCGACAACCTGTTTGTGGCCGGCTTCATCGGCAGCCCCCAGATGAACTTCATCAACGCCGAGTGCTCCGCCCAGGGCAACGACGTGTATCTGGAGTTCGATTTCCACAAGGTGAAGCTGCCCGAATCCAAGGCCCAGGTCCTCCGGGAGAAGGGCTACATCGGCAAGAAGGTCGTCATGGGCGTCCGCCCCGAGGCCATTTTCGAGGCCGAGCACGAGCTGGCGGCCCACCCCGATACCCAGTTCGAGGTGAAGATCAACGGCTACGAGCTGCTGGGCTCCGAGGTCCTGCTGTACTTCAACCTGCTGAACGAGAAGCCCGCCGAGGTCCAGCGCCAGTTCTCCGACGATGCCTATGAGAACGCCAAGAAGGTGCAGTGGTCCGCCAAGGTCAGCGCCGCCACCACGGCCCGCTACGGCAGCAAGATCACAGTGGCCCTGGACGCCGAGAAGATCCACGTCTTCGACAAGGAGACCGAGAGGGCCATCGTCAACTGATGTCCGCGCCGGCAGATCAGAGCCGGTTACAAAGATCCGGGAACGGCTGTTCGTTCCCGGATTTTTTGCGCCCCTTTCAAGGCGGCGATTGACATGAATGAGATAAAGTGCTAAAATCCAAAAGGTATACAATCTATTTTTCTCAGGAGGGGATCTTTATGAACCAAATTATTACGGCGGAAGCCCTGGAGAGCTTCCAGGCGGCCTTCGACGGCGACCGGGCCAACGCGGTGGCGCGGGACGCGGTGATGACCAACGGACTCAACAAAAGCTGCCTCAACCATCAGGCTCGGCGGAACACCACCCACGCCTTCTCCCTTGCCCTGAAGCAGGGGCCGGTCACCAATCAGAAGCAGAGCGGCCGCTGCTGGCTCTTTGCCGCCATGAACGTGATGCGCGCGCGGATCATCCAAAAGTGGAACCTCGCCGACTTTGAGCTGTCCCAGAATTATATGCTCTTTTGGGATAAGCTGGAGAAGTCCAACTGGTTCCTGGAGAACATTCTGGACACGCTGGCGGAGCCTGTGGGCAGCCGGCTTCTGGACTATCTGCTGCGGGATCCCATCGGCGACGGCGGCCAGTGGGACATGATGGCCAATCTGGTGAAGAAGTACGGCGTGGTGCCCAAGTACGCCATGCCCGAGAGCGCCGTGTCCTCGTCCACCCGGGAGATGAACCGGGTGGTCACGGAGCTTCTGCGCACCGACGCGGCGACCCTGCGGGAGCTGGCCGCCGGCGGCGCCGGCCGGGACGCCCTGGAGGCGGAGAAGGAGCGGATGATGGGGGAGGTCTACCGGATCCTGGTCATCTGCCTGGGCGAGCCGCCCAAGACCGTGGACTTTGAGGCCCGGGACAAGGAGGACAATTTCATCCGGGAGCGGGGCCTGACGCCCCGGGCGTTCTTCACCAAATATGTGGATATGGACCTGTCGGCGTACATAAGCCTGATCAACGCGCCCACCCAGGACAAGCCCTTTTATCACCGCTTCACGGTGCAGAGGCTGGGGAACGTGAAGGAGGGCGACCAGGTGTGCTACCTGAACCTGCCCATCGAGGAGTTGAAGGCGGCGGCCATCGCCCAGATGAAGGACGGCGAGCCGGTGTGGTTCGGCTGCGATGTGGGGCCGTACTCCGACCGGGAGACGGGGACGCTGGACCCGGACAACTACGACTATGAGAACACGCTGGGGATCCGTCTGAGCATGACCAAGGCCCAGCGGCTCAACTACTGCCAGAGCATGATGACCCACGCCATGGTGTTCCAGGGCGTGGATCTGGACGAGGCGGGACAGCCCACCCGCTGGCGCGTGGAGAACAGCTGGGGCGACGAGGCCGGAAAGAAGGGCTACTACGTCATGTCCGACGCCTGGTTTGATGAGTACATGTATCAGGTGGTGGTCAACAGGAAGTATCTGACCGACCGGCAGAGGGCGGCGCTGGAGACGCCGGTCATTGAGCTCGCCCCCTGGGATCCCATGGGCTCGCTGGCGTAAGACACTAAAAATACGCCCGCCGAAAGGGCGGGCGTGAGACTGTCGAAAAAGCCCCGACGGGCTTTTTCGACAAGGGAACGTGCGGGTAATTTTCTATGAATTTTGCGAAATTCTTAGAAAATTGCCCTGCTGTCGCCCTGCGCGCACCCCGAAGGGGCACACTTGGGCGACAAAAGGGATTTTTTCCGACGCACATGTCGCCGGAAAAAATAAATAATCTGAGTTTTTGAAAAACTAACGCCCGCCGAAAGGGCGGGCGGCATAAGAAAGCTTATCCGGTTTTGCGGGGACGGTGTGATCTCGGTCATGCCGTCCCCGTTTTCAGTGAATAGCGCCGGAGGGGTTTACCGTCCGCCGTCTCCTCCATTGCCGCTGTAATAAGGCAGCTTGCTGGAAAGTGTGAGGCCCAGGGCGGACGCGTGGGAATAGATACCGCCTGAAATAGACTTAAACATGTCCTCTATTTCAGATTTCCCTGTTTTTTCGAACCAGCGCGCGATCCACATAGTCAGGTCGCCCTTGAGCAGACGCTTCTTGGCGCAGTCTTCGCCGACCAATCTGCACTGTGCCAGCTGTGTCATATAGGCGGCCTCGTTGGCGCCGTAGGAGAAAAACGCGCCATTGGGGTCGATATTGGAATCGAGAAATTTGATACAGCCGTCGGAAATGGCCTTCATGGTCCTGCAGCTTACGATGAGTTGGGCGTTGCCGCTCAAACCGGTGATGCTGATCGTCAGCTTTGCCAGGTCATAGACGGATTTGGCCACTTTCGTATAGGGACACAGATCCAGGGCGATGGAGAGCGTCGTGAGCACCACCGTTTTTGTATTCGCCGCGGCCAATTGCTTCTCATAAGTCTTCCAGGAAACATCCTGCGCCATTTTCGCAATGGCGGACGCGGCGACCCGGTCATATTCTTCCGGCGCGTGTTCCGAGATATCATACATCAAGTCGATGTACGCCATATACGCGTCCCGGTTTGCCTTTATTTTTCCGTATGTATGGCAGGTTTCCGCGATCTCTATGGCTCCGTCTACCACGTCCACGGCGGCTCCGATATAGGCGCGGGTCGTATGGCCCTGTGATTTCAAAAAGTCCTTATATCCCTTTGAGATCACCTTAAAGCCGGTATCGAGCTTCATATACTTAAAACCGTCATAGAAGGTTTTGACCGTGCTGGCGGCCATTGCGATATCGGAGGATGCCGCAGCCAGGGCAACTATCAGATCCTTTGAAACAGACGTTATATCATCACAGTCCTTAAACAGGTCCTGGATATCTTCTATGGTGGAGAGTGTTTTATCCGTATCGGACAGAACGGTTTTCAAAATATCCTTATCGGATAACCGGTCCGTATTCATCGCGTCCAGGATCTTCTTCCTGGAGGCTCTCAGCTGAGCGGAAGCGCCCTTCAGCTGAATGCTTTTGGCCCTGGCTTCATCAATGAAAGCCTTTGCCTCTTCTGAATTGTTGATATCCTCTACCAATTCCGACACATCGTCGGCGACCGTGCAGACATTCCTTGCTGTCTTGATAAGATTGGCCAAACTCTGCGCGTATTTGAGATACTGGTTACGGGTCTCCTGGGCGGCTATTTTATCCTTGTTTTTGTCAATGGTATCCGCCGACGCATAGTCGTAGAAATAGTCGATCAGCCGCCTTTTGGCCTCGTCGGTCTTTTGCCAGTCGAAGAACCCGTTGATCTTTGACAAAACCCCGTCGTCGTTTGCCACGGAGACATATACATATAAGTCGTCGTTTTCCAGGCTCTTGAGGTGTGAATACGCGTCAGAGGTATATTTCAGGGGAGATGTTCCCTGCCTCTTTTCCTCCGCGTCGGAGGTACCGTCCCCGTCGGAATCTACAAGCAGCGGGTGCGACTCCATTTTGACGTATACCTTTTTTCCGGCCGCGCAGACCTGGATCTCCTCGCCGTTCTTCAAGCCGTCGCCGTCCCAGTCGTCGCACGCTTCGCCGTACATATCCGTCACGCCGATCAAATCAAAGCAGCCGGAGGACAGGGGCAAAACGCCGTCGTTCAGCAGTTTGGTATAGTAATCCGAGAGGCCGTCCTGGTTCGAATCGGTCAAATAATCTACCGTTTCAAAGGACACGACCGCGTAGATATCAGGAAGAGCGCCGGCGGCATCGGCGAAGAAATACTTTCCGCCGGTTCCGTCGGCAATCGCCCTCAGCTTGTGCTCATTAACGCCGTTCCCCAGACCGATCGTATAGATAACAATATTATTGTCACGCGCCGTTGCTGTGTGACTTGTGTTATAGGATCCGTCTCCGCCTGTCAGGAAAACGATGTATTTATAAGCATCCGTTCGGGTATAGCTTTCCTCTGTAAACAGGTTGATCGCGGCCTGTATCCCCGTGCTGAGATCGGTACCGCCGCTGTGGCTCACGCTGTCGATGGCGCTGTCCAGGAGGGTGTGATCGCCTGTAAACGGCTGACAAACGGTGGCGAGAGATGTAAATTTGATAACAGCCGCCCGATCGTTTTCGCCGAGCTTGGCGACGAAGGCCTTTGCCGCGGCTTGACGCAACTCCGCCTCGTCGTTCGCCGCCATGCTCCCTGACGCGTCGATGACAAATACGATGTCGATGCCGGTATACCGCGGATTTTCCCGGTCCTGGGGCTCTTTGATCTCCGCTTCCCAGACGCTGTCAACATCAACGCTGTTCAATAAAATATAGGTAGAGAAATGGGACACCGTCGCGGTGACCTTCCCCTCGGTCACTGTTTGGTTGGAGAGCTCCTCCAACAGTCCGGTTTCTTCATTAAAGTAATATATTTTGGGCTGGAACGTATCTCCGATCTCCCAGAGCTCCGGGTCATATTCGAACGTGATTTCCGCGGATTCCAGTGTGCCCTCCGCGGAAAAATCATAGGCCGGACCGCCCAAATAGCCCGCGATGCTCTGGGACAGGAGCGGGTCATCCATCGGCGCAAGCTCCCTGATTTGGAGCGTACCGGCGCCGGCGGCGTTGGTTGTGACTTTCGCCGAAGCGGCAACGGGCGTATTCTCATCTACGGCGCCAACGGAGGCGACGGTTTCAAATTGGGTTTCTTTCTGAAGCGGATCGGTGTTGATCTCAACCTCAACGCCATCGTTCACGCCGTCGGAATCCGTGTCCGCCTTCAAGGGATCTGTATGGTACACGGTTATTTCGTCATAATCGGAAAGATGATCGCTGTCGGTATCGGAGCAGATCGGGTTGGTGCCATATCCCGCCTCTTCCCGATTGGTGAGGCCGTCGCCGTCCGGATCCTCGTCGGTGTCGGGAATACCGTTCAGATCGGAATCGGCGGCAGAGGGATCGTAATTCAGCCAATCAAGCTCCATGGAATCGGGAAGGCCGTCGTCATCCGAATCCGCTTTGATGGGATCGCACCCAAATTCCCGCTCAAGCGCGTCGGTCAAACCGTCTCCGTCCGAATCTGTCTGATCCGTCTCATCAAACCACTTGGCATAGAGGGTGAGATCCTGTTCAACCGGAGCGTCAAAGTTGTATGGCACAGCATATCCGCTGCCGGTATACCAACCGATAAACGCGCAGTTTTCTTTTTCGGGGTCGGCCGGCCGGGTCACATTCATCTGGCCGCGAACGGTCTGCGCGGCGACCGCACTGCCGCCGTTGCTGTCAAATGTCACGGTGTAGGATGTGTCTGCGGGCGCGTCCGGATCCACATTCCAATGCGCGTACAGCGTTACGTCTCCCGTAATGGCCGTGTTGACGTCGAACTTATTCCCACCGGCGGCCTGGGTATACCAGCCGTCAAAAATATATCCGGTCCTGGCCGGATCGGACGGGGCGGTCACGGCTTGGCCGTGCCGGACTTTCACGGCGACATAGGTACCTTCGCCGTCGTTATAGAAAAAGATCACTGTGTGATCTTCAAGCGCGGCTGTACGCTGGCAAAAACGCATGAGGACCGTCGCGGCCTGGGCGCGGGTTGCGCCGCCGGCCGGGGAGAGGATATTGTCGCCCGCGCCCTGGAGTAAACCGGCACCGACAGCCCAGTTTACAGCGTCGACCGCGAAGGAGCCGACCTGATCCCCGTCTGAGAAGGCGGCCGCGCTGCCCGTGATGGCCGTATCGTATTTCTTATACCCGGCATAGCGGTACAGGATCACCGCCATCTGTTCCCGGGTGATTGGATCGTCCGGCCCAAAGAGGCCGTTACCATACCCATTCACAATATTGTTTGCGCTGGCCCAGGCCACCGCGTCCGTGTACCATTGACCGGCGGGGACATCCGTAAAAGCCGTCCCCGTGGCGGAGGGAAGCCCCTCCAAACGGTGAAGGATCGTTACGATCATCCCGCGCGAGGCGGGACTGTCAGGAGAAAATGCGGTATCGCTTGTCCCGACCATCATGTTATGCTCATAGACGTATTGGACCGCGCCGCTGTACCAGACGCCGTTCGGCACATCGGTAAACGGGTGATCGCCGTCGGCCGCAAATGCCATACCGGGAAGTAAGCCCAACAGCAGACACAGCGACAGCAGCGCGCTGAGGAAACGCGTTGATCTGTTCATGCTCTTTTCTCCTTGTATAATAAGATTTGACAGGAATTTTGTAAGTGTTATCTGTCATTCACTCCGAAGGGAGGTGATAATTATGGATCCACTTTACGCTGGCGTTGATGTGGGGAGCAGAAACAACGTGGCTTACCTCATGAGGCCGGACGGCAGCAAGTATGGCAGTTTCTCTTTAGGGGCAGGGCTTGGATTGATGTTGCCTTTTCCCCTGGTTACTACTCTTTTGGGGTACTTCTTTCACAAATTTTCTCTTATTGCATTCTTGACTTCACACCATTAGTTTTTTCGGTCTATTTCTATTCGCGGACAGTCCCGCGGAAAAGGGTGCTGTGAGACGTGGGCAGTCTAATGCGCCCTGTTTTTTCGGAGGAAGGAGGAAAAGGTAAAATAATAACAAATATACAGATAGTATAGCATGATGTTCCGTCAGTTTCTACATATTTTTCAGATTTTTTTGATAGCGCGACGCAAAAGAAAAAAGGGGCTTTGAAAAGCCCCTTTTTTGCTGCCCGTTAAGGGCGTTATTTTATTTCTCAAGCCTCGCTCTGACGGCGCCGATGAAGCCGGCGGAGGTGACCTTCTGCACGTCCGGGTCGGGGCAGAGGAGGGCCAGGTCGCCGGTCATGACGCCGGCGTTGATGGTGTCCAGGACGGCCTGCTCCAGTCTGTCCGCGAAGGCGGTCAGCGCTCCGTTCCCGTCCAGCTCCCCGCGCTTCCGGAGGGCCCCGGACCAGGCGAAGATGGTGGCCACGGGGTTCGTGGAGGTCTGCTCGCCCTTTAAGTACCGGTAATAGTGCCGCGTCACCGTGCCGTGGGCGGCCTCGTATTCAAAGTTCCCGTCGGGGGACACCAGGACGCTGGTCATCATGGCCAGGGAGCCGAAGGCGGTGGACACCATGTCGCTCATCACGTCCCCGTCGTAGTTCTTGCAGGCCCAGATGAACCCGCCCTTGCTGCGGATGACGCGGGCCACGGCGTCGTCGATGAGGGTGTAGAAATACTCGATGCCGGCGGCCTTGAATTTTTCCGCGTACTCCGCGTCGAAGACGCGCTGGAAGATGAATTTGAAGGTCTGATCGTACTGCTTGGAGATGGTGTCCTTGGTGGAGAACCACAGATCCTGCCGGACGGAGAGAGCGTACTCGAAGCAGCTGCGGGCGAAGGCCTCGATGGAGCTGTCCTTATTGAACATGGACTGCAAAACGCCGGGGCACTCGTAGTCGTACACCGTCTGGCGGAAGCTCTCGCCGTTCTCCCCGGTGAAGAGAAGCTCAGCCCTGCCGGGACCGGGAACCCGGTACTCCGTGGCCTTGTACACGTCGCCGTAGGCGTGGCGGGCGATGGTGATGGGCTTCTCCCAGGTGTTGACCACGGGCTTGATGCGGCTTGTCATGATGGGCGCACGGAAAACCGTGCCGTCCAGGGCGGCGCGGATGGTGGCGTTGGGGCTTTTCCACATCTCGTGGAGCTTATACTCCTCCACCCGCTGGGCGTTGGGGGTGATGGTGGCGCATTTGACGGCCACATGGAGCCGCTTGGCGGCCTCGGCGGCCTCCACGGTCACCCGGTCGCCGGTGGCGTCCCGGTTTGGCAGGCCCAGGTCGTAATATTCCGTGTTCAGTTCCACAAAGGGGGAGAGCAGCTCATCCTTGATCTCCTGCCAGAGGATCCTGGTCATCTCGTCCCCGTCCATCTCCACGATGGGATTCATTTTGATTTTAGTCATATCCGTTCACCTCGGTCATTTTTTGGGGCCCCCGCGCGATCGTGATCGCGTGGGGAGAGGAGAAGCGAAGCCGACGAGTGAGCCGCGCCGTTCGCGGCGCGGGGAGCTATCGCGACTTCCGCGACGACGACGCATACCAGTTCATCAGGCAGCCCTCCAGGATGATTTCACGTTCCTTCTGCGTCAGCTCCGGGAGCTTGAGGGTGATCTCCGTCACCTGATCGCCGGACAGCACCCTGGCGGGCACCTCCCGCGCCCCGGACTCGACCGCCTTGCGGACGCCGGGGACATAGAGAAGATCCCCCGGCTCGAAGGGGAAGGGGACGCCCTCGTCGATGTTGAAGGGCAGCATCCCCCAGTTGATGCAGTTGGAGCGGTAGCGCTTGGTGGCGTACTCGTAGCAGATGTTGGCCCCGCCGCCCAGCACCCGCTGGCAGGAGGCCGCCTGCTCCCGGGCGGAGCCGTCGCCGGGGCGGTTGGCGAAAATGGCGGAGGCCAGGGCGGTGTTTTCCACGTCCGTGACGCCCAGCTTCTCATAGGCGGCTAAAAGCGCCCCGTCGGGGGCCTTGCTCCCCCGCTCCCGGATGGCGTTGGCCCGGCCCACATAGGCCGGATCCCGGCGGGAGAGGGCGAAGGTGGCCAGCTTCAGGGGGTTTGACCGGTAGCTGGAGGTGTCGCCGGAGGGGATCAGCTCGTCGGTGGTGGTCACCGGATCCCGGAGGACGCTGGCCAGCTCCAGGACGATGTTCTCCTTCAGCGCCGGGATGGCGGGCCACTCGGTGATGTTGGGGCCCAGCCGCAGCGCCTCCTCCGGATGGGGATCGCCAAAGCCGTTGTAGACGCGCTTATCGTAGGCGCTCCGGTCATATTTCCGCTCCACGCTTGCGGGGGGCGTGTAGTCGATCTCGTCCGCGCCGGTGAGGACGCCGCCGTTGCGGGCGGTGGCGGCGATGGACCGGGCGTCCATCAGGGCCACGCAGGACAGCTGCCCCTCCGCCGGCTTGGAGCCCTCCCGGTTGGGGAAGTTGCGGGTGCAGTGGCGGATGGAGAGGCCTCCGTTGGCCGGCACATCCCCCGCGCCGAAGCAGGGACCGCAGAAGCAGGGCTTGAAGACGGCACCCATGGCGGTGAGCGCCTGGGTCACGCCGTTATTCATCAGCTCCAGGGCCACGGGGAGGCTGGGCGGGTATACCGTCAGGCCGAAATACCCCGCGCCGATGCCGCCGGAGGACAGGATGGCCGCCGCCTCGGCGATGTTGTCGTACATGCCGCCGGAGCAGCCGGCGATAACGCCCTGATCCACCTGAAGCTGTCCACCCCGCACCTTGCTCAGAAGATCCAGCTTCACCTTGCCCTTGAATTTCTCCTCCGCCGACTTCTCCGTTTGACGGAGGATATCGGTGAGGTTCGCCTTCAGCTCCCGGATGGTGTACGCCTCACTGGGGTGGAAGGGCAGGGCGATCATGGGCTCCACCGTGGACAGGTCGATCTCCACACAGGCGTCGTAATACGCGCCCTCGCCGGGCTCCAGCTTCTGATACGCCTCCGGCCGGCCGTGGATCCGGTAATATTCCTCCACCTGCTCATCCGTCTGCCAGATGGAGCTCAGGCAGGCGGTCTCGGTGGTCATCACGTCGATGCCGATGCGAAAATCCATGGGCAGGTTTTTGATGCCGGGGCCGGCGAACTCCAGGACGGAGTTCAGGACGAAATGGTTCTTGTAGGTGGCGCCGCACAGGGCGATGGCCACGTCCTGGGGGCCCACGCCCCGCCGGGGCGCGCCGGTGAGGTAGACCAGCACCGTCCGGGGGTAGGCCACGTCGTAGGTGGCCCCCAACAGCTGCTTGACGATCTCCGGGCCGCCCTCGCCCACGCCCATGGTGCCCAGAGCGCCGTAGCGGGTGTGGCTGTCAGAGCCCAGAATCATCCGGCCGCACCCGGCCAGCTCCTCCCGGGCGTACTGGTGGATCACGGCGAAGGAGGGCGGCACGAAGATGCCGCCGTACTTCCGGGCCGCCGACAGGCCGAAGGCGTGGTCGTCGGCGTTGATGGTGCCGCCCACGGCGCACAGGCTGTTGTGGCAGTTGGTCATGACGTAGGGCACCGGGAAGCGCTGAAGGCCGCTGGCCTTGGCCGTCTGGATGATGCCCACATAGGTGATGTCGTGGGAGATGAGGCTGTCGAAGGAGACGCGCAGATCCCTCCCGCCGGTCCCCCTGTCGTGGGCGGACAGGATGGAGTAGGCCACGGTCTTTTTCCGCCCCTCCTCCGCGTCCCGGCCGGGAGCTTCAAAGACGGGCCTGCCGCCCAGATAAAAGGTTCCCTTGTCGTGTAATGTGACCATCTCATCACCTCATAATAGTATTTCAGCTTACAAAAAACTCCGATTCGATATTTTTTCCGGCGGCATACGCGCCGGAAAAGCCCTTTGGGCTTTTTCAACACTCTAAAGTATACCAGTTTTTCGCCGTCGTTTCAATACCTCCGCTTTGGTTGTTTGCATAAAAGTTCCCGCCGATTCTCTCCCCGCTTTTGGTCAAAGATGAATTTCTGTAGTTAAAACTTGCAATTTTCGCCGGAGGGGATTATAATAAATCCTGTATCCGGGGGATGTTCCCCGGTCGTTACCTTCGAAAAATGAAAGAAGGAGTCGTTTTGGATTCAAATTTGACAGCCTCGCGTGAATACGCGGACCTGCTGACCGGCAAGCTCATGGATTTTTACAGCATCCCCGGCTCAGCCTATGACGAAAACGTTAAGCGGGGGCTCCGGAACGCCGACGGCTCCGGCGTCATCGCCGGCGTCTCCAAAATCGGCTCCGTCCGGGGCTACTACATCGAGGACGGCCAGCGCGTCCCCCACGAGGGCAAGCTTTTCTACCGGGGCTACGACGTGGAGGACATCGTCAACGCCCACCGGCGGGCGGACACCTTCGGCTATGAGGAGGTGGCCTATCTGCTGCTGTGCGGCTCCCTGCCCACCCTGGCCCAGCAGGAGCGGTTCGTGGAGATCCTCTCCGCGGCCAAGGCCCTGCCCGACGGCTTTTTTGAGAACGAGCTGATGAAGCGGCCCAGCCCCAACATCATGAACGCCATCTCCCGGGCGGTGGTGAGCCTGTACGCCTACGACGACAACCCGGACGACACCTCCGTGGTGAACGTCCTCCGGCAGTCCATCGAACTCATCGCCCGGATGCCCACCATCGTGGCCCACACCTACGCCATGAAGCGCCACTACTATGACGGGGCGTCCCTCTACATCCACAACCCCAAATCCGACCTGACCCTGGCCGAGAACTTTCTGCGGCTGGCCCGGCGGGACAAGAGCTACACGGACAAGGAGGCCAAGCTTTTAGACTGCCTGATGATGCTCCACGCCGAGCACTCCGGCGGCAACAACTCCACCTTCGTTTGCCGGGCCGTTACCTCCACCGGGGCCGACACCTACGGCGCTATCGCCGCCGCCATCAACTCCCTGAAGGGGCCCCTCCACGGCGGCGCCAACGAGGCCGTCATGCACATGGTGGCGGATATTTTGGAGCACGTCAGGGATCCCAGGGACGACGGCGAGGTGGGCGCGTATCTGGACAAGATCCTGGACGGTGAGGCAAACGACCGCTCCGGCAAGCTCTACGGCCTGGGCCACGCCGTCTACACCATCTCCGACCCCCGCGCCGTAACCATCAAGGCGCTGATCGCCGAGATGGCGGAGGCCAAGGGGTACAGCGACGAGTTCCTCATCGCCGAGCGGGTGGAGCGCCTGGGCGTCTCCAAGCTCATGGCCCGCAAGGGCAAGTCCATGCCCATCCCCGCCAACGTGGATCTCTACTCCGGCATCGTCTATAAGATGCTGGGCATCCCGGAGGACCTGTACACGCCCCTCTTCGCCGTCTCCCGTATCTCCGGCTGGTGCGCTCACCGATTGGAGGAGCTGATCACCTCCGGCCGGATCATGCGCCCCGCCTACCGCTCCGCCGCCACCCGGCAGAAATATATCCCCATCGGGGAGCGGCAGTGAAAATATGTGAAACCAGCGCCGTCCAAATCGGGCGGTGCTGGTTTTTTGACCGTTTTTTTGACATTTTCATGGCCGTATGCTACAATACACTTATAAAATGGAGAAAGGGGCATCCGGCATGAAAAAGTATCTTCTGGCCCTGGATCAGGGCACCACAAGCTCCCGGGCCATTCTGTTCGATCTGGAGCAGAACATCGTGGGCGTCTCCCAGCGGGAGTTTACCCAATATTTCCCTCAAAACGGCTGGGTGGAGCACGACCCGGAGGAGATCTGGGAATCCCAGCGGGCGGTGATGGAGGCGGTCATCGCCGAGTCCCGCGTCTCCCCGGAGGAGATCGCCGCCATCGGTATCACCAACCAGCGGGAGACCACGGTGCTGTGGGAGAAGGACACCGGAAAGCCCGTCTGCAACGCCATCGTCTGGCAGTGCCGCCGCACGGCGGACATCGTGGAAAAGCTGGTGGCCGACGGCCTGGGGGAGCATATCCGGGCCGTCACGGGCCTTGTGCCCGACGCCTATTTTTCCGGCACCAAGATCAAGTGGATCCTGGACAACGTCCCCGGGGTCCGGGAGAAGGCCCGGCGGGGGGAGGTGCTCTTCGGCACCGTGGACACCTGGTTGCTGTGGAAGCTTACCGGCGGCGCGGTACACGCCACGGACGTGACCAACGCCAGCCGCACCATGCTCTTTGATATCCACGCCCTGCGCTGGGACGAGACGCTTCTGAAGGCGCTGGACATCCCCCCGTCCGTCCTGCCGGAGGTGCGCTCCAGCAGCGAGATCTACGGGTACACCCAGATCGGCGGGGTGAAGATCCCGGTGACCGGCATCGCCGGCGACCAGCAGGCGGCCCTGTTCGGCCAGGGGTGCTTCGAGGCCGGCGAGGCCAAGAACACCTACGGCACCGGATGCTTCCTGTTGATGAACACCGGCGAAAAGCCCTGTGAGAGCCAAAACGGCCTTGTCACCACCGTGGCCGCCGGCCTGCCGGGGCGCGTCACCTACGCCCTGGAGGGTAGCGTCTTCGTGGGCGGGGCCGTCATCCAGTGGCTGCGGGACGAGCTGCGGGTCCTCACCGAGGCGCGGGAGGCCGAGACGCTGGCCCTCTCCGTCCCGGACAACGGCGGCGTCTATCTGGTGCCCGCCTTCACGGGCCTGGGCGCGCCCCACTGGGACATGTACGCCCGGGGCGCCATTGTGGGCCTCACCCGCGCCACCACCCGCGAGCACATCGTCCGGGCCGCCCAGGAGTCCATCGCCTATCAGGTGGCGGAGCTGGTGGCGGCCATGGAGGCGGACACGGGCATTCAAATGGACTCCCTGCGGGCCGACGGCGGCGCCAGCCGGGATAAATTTCTCATGCAGTTCCAGGCGGACATCATCGGCAAGCCCGTCCGCCGCCCGGTGATCCGGGAGACCACGGCCCTGGGCGCGGCGTACCTGGCAGGCCTGGCCGTGGGCATCTGGCAAAGCACCGACGAGCTGCGCTCCCTCTGGCGCGTGGACGCGGAGTTTACGCCCGCCATGACGGCGGAGTCCCGTCAAAGGCTGATGAGCGACTGGCAAAAGGCCGTGGGCCGGGCCAGGGGCTGGGCAAAATAACCTGTAAATTCTTAAATTCGAACATTTCCCCTTGTCGAAAAAAGCCCGTCAGGGCTTTTTCGACAATCTTCTCTTGCGCCGCGTCCTCTTCCGTGATAAAATGGCGCTGACAACTGCGAAAAGGAGTTTTCCTATGTCTGATCAGTATTACAGAGAGGCCTTGAAGCTGGGCCAGAAGGAATACCGCGCCTGCGTGTCCAAGGGCATCAGCCCCGTCCTGCCGGTGCTGGACGATTTTGTGGCCGACGAGCGGGTGAACCTGGGGATGAAGCTGGGCACCCAGTCCATTCCCGTGGAGTTCATCGTGGGCACCAAGACCCGGGGCCGCACCAACAGCTTCGCCAGGAATTTCATGCCGGTGCTGTCCGAGACCACCGAGTTTGCCAGCAAGTGGATCGCCCTGTGCGAGAGCCACCTGCGCGACGGCATCCGGGATCCCATCAAGGTCTACGAATATATGAACCGCTACTACGTCCAGGAGGGCAACAAGCGGGTCAGCGTCCTCAAATTCTTCGGCGCGGTGAGTATCCAGGCCGAGGTGACCCGGGTGCTCCCCGAGCGCGGCACGGGCATCGAGACGGATATCTACTACGAATATCTGGACTTTTATAAGTTCACCAAGGTGAACTTCCTGGAGTTCTCCAAAAAGGGCAGCTACAAGGCGCTCCTGAAGCTCCTGGGCCGCGACCCGGAGGAGTACTGGACGGAGGAGGAGCGGCGCAAATTCTCCACGGTCTACCACTATTTCCGTGAGGCCTTTGAGGACCGGGCCGGCAAGACCATGCCCCCCGCCGCCGTGGGCGATGCCCTTCTGGCGTACATGAAGGTGTACTCCTTCGCGGATCTCAGCGAGCAGGGGCCGGCGGAGCTGAAAAAGTCCGTGTCCAAGCTGTGGGAGGAGCTGATGCTCCAGCAAGAGAAGGAGCCCATCGAGCTGAAGCCCGCCCCCATGGAGCCCAAGGGCGGCCTTTTATCCAAGGTCATCATCACCACCAACGCCGTCCGGGGTCTGAAGGTGGGCTTTGTCCACGACAAGGACCCCGTCACCTCCGGCTGGACCTACGGCCACGAGCAGGGCCGCCAGCATGTGGATAAGCGCTTCGGGGACAGGATCGAGACGGTCTCCTACTTCAACGCCATGGACGAGGGGCCCCAGGAGACCATCAATCAGGCGGTGAAGGAGCTGTGCGATGTGATCTTTACCACCTCCCCGGTGCTCCTGCCCGCGTCCCTGCGGGCGGCGGTGGAGAACCCCGACAAGCTGATCATGAACTGCTCCATCAACAAGTCCCACCGCTATGTGCGCACCTATTACGCCCGGATGTACGAGGCCAAATTCATCATCGGCGCGGTGGCCGGGGCGCTGGCGGAGAACGGGCGGATCGGCTACGTGTGCGACTACCCCATCTTCGGGCAGATCGCGGGCATCAACGCCTTCGCCCTGGGCGCGCGCATGGTCAACCCCCGCGCCCGGGTCCAGCTGGAGTGGTCCAGCGTGGGCGGACGGAGCGCCGCCATGGCGCGGCTTACGAAAAACGGCATCACCCTCATCAGCTCCATGGACAACGCCCGCCTCTACGAGCCGGGCCAGGCGCTGGGCCTCTCCTACATAAACGGCGACACGAAAAAGCTCATCGCCGCCCCCATCTGGAACTGGGGCGTCTACTACGAGGGGTTGCTGCGCCAGGTGTTCAACGGCACCCTCCAGGCGGAATACGAGAGCTCCAGCAAGGCCATCAACTACTACTGGGGCATGTCCGCCGGGGCGGTGGACGTGATGCTCACCGACGAGGTGCCCGAGAGCACCCGGCGTCTGGCCGGCTACATGCGCGCCGGCATCTCCCGGTGGATCGTGGATCCCTTCATCGGCCCCATCCATATCCAGGGCGGCTCCACCGTGGGCGAGGCCGGCAAGCCCCTGGAGATGGAGGAGATCGCCGCCATGGACTACCTGGTGGACAACGTGGACGGCCGCATCCCCGTCTATGAGGAGCTGTCCCCCACCGGCAAGGCCACCGTGGAGAGCGTGGGCGTGGAGAGCGCCAAAAAGGTCGAGAAGGAAGCCGGAGGGGAAGCGTGATATGAAGATCCTTGTCGTATCCGACGATCCCGCGCCGGTATACTACGACTATTACCGCCCCGGAAAGCTGGACGAGTTCGACCTCATCATCTCCTGCGGGGATCTGAGCCGCAACTACCTGGAATTCCTGGTGACCATGGCCCACTGCCCCCTGCTGTACGTGCGGGGCAACCACGACGACTCCCTCATCGACAAGCCCCCGGAGGGGTGCGAGTGCCTGGAGGACACCGTCATCACCGTCAACGGCCTGCGGATCCTGGGGCTGGGCGGCTCCTACCGGTACAATAAGACCGGCCGGAGCATGTACAACGAGCGCCAGATGGAAAAGCGCATCCACAAGCTGCGCTGGAAGCTCCGCCGCGCCGGGGGCGTGGACATCATCGTGGCCCATGCCCCCATCCGGGGCTTCAACGACTTCGACACCCTGTCCCACCGGGGCTTTGAGTGCTTTCAGGAGCTGATCGAAAAATACAGGCCCCGGTATTTCATACACGGCCACATCCACCGCAGCTACGGCGTCAACATCCCCCAGGTCAGCCGCTACCGCACCACCACCGTCATCAACGGCTGTGACCACTTTATCCTGGACACGGATGAGGAGCTGAAGGAATCATAAATGCTCATAAAAAGAGGACAGGAAGAATCCTGTCCTCTCGCTTTTTGTTTTTTATCTTCTTCCTCCGAAGCCGCCGCCGGAGCGACCGCCGCCGGAGTGGCCTCCGAAGCCGCCGGAGCTGCCGCCGCGGCCTCCGAAGCCGCCGCCGGAGTGTCCGCCGCCGCTGGGACGGGAGGGACGCGAGGGGCGGGAGGCCGGCCGGGTCGGGGGCCTGTACCCGCCGCCGCGTGGGGGCGGGGGAGGGGGCGTGGGCCGGGGCCGCCGGTAGGCGCGGTAGGGGCGGGCGGTGAAC
>CANRMY010000001.1 GCA_947631845.1 uncultured Oscillospiraceae bacterium | reverse complement strand
AGAGGCCATCGGCCAGCCGGAGTATCGGCATTTTATTGAGGGTAAGTTTCCTTTTGTTAAGCGATAACTTCCCGTTTATCGAAAGGAACAAACAAAAAGCTCCTCACCGCCGTAATGGTAGTGAGGAGTTGTTTTCTTGCCCTCATGGCCTTATTTCCGTTCCGTCCTTGAAGGTGAACCGCACATCTTCTTTGGAGTAGACCGTCACGAAATCCAGCAGCGCACACCAGAGGGATGGCTCGAACCGCTCCACCGGGGCGTCCTGCGGCATACAATCCCGTGTTTTTTCAAAAAAGATGTTGACAACGTAAAGACAACTGTGGTAGAATAACCGTTGCGTGAAAACTAACGAATGAAAGAGGTGAACGCAATGAAGGAGGGCATCCATCCCAAGTACGGGCAGACCACTATCCGGTGCGCCTGCGGCGAGGTCATCGAGACCGGCAGTACAAAGAGTGACATCAAGGTCGAAATCTGCTCCAAGTGTCACCCCTTTTATACCGGCAAGCAGAAGCTTGTCGATACCAGCGGCCGTGTGGATAAGTTCAATAAGAAGTTCGGCCTCAAATAAAAGAAAAAACACGCGGGTTGTCCCCGCGTGTTTTTTTGTAAAGGAGGTTCACCGCATGAGACTGCTTATACGCCGCGCCTTTCGCGCCGCGCTCCGGGAGGACGTGGACGAGGCCGCCCTCTCCGCCGCCCTGGCGGCCTTCCGGGAGACCTGCCGGGGCGCGATCGGGGCGGGGGAGATGAACACCGCCTCCGTCTTCCGTTACCGGCAGATGCTTTTCGTCTACCTGGAGCTCACGCCGGAGAGAGCGGAGGACGGCGCCGCCGAGGCCCTTCTTCCTGTCCTGGCCCCGTTTTTGAAGTCCTGGCCCGCCGTCGACGGCCCCGACCGGCCCTTTGTCCCCATGACTCCGGTTTTCTGGCACGATCAACCCGTCTATGCCCGGGAGTACACCCGCGCCCAGCCGCCGGAAAAGCGCTGTGGGCGCATAGCCCTGCTGCGGCCGGAGAAGCTTATGAGCTACGTCACCTTCCATCAGGCGCTGGTGCGGGAGGGACTGCTGGTGGGGGACCGCCGCCAGTTCATCTCCCTCCATGAAAACGTCCTTTTCTCCTACTTCGAGACCCCAAGGGATCGGGAACAGGTTAACATAAGACGTTCAAACGAGAAGTCCCGCGTCCTGGAAGAATGGCTGGCCGCCGACCCGGACAGCCACTTTATCCGCTTCCCGGAATCCCTAAACGAGAATTTCCACATCATCGAGACAGTCGTCTCCGCGTGAGGTGCTTCTATGAAAAAACTCACCTTTTCCGTAGTCGGTTCCGGCTGGCGGGCGGAATTTTACGCCCGGATCGCGCATTCCCACCCGGACCGCTTTGCCCTTTCCCATATCCTCTGCCGTTCGGAGGGGAAGGCACAACTCATCCGCCAGAAGGGCTGGCCCGCCACGGCGAATGAAGTTGACATAATATTAGCGAAGCCTGATTTTGTGGTCGCCGCCGTATCCAAGGGGAACAACTTCGATGTGACCCGCCATTGGCTGTCCCTGGGCTTCCCCGTGCTGGCGGAGACGCCCGCCGGGTGCTCCTTTGAGGAGCTGTGCGCCCTCTGGGAGCTTGCGCAAAAGGGGGCGCGGCTTGCCGTGGCGGAGCAGTACTTCCGCTACCCGCTCATCGCCGCCGGACTGCGGGAGGTGCGCGCCGGAAGGATCGGGGAGGCACACAGCGTGACGATCTCCCTGTGCCACGACTACCACGCCGCGTCGGTGATCCGCCGGATGCTGGGGATGGAGAGCGGCCCCCTCCGGGATTTCACCGTGACGGCGGACGTCCGGGAGTATCCCGTGGAGCGCACCGATTCCCGCTTCGGCCCCATTACAGACGGGTCCGTGGCCCAAAGCGGCCGGGTCACGGCGGACTTTGCCTTTGACAACGGCAAGCGGGCCTATTACGATTTTGACGGGATCCAGTATCACACGCGCATCTGCGCGCGGCATATCGACCTCCGGGGCCAGCGTGGCCAGTGGTACGACACCACCATCCTCTGCTCTGACGAGACGCACACCCCGCACAGGATCAGGCTCACCGCCGCGCCCATCCCCGGCTTTGAGGCGTTTACAACGCCGGAGCTCGCGGAGCTGGCGGGGGAGTGGAATCCCTTCGTCCACATGGAGAACGCCCAGGACGAGTACGCCATCGCCACGCTGATGGACGGCATGGAGGCATTTATCGCCGGCGGGCCGGAGCCGTACCCTCTCCGGGAGGCCCTGGAGGACGCCTACACCTGGCTCCTGATGGGACGCTCCATCGACACCCACGCCCCGGTCAAAAGTGCCCCGCGCCCCTGGCAGACGTGAGCAACGTCCGTACGGCCCACGAATTTCCGGCGCATTACGTGCACCGAACCCGTACGGGCCGGACACCTGGCCGGCCCGTGTGTCGAATTTCTGAAAATCCATCAATCAACCATGTAGGGGCCGCCTCTCCAGGCGGCCCGACGCACCGTCGAATTCCCCGAAAATCCACCCTCCACCGCCGTACGGGCCGCCGCCCACGGCGGCCCACGAAATTCCGGCGCCCCAATCAAAAAGGTTGCGGCTTCGCCGCCATTGAAATGGACGGGCCGCCAAGAGAGGCGGCCCCTACGGCGTAGAACGGAAGAGTATCGGAAATTCGGGACACGGGCCGATGTGGTCATCGGCCCCTACGGATGGCCTGTTGCAAATTTCCGGCGCATTACGTGCACCGAACCCGTACGGGCCGGACACCTGGCCGGCCCGCGTGTCGAATTTCTGAAAATCTATCAACCAACCTTGTAGGGGCCGTCTCTCCAGGCGGCCCGACGCACCGTCGAATTCCCCGAAAATCCACCCTCCACCGCCGTACGGGCCGCCGCCCACGGCGGCCCACGAAATTCCGGCGCCCCAATCAAAAAGGTTGCGGCTTCGCCGCCATTGAAATGGACGGGCCGCCAAGAGAGGCGGCCCCTACGGCGTAGAACGGAAGAGTATCGGAAATTCGGGACACGGGCCGATGTGGTCATCGGCCCCTACGGATGGCCTGTTGCAAATTTCCGGCGCATTACGTGCACCGAACCCGTACGGGCCGGACACCTGGCCGGGCCGGGAAAAAACCGGACAGCTCCCGACAACGGCGAGCGCCGCCGCGAACCTTCAAATCCCCGGCGGGTTGCCGGGAGGAGAGGAAAAAGATCCTGAACAGCGTCTCCGGGGAGATCCGGCCCGCCGCCGGGGCCAGGTTCACCCGGCAAAAGCCGCCGCCGATGGGGGAAATCAGCGGCTCGTTCGTCCTCTCGCACCCGGCCGTCTCGCTTTTCAGCCACGCCAGGGCGGACGCCGGATTGGCGATCAGATGCCCGCCGCCAAATTCGCTCTGGTAGAGGAGCTTCGCCGCGTCCCGGAGCCGAAAGCCGGGCCGACGGGATTCATGGGAGAGAATGTCATGAAGCTCCATCCTCACCACTCCCGCTTGATGTCGCTCTCCCGGACGCCGTAGGTCTCGCAGAACTCCCGGAGATCCTTATCGCCGCGGATCAGCATGACCTCGGTGAATTTGCCGCTGACCGGGTCCTTCAGGCCCGCCACCCGCTCGCCGGTGCAGATGCTGGCCCGGATGGTGGGGACCTTGCCGGTGATATCGAAGCGCGGCTCCTGTTTCTTTCTCTTGAAGAACGGCACGGGGATCGACCTCCTTTATTTTTTCCTTCTCCGCCGGGGCTGATTCTGTGCCCTCGTCCGGCGGAAGCAGTCATCGCAGATGCGGCTTTTCTGATAGAGACTCAGGGGCTTGCCGCAGATGGCGCAGAAGCGGATGTTGTTTTTTAGGCGCGTCAGCAGGATATCGTTGATCTGCTCGGCCACGTCCTCCCTGGTCTCAAAGAGCTTGTCCTCGTCCACGGGCAATTCGAAAGCCTTGCAGAAGGAGAAGTAGAGATCCAGCTTTTTATAGAAAAGCTCCAGCTCTAAAAGCGTGGGATCCTCGGAGGCCAGCCCCGGCTGTTCAATCTCCTCGCCCATGCGGTAACGGCGCAGAAGGGTGAAAAAGAGATCCCTCAGCGGCTCCGACGTCTCGTCGAAGGGGATGTTGGCAGCCCGCAGCTCCTGCTCCTTGGTCAAATCGAAGCCCAGCTCCCGGAGCTTGGAGATGATGGTGATATACCGGGAGATGTCCAGCTTCACATAGGGCTCCACGGTGGGGAGCTTGTTCCACTCGGTCAGCACCTCCAAAAGGTCGAAATCCACCTGGAGCACCAGATCCGAAAAGCCCACGACGGCCTTCTCAATGGGCGGTACGGGGGCCTCCAGCCCTGCCTTGATAAGGGGCAGATTCTGCGTGGCGCTCACGTAGCCCCTGTTGTACATGCCGAAGCGCCCCGCGCGGCCCGCGATCTGCTTGATCTCCTCCGGCAGGAGGGCGCGCCGCTCCACGCCGTCGAATTTCTCCGTCTCCATAAAGATGATGCGCCGGATGGGCAGGTTGAGGCCCATGCCGATGGCGTCGGTGGAGACAACGTATTTCATATCGCCCCGCAGAAAGCCCTCCATCTGCCGCCGCCGGGTGGCGTAGGGCAGCGCGCCGTAGATGATGGCCGGCTCCTTGCCGTGGGAGCGCAGCTCCTCGGCCACGCTGAGCACGCCCACCTTGGAGAAGGTGATGAGGGCGTCCCCCGGCTGGATGCGCTCCGGGGAGACGGTGGTCCGCATGGGGATCAGGGGGACGCGCCGCTCGTGGCGCACCACCGCGTAGGTGTCGCCGCAGCTGGCGATGAGCCGGATGAGGATGTCCTCCGCCTCCGGCGCGGCGCACAGGTGAACCTCCGGGGCCAGCACGCCCAGAATGGCCCTGGTCCAGGCGTACCCCCGCTGGGGATCCCGGATCATCTGGCACTCGTCGATAACGGCCACGTCAAAGGGCCGCTTCAGATCCAGCTTTTCCGCCGTGGCGGCCACATGGGTGTCGCCGGGGCGGGAATCCTCCTCCTCGCCGGTGGCCAGGGAGCAGTCCACCCGGGCGTCCAGAAGCGTCTCCTGGGCCTCCAGCGCCAGCAGACGCAGGGGCCCCAGATACACCCCCGTGGGGGCCTCCATCAGCCGCACAAGGCCGGCGTAGGTCTTGCCGGTGTTGGTGCCGCCGATGTGCAGGGTGAAATGCCGCCGCATGGCCCGGGCCTCCGGGTACTCGTCCCGGGGATTCAGCGCCATCAGCAGGGAGAGGGAGCTTCGGATGGCCCTGGGCACGTACCACACCGACCAGACCTTGGCAAGTCCGTCCCGGAAGAGAAGGCCCAGGGGGAAATCGGGGGAGCGGAGCATATCAAAAAGGCTCTCCTCCGACTCCACCCCGTGGAGCTGGTCGATGACGTGCTCGGCGGCCACCTTGAGGATGTTGGGATAGTGCTCGATGAGCCTGTCGCAGGGCCGCTCGTCCCAGTGGGCGGCGATGTAGCCGCAGGATTTTGTCAGCCCGCTCATGGCCGGGGGCACACAGGTGGCGGGGCGGCCCTTCTCCAGCGCCATGAATTCCCCCAGCCAGGAGCTGACCTGTCCGTAGGCGGGCTCCTGAGCGTTGGAGCCCAGCCTTACCAGAATGGCCCGGTGATAGTGGCGGGCCAGCAGGCTGGCGGCGGACTCGTCCCAGGGGTATTTGGAAAAGGACGATTCAAAAAGCGCCCGGACGCCGGCGGCGTCCAGCGCTTTCTTCGCCTTCGGCTCGCCCTCCTCCGGAGCCGGCCGGGCGGCCGGCGCCTCCGGAACGATGACCCGGTGCTTGTCGATGAACTCCGGCGTCAGCTCCGCCTCCGCCACCACGCTCTTGCGCCAGGTGCGCAGGACCTTGTGACCGTCGCCTACATGGATGTAGGTGGGCTTGGGCAGAAGCGTCTCGATCAGCTCGTTTGTCCACCCGCGCCGCAGGAGGGCGCTTTTTGTCATGGAATTTTTGCTCTTGGACATCCGCGCCCCCCACCTCTTTGTGATTACTAAAAAATATATAAAAAAACTTAAAATAATGCTTGACAAATTAAAAGCCTTGTGGTATAATGCGAACCATACAAAAGCATAAGCGGCCCGACCGGGCTTTTTCGACGGTCCCCTTTATAGGGTGACCCGCAGGGCTTGGCAGGCCGTACAGAGGCCGGTTTTGGGGTCGATATCAAAAAGCGCGCCCTCGATCTTGCACCGGCCCTCGGCCTGGGTGTAGGGGACGCGTTTCGGCTCGCCCAGAAAGCGCCCGATGGACTGCTCCGGGCGGACGCCCAGAATGGAGTCCACGGCGCCGGTCATGCCCAGATCGGTGATGAAGCCGGTGCCCTTTGGCAAAATTCTGATGTCGGAGGTCTGGACGTGGGTGTGGGTGCCCCAGAGGGCGGAGATCCTGCCGTCCAGATGCCACGCCAGCGCCGCCTTTTCGCTGGTGGCCTCGGCGTGGAAGTCGATGAGGATGATCCTGGCCGTCAGCTTCTTGAGGATCCGTTCCGCCTCGTAAAAGGGGTTGTCCGGGCCGAAATCCATGCCGCACCGGCCGATGAGGTTGATGACCGCCACGCGCCCTTGCGGCGTGTCCGTCTCCGTCCAGCCCATGCCGGGGGTGAGGGGGGACAGGTTGGCGGGACGCAGGATGCGCGGCGTGTCGTCCAGATACCGGTGCAGGGTGTATTTTTGCAGGGCGTGGTTGCCCAGGGTGATCACGTCCGCCCCGGCGGAGAAGATGGCCTCGGCCTCCTGGGGGTTGATGCCCACCACGCTGGCGTTTTCGCCGTTGACCACGCACAGATCCGCCTTATGCTCCCGCCGCAGCTTCCAGAGCGTCCCGGTGAGGGCGCTGACGCCGTTTCCCCCCACCACGTCGCCGATGGCTAATATCCTCACAGGCTGTTACCCACGTTGATGCGGACGGCCTGGTGGTGATTCACCACGTCCACGGTCTTATAGATCCCGCCGTCCTCGCCGTCCCGGGTCCACTGCACCTCGCTGTCGAACTCGAAGCGGATCCGGCCCGTGTGCAGGAGGGTGATGTTGTCGGAGTTGAAGTTGCGCTTGAGGATGTTGGCCACGGTGGCGTTCAGCTCCGCCAGATTCCGCGGCTTGCGGATGAGGAGCGCCTCAAAAAGCCCGTCGTCCAGGGCCACGTTTTCCTCGTCGAATTTGACGATGCCCCCGGCCACGGTCAGGGAGTTGGTGACGAAGCCGAAGAGCAGATCGCCCTCGAAATACCCGCCGTCGTAATGGACGCGGGTGTGGTGGGCGGTGATCTCCGTCAGCTGTCCCAGCGCCTCCGTCAGATATGCCAGATATCCCCAGGTGTTCTTGGCGGCCTGGGGGGTGGTGAAGGGGACGTTGGTGAAGGTGCCGAAGGCCGCCACATAGCCGAAATAGTCCTGCCCCAGCTGGCCCACGTCCAAAAGCCTGTGCTCCGCGTAGGAGCCCAGGCTGCCGATGGCGTCCTTGGGCGTTTTGGGGATGTTCAGGGACGTGGCCATATCGTTGGTGGTGCCCAAGGGGATGTAGCTGATCTCCGGGCGGGCCTCCGGCGCTAAACGCATAAGGCCGGAGATGACCTCGTTGAGGGTGCCGTCGCCGCCGGTGCAGACCACGCAGCTGACCTCCGGGCCGTATTCCTCGGCGAAATCCGAGGCGTCGCCGCGCTTCTCCGTGACGCACACGGTGACGGCGCTGCCGCCGGAGCACAGGGTACTGAGAAGCTCCAGAAGGATGTTTTTCACCCGCCCCTTGCCGGAGACGGGGTTGACGATGAGAAGCTTTTTTTCCATGGCGATCCTCCTTCCCGCGCCGGAAAAGGGTCCTTTTCCTGATTACTTGGCGTCGATGACGCGCACACGCACAACGCCGCCGATGGCTCTGACGGCCTCCGTCAGGGATGCGTCGGGCTGATTGCCCAGCTCCAGCATGGTGTAGCTGATCTTACTGCCCTTCAGGGAGGCGTTGACCATGTTCTCGATGTTGATCCCCGCGCCGGAGACGGCGCCGGTGATCTTGGCGATCATGCTGGGGATGTTCTTGTGGAACACGCACAGCCGCGCCAGACGCGAGGGGGCCATGACGGCCTTGCCGAAGTTTACGGAGTTGTTGATGTTGCCGTTTTCGATGTAGTCCCTGGCCTCCTGGGCGGCCATAACGGCGCAGTTTTCCTCGCTCTCCCAGGTGGTGCCGCCCAGATGGGGGGTCATCACCACGTTTTTGGTGCCGATGAGGGTGTTGGTGGGGAAGTCGGTGACGAAGCGCGCCACCTTGCCGGTGTTCAGGGCGGCCCGGATGGCCTCCTCGTTGACCACCTGCTGACGGGCGTAGTTGATGATGCGCACGCCGTCCTTCATCTTGGCAATGAAGTCGGCGTTGATCATGTCCCGCGTCTCATCGTTGAGGGGGACATGGAGGGTGAGAAAGTCGCAGTCGCGCAGATCCTCCAGCCGGTCCACGCGCACAACCTTGTTGGAGATGGCCCAGGCCGCGTCCACGGAGAGGTAGGGGTCGTAGCCGTACACGTCCATGCCCAGGTGCTGGCAGATGTTGGACACCCGGCGGCCCACGTTGCCCATGCCGATGACGCCGATCTTCTTGCCCATGTACTCGGGGCCGGCGAACTGCTTTTTGACCTTCTCCATGACCACGCTGACGTCCCGCTCTTTTGTGTCAAAATCCAGCACCCACTGGATAGCGCCCAGGATATCCCGGCAGGCCATACCCAGGGCCATCAGAAACAGCTCCTTGACGCCGTTGGCGTTGCCGCCGGGGGTGTTGAACACCACGACGCCCCGCTCCGCCAGCTTCTCTAAGGGGATGGTGTTGACGCCGATGCCGGCGCGGGCCACGCACAGGAGCTTGTCGCCGAAGTCGTAATCCAGCAGGGAGGAGGCGCGGACAAAGATCACCTCCGGGTTTTCCAGATCCTCGCCCACGGCGTACTTTTTGGGATCCAGGATGGCCTTGCAGGCGGGGGAGATGTTGTTGATGGTTTTGACGTTGATCATTTTATTTTACCTCTGAAATCAGATTTTATTTTCAGTTTCAAATTTCGCCATGAAGTCCACGAGCCTCCGGACGCCCTCCACGGGCATGGCGTTGTAGATGGAGGCGCGCATACCGCCCACGATGCGGTGTCCGCCCAGGCTCACAAAGCCCCGGGAGGCGGCCTCCTTGATAAATTTCGCGTCCAGATCGGCATCGCCGGTGCGGAAGGTGACGTTCATTTTCGACCGTGCCGCCCGCTCCGCGCAGCCGTGGAAAAGCCGGGAGTTGTCCAGGAAATCGTAGAGCAGTCCGGCGCGCTCCTCCCGCAGGGCCTCCATGCCCCGGACGCCGCCCTGCTCCTTCACCCATCGGAGTACCAGCCCCAGCATGTAGATGTTGAAGGTGGGGGGCGTGTTGTACATGGAGTCCTTTTCGATCATGGTCCTGTAGCTGAGGATGGTGGGGGTAAAGGGGAGCTCCCGGCCGGCCAGGGACTTGTCGATGATGACGGCGGCCATCCCGGCGGGGGCCATATTCTTCTGCACCCCGGCGTAGATGAGGCCGTGACCGGCCACATCCACGGGCTTGGAGAGGATGTTGGAGCTCATATCCGCCACCACGGGGCAGGCGGCATGGGGGGTGTAGTCCCATTCGGTGCCGTAGATGGTGTTGTTGGCGCAGTAGTGGAAATAGGCGGCGTCGGGGGACAGGTCCAGCTCCTCCTGGCGGGGGATGCGGGTGTGGTTCTGCGCCGAGGTGTCCGCCGCAATGTGGACCTGGCCGTACTTTTTGGCCTCCTTGGCCGCCAGGCCCGAGAAGTTGCCGGTGACGGCGTAATCGGCCTTGCCGGCGGAGCCCATGAGGTTCATGGCCACGGCGGCGAACTGGCCCGTGGCGCCGCCCTGCATAAAGAGGATCTCGTGGGTGTCCGGCACGGACAAAACCTCACGGAAAAGGGCCTTTGTCTCGTCGAAGATCTCCTGGTACGCCTTGGAGCGGTGGCTCATCTCCATGGCGGACATGCCGGAGCCGTTATAATTTTTGATCTCCCCGGCGGCTCTTTCCAGCACCGGTACCGGCAGCATGGAGGGGCCGGCGGAGAAGTTGTAGACGCGCTCAGAAAACATGGAAAATTCCCCCTGGCATCAAAGATTTTCTTTAATTAGATGAATTATACATAAAATGATGCCTTTTTACAAGAGGACATTTCCCCAAAGCGCCCCGTGGGAAAGGCCGGTGATTTGTACATTTGCCACAGTGTTGCGCAACTCCTCGCCCCGGGCGCGCACCTCGCAGTAATTCCCGGCGTGGCCCGACCAGACGCCCTCCGCCTCCGTCTCGAAGAGGACGGGGAGAATTTTGCCGATCTGCGCCTCCAGAAACCGCTTCTTCATCCGGCGGGCCACGGCGGAGGCCTCCCGGGCACGGCTTTCCTTGAGGGCGCGGGGCAGCTGCTCCATTTGGGCCGCCACGGTGCCGGGGCGGACGGAGTAGGGGAAAACGTGCATGGAGGAGAAGGCGCACCGCTCGATAAAGGCCAGCGTCTCCCGGTGATCCGCGTCCGTCTCGCCGGGAAAGCCGGTGATCAGATCGGCGGTGAGGCCGCAGTTGTTAAAATATTTTCGTAAAAGGGCGACGGACGCGTAAAACCGGGCGGTGTCATATTTCCGGCGCATCGCTTTGAGCGTCCTGTCGCAGCCGCTCTGCAAAGACAGGTGAAAGTGGGGGCAGAGGTTGGGCAGGGCGGCGAGGGCACGGCAGAAGTCCTCCGTCACCACCCTGGGCTCCAGGGAGCCGAGGCGGATCCGGCACCCCGGCGCGGCGGCGCAGACGGCCGTCACGGCGTCCGTGAGGGTGGGCTTGCCGGGCAGATCCGCGCCGTAGGAGGCGATCTCGATGCCGGTGAGGACGATCTCGCGGTATCCCTCCCGGGCCAGCTTCTCCGCCTCCCGGGCGCACTCTTCCAGGGGCAGGGAGCGCACACGGCCCCGGGTATACGGTATGATGCAGTAGGCGCAGAAGTTCACGCACCCGTCCTCGATCTTCAAAAGCGCCCGTGTCCGGCCCTCCGGGCTTCCGGCGGGGAGACGCTCGAACGCCCGCCGCTCCAGGGCGTTGTCCACGCTGACCGCCCCTTTCCGCTCCGTGAACGCCCGCTCCAGAGCGTCCGCCAGACCGGCCTTGTCGCCGCTGCCAAAGACCACGTCGCCCAGCTCAGAGGCCGCTTCCGCCTCCGCCTGGCTCCAGCAGCCGCACAGGGCGACGACCGCGCCGGGGTTCAGCTCCTTCAAGTGCCGCGCGGCCTGTCGAGATTTGCGGCCCGCCTCCGCCGTGACGGCGCAGGTGTTGACGACCACGGCGTCCAGGCCCGTCTCCTCCTGGGTGATCTGGTGGCCGCGCTCTGTGAGCATCGCCGCCAGGGCGGCGGACTCAAATTGGTTGACCTTACAGCCAAGGGTGTGGATGTGTATTCTCATAATGGTCTTGTCCTATGTGAAAAATCGTTGTATAATAGGGGACAATTCGGTATTATAGCCCATCTGAAAGCTAAAATCAAGTTGAATGAGGATCAAACCATGACTGTTTATTTTGATAACGCCGCCACCACCAAGCCCTGCCCGGAGGCGGTGGAGGCCGTGACACGGGCGCTGACGGAGGACTACGGCAACCCCTCCTCCGGCCACGCCCCTGGCCGGCGGGCCGCCGCCGCGCTGAAGGAGGCCCGGGAGGAGATCGCCCGGACCCTGGGCTGTGAAGCTTCCGAGGTGCTCTTCACCTCCGGCGGCACGGAGGGGGACAACCTGGCCCTCCGGGGCGCGGCGTACCTCCGGCGGCACCGGTTCCGCCACATTATCACAAGCGAGGCCGAGCACGACGCGGTGCGCAAGACCTGCCAATCCCTCCGGAGCCAGGGCTATGAGGTGACGTTTTTAAAGCCGGACAAGACCGGCGCGGTGGGCGTCGAGCAGGTGCTGGAGGCCCTGCGGGAGGACACAGGCCTTGTGTCCCTGATGCTGGTGAACAACGAGACGGGCGCGGTGACGGATATCGCCGGCATCGCGGCGGCGGTCAAGGGAAGAAATCCCAACGTGCTCTTTCACTCCGACTGCGTCCAGGCCCTTTTGAAGGTACCCTTTACCCCCAAAAGGCTGGGGGCGGATCTGGTCACCGTCAGCGCCCACAAGATCCACGGCCCCAAGGGGGTGGGGGCGCTCTACATCAAAAAGGGCCTGCGCCTGCCCGGCATCGTCACCGGCGGCGGCCAGGAGGGCGGCATCCGCCCCGGTACCGAGCCCATGCCCGCCATTCTCGGCTTCGCCGCCGCCGCCAAAGCGGGGCGGGCCTCCTTCCCGGAGGACGTGAGGTGGATGGTTGACATAAAGCAATATCTTATGGACAATCTGGTTCTTGAGATCCCCGGCCTCCGGCTCCTGGGGGAGAGCGGCGCGCCGCACATCCTCAGTATCTCCCTGCCGGGGTATAAAAGCGAGGTTTTGATGAACCTTCTGGACGCCAAAGGCATCTGCGTCTCCAAATCCTCCGCCTGCAAAAAGGGCGCGCGCAGCCACGTGCTGGAGGCCATGGGCGAGAGCGCGGAAACCATCGACGGGGCGATCAGGGTGAGCCTTTCCAAGTACAGCACCATGGACGAGGCGGATATCTTCATCCGGGAGCTGAAGGCGGCGGCGGAGACGCTGAGGGTGAAGCTGAGATAATGGACAAAATGGACAAGCAGAGCGTCCGGGAGGCGGGGAAGCATCTGTGAGGAGAATTAAAAATGGATCAGTATAGAGGCCGGTTTCGGAAAACCTGGAGGCGGCCATAAACTGGCTGTCCTTATAAAACCGTGGGAAACAGGGGGATAAGATGATACGAGCGGTGATTTTCGACCTGGACAACACGCTTCTGCGGTCGGACAAGAGCCTGTCTGGGTATTCCCGGGGCGTTTTGGAGCGGTGCCGGGAGCGGGGGATCCGAGTGCTGGCGGCGTCGGCGAGGCCGGAACGGACGGTGCGGGAGTTCGGCATTTTCGACGAGTTTGAGGCACTGGTCACCCTGAACGGCGCGCGGGTGCTGTCCCGGGGCCGGGAGCTGGTGAACGCCATAGCGCGGGCAAGCGGCGAGCGGATCGCGGCGTCGCTCCTGCCCCTGCCGGGGGCCGTGGTCAGCGTGGAGATGAGCGGCGGGATCTACGCCTCCGCGCCCATCCCAGAGTGGAATGCCAGCGTGTTCGGGGGCTTTCCAAAGCTTCCGGAAGGGACGCTCTACAAGGTGCTGGTCAGCGGCGTCACGGAGGCGGAAGCCAGGGCCGCGCTGACGGAGGATACCTATTGCACCGCCATCGAGGGCGGGAAGCTCTACCAGTTCATGAGCCGGGAGGCCACCAAGTGGGGCGGCGTCCGGGAGATGCTGGAGGATTTCGGCCTCGCGCCGGAGGAGACCGCCTATTTCGGGGACGACTGGGACGATATCGGCCCCGTGAAAAATTGCGGCCTGGGCGTGGCCATGGAGAACGCCATCGACGAGGTGAAGGCCGTGGCGGACGCCATCGCGGGGCACTGCGACGGGGACGGCGCGGCCAGATTTGTGGAGGAAAACATCTTATGACACGAAAGCTCTATTATGAGGATTCCCACATAAAGGAATTTGACGCCGTGGTGCGCTCCTGCGCGGAGCGGGACGGAGCGTTTGAGATCGTGCTGGACAAAACGGCTTTTTTCCCCGAGGGCGGGGGCAATCCGGCGGACACGGGGACGATCGGGGATGTGAACGTCCTCTACACCTTTGAGCGGGGCGGCGAGGTGATTCACCGGTGCGGAGCGCCCCTGGAGCCGGGGGAACCGGTACACGGGCAGATCGACTGGGAGAAGCGGTTTTCCAACATGCAAAACCACACCGCCGAGCATATCGTCTCGGGGCTGGTCCACCGCCGCCGCGGGTTTGACAATGTGGGCTTCCACATGGGGGCCGAGGGGATCGTCGTGGACTTCGACGGGTTCGTGGACGATCAGGAGCTTTCGGACATCGAGCGGGAGGCCAACGAGGTGGTCTGGCGCAATGTGCCCGTCACCACAAGCTATCCCGCGCCGGAGGAGCTGCCGGGGCTTGTATATCGCAGTAAGCTGGACCTGACGGAGAACGTGCGCCTGGTGACCATTGAGGGCGTGGACGTGTGCGCCTGCTGCGCGCCCCATGTGAAGCGCACCGGGGAGATCGGCGCCATTAAAATATGCGAGGCGGTCCGCCGGAAAAGCGGCGTGCGCATCCGTATGCTGGCGGGGGACCGGGCCTATGAGGACTACCGGAAACGGGCCGAGAGCGCGGCCGCGATCTCCGCGCTCCTGTCCGCGCCCCAGGACGATATGGCCCCGGCGGTGGAACGGCTCTTGGCCGAGCGGGACGCGCTTGCCTACAAGCTGGGGGGCCTCAAGCGGAAGATGATCCGGCAGGAGGTTGACATAATAGAGAAAGCAGAGGGGGATCTCCTGTTTTTCGAGCCGGAGCTTGACGGGAAGGAGCTGCAGCTCCTGGCCAATGCCGCCGCGGAAAAGTGCGCGGTGGCCGCCGCCTTTTCCGGGGACAACGGGGCGGGGTACAGGTACGTCCTGGCGTCCCAAAAGACCGATCTGCGCCCTGTGGTCCGGGACATGAACGCCGCCCTTCAGGGGCGCGGCGGCGGAAGGCCGGAGCTGGTGACCGGGACGGTGAAGGCGGCCCGGGAGGAGATAGAGCGGTATTGGCGGCGGCGTCCGTAAAAGCGGGGCGGGCGGCTATGCCGCAGTGAGGCCGGAAATTCACAAATATTTCATTGCAAAATCCGACAGGATGTTATATACTGTGGTTTTAGACTGGAAAACTGTTGCCGGAGGGCATATTTTGTGGCCCACGGCGATAGGGGAGTGTATGGATTGTATTTTAAGGCACTGGAGCTGCGGGGGTTCAAGTCCTTCCCGGAGAGGACGGTCCTGACCTTTGACAAGCCCCTGACGGCCATCGTGGGGCCCAACGGGAGCGGAAAATCGAACATCGCCGACGCCATCCAGTGGGTGATGGGGGAGCAGTCCACCCGCGCGCTTCGCGGCGGGAAGATGGAGGACGTGATCTTTGGCGGCACCGCCCGGCGCAGTCAGGTGGGCTTCGCGGAGGTATCCCTGACGCTGGACAATTCCGACCACCGGCTGGGCGGGGAGCTTAACGAGGTGCAGGTCACCCGGCGCTACTACCGCTCCGGCGAGAGCGAATATTACATCAATAAAAAACCCGTCCGGTTAAAGGACATCAACGAGCTTTTCATGGATACGGGCCTGGGCCGGGACGGCTACTCCATCATCGGCCAGGGCAAGATCGACTCCATCCTGTCGGCCAAGAGCACGGACAGGCGGGAGATCTTCGAGGAGGCGGCGGGCATCTCCCGGTTCCGCCACCGGAAGGAGGAGTCGGAGCGCAAGCTCCAGCGGGCGGAGGAGGACCTCACCCGCGTCAACGACAAGATCGGGGAGCTGGAGCTCCAGGTGGAGCCGCTGAGACGCCAGTCGGAGACGGCCAAGCGGTATCTTGTTCTGCGCGACGAGCTGAGGGGCCTGGAGATCTCCCTGTGGATGTACGACCTGGAGGCCATCGCGGAGCGGCTGGAGGCCCTTGACGGCGACGCGTTGAAGGCCGCCGGGGCTATCGAGCGGGCGAAGCTGGAGCTTGATAAGCTCTACGCCGCCGGGGAGGGCTTTGCCCAGCGCACCCACGACAAGGACGTGGAGGCCGAGGGCGTCCGCGCCAAAATCACCGATCTGGAAAAACGGGCCTCCGACGAGGACGCCCAGGCCGCTGTGCTCAAATCAGACCTCCAGCATACCCAGGACAACGTCCGGCGTATTCAGGAGGAGATGGCCACCCGGGAGGGGCGGAGCCTGAGCCTCACGGAGCAGATCGACGAGCGGCAAAAGCGGATCGCGGAGATCGGCGCCCAGTGTGAGGCGCTGGCCGCCGGATTGGAGGAGCTGCGCCTTCGGGCGGAAAAGCTGCTCTCCGGCGAGGGCGATTTTGATAAAGAGGTATCCCGGCTGACCAGGGAGGCCTCGGACACGGCGGACGCCCTGTCCGACAGGCGCGTGGAGCTCTCGGGCTTGGAGTCCACCCAAAAGGAGCTGACCCAGCGGGCGGAGGGGCTTCAATGGGAGCTTACCGACCAGCGGGAGCGGCTGGCCGCCTCGGAACGGGAGGCGGAGAACAACAAAAAGGCCCTTCAGGAGGCCAGAGACAAGGCGCTGTCCCTGCAAAACGTGTCCAGAGGGTATTCCCTGCGGGTGGAGGGACTTTCCAAAAAATATGAGACGGCGGGGGAGAAGCGCACCGCCCTGCAGATGGAGTACAACGCCGTCCTGGCGCGGATCCAGATGCTGTCCGACATGGAGCGGGAGTACGAGGGCTACTCCAAGGCCGTAAAGGTGGTCATGCGGGAGGCCGAGCGGGGCGTTCTGCGGGGCGTCCACGGGCCGGCCGGGGAGCTGGTCAAGGCGCCGGAGAAGTACGCCGTGGCCATCGAGACGGCCCTGGGCGCGGCGGTGCAGAACATCATCGTCGGTACCGAGAACGACGGCAAGAACGCCATCAATTTATTGAAACGCACCGACGCGGGGCGCGTGACGCTCCTGCCCATGAACGTCATCCGTGGCACGCGGCTGGCGGAGCGGGGCCTGGAGGACGAGGACGGGTTCGAGGGCGTGGCCTTCGATCTGGTGACCTTTGAGCCCCAGTATCGGGACATCTATCTCAATTTGCTGGGCCGCACCGCCGTGGCCGACGATATGGACTCCGCCATACGCATCGCCAGAAAATTTTCCCACCGCTTCCGCATCGTCACATTAGACGGACAGGTGGTCAACGCCGGCGGCAGTATGACGGGCGGCAGCGCCGCCAGGAACACCGGCATCCTCTCCCGGGCCAACGAGCTGGAAAAGCTCAAGGCCCGCCAGCAGAAGGCGGGGGAGGAGCTGGAAAAGGCCAAGGACAGCGCCGAGGAGACGAAGCGCGCCCTGGCCGCCGCGGAATATGAGCTCTCCGTAGCCGGGGAGGAGCTGAGAGCGGCGGAGAACGACGTTTTGAAGCTCACCTCCACCGGGGAGCATTTCGATCTCCTGCGTTCCTCCCTGAAAGACAGATTGGACAAGATCGAGGCCGAGAGCCAGGGCGTCGCCTACCGGTTCCGGGAGGCGGGGGAGCGGGCCTCGGCGTTGAAGGACGAGATCGAGGCCCTGGAGCAAAAGAGCCGGACGCTGAAGGAGCGGCTGGACGAGTTTGCCGGCGACCGGGAGAAGCTGAACGCCCAGCGGGAGGAGATCGCCCGCGCCGAGGCGGAGAAACGGGAATCCCGGGCCAGCCTGGAGGCCGAGGCCGCCGGGGCGGAGCGCACCGTGGAGGAGCTGACCCGTCTGCGGGCCCAGCTGTCCGGGGACCGGGAGGGCCAGGAGCGCCAGCTGGTGGAGCTGGAGGCGAAAGGTCAGGCCATCCGGGAGGAGATCGGCGCCCATGAAGACGAGGCCGCCTCCCTGCGGGCCGGCACCGAGAAGCTGCGGGAGCGCGTCGCCCGGATCGCGGAGGAAAAGCTGGCCATCGAGGCCGAGCGGGCCAGGAGCGACAAACAGCTCCAGGAGAAAAACGCCGCCCTGCTGGATCTGGAGCGGGAGGCAGCCAAGGTGGACAACCGCATGGAGGCCGCCCGGATGGAGGAGCGGCAGATTTTGGACAAGCTGTGGAACGGCTACGAGCTGACCAGATCCGACGCCATGGCCCAGCGGATGGAGCTGCCCAACATCCCCCAGGCCAAGCGCCGCACAGGGGAGCTGAAGCGGGAGATGGGCTCCCTGGGGACGCCCAACCTGGGCGCTATCGAGGAATTTGAGCGGGTCAACACCCGGTATACGTACCTTACCGACCAGCGGGACGACATTGAGAAGGCAAAGCGCGAGCTTTTGGGTATAATAGGCGAGATCACCGGCTCCATGGAGACGATCTTCAAGGAGGAGCTGGAGCGCATCGATCTGGGCTTCCGCCAGACGTTTTTGGAGCTGTTCGGCGGCGGGCAGGCCAGCGTCTCCCTGGAGGATCCGGAGGATATTTTAGGCTCCGGCATCGAGATCCGCGTCCAGCCCCCCGGCAAGACGCTGAAAACCATCACCCTGCTGTCCGGCGGGGAGAAGGCCTTCGTGGCTATCGCCCTCTATTTTGCCATTTTGAAGGTGCGGCCCACGCCCTTCGTGGTCATGGACGAGATCGAGGCCGCCCTGGACGACGCCAACGTCGTCAAGGTGGCGGAGTACATGCGGGGCCTGACGGAAAAAACGCAGTTTCTGACCATCACGCACCGGCGCGGCACCATGGAGGAGGCGGACGTCCTCTACGGCGTCACCATGCAGGAGCAGGGCGTCTCCAAGGTGCTGGTCATCGACCTGGACGAGGCCGAAAAGACCATGGGGAAAAAGGATGAACGATAGGCGTTATAACAGGCTTTGCGAAGCGTAAGATAAGAGTAGATTTAACACAGGAGGATCGGAATGGGATTCTTTGATAAGATCAGGCAGGGGCTTTCCCGCACCAAGGAGAACATGACGGCGCGCCTCAACTCCACCATCGCTTCCTTTACCGGGGAGAACGAGGACTTTTTTGAGGAGTTGGAGGAGACGCTGATCCTCTCCGACGTGGGCGCGGAGGCGTCCATGGAGGCGGTGGACCGTCTGCGGGACACGGTGGAGGAGCGGGGCCTTCGGGGGCCCGACGAGGTTCGGGCGGCGCTGAAGGAGATCCTGGTGGACATGCTGGGGAAGAACACCGGCATGAAGCTGGATTCCAGGCCCTCGGTCATCTTAGTGGTGGGCGTCAACGGCGTGGGCAAGACCACCACCATCGGGAAGCTGGCGAAGCTCTACGGGGGACAGGGGAAAAAGGTCCTTCTGGCCGCCGGGGACACCTTCCGAGCCGCCGCCGCGGAGCAGCTGGGCGTCTGGGCGGAGCGGACAGGGGCCGGCTTCGTGCGCCACGAGGAGGGGTCGGACCCCGCCGCCGTGGTCTTTGACAGCATCTCCGCCGCCATCGCCAGGGGCACGGAGATCATCATCGTGGACACCGCCGGGCGGCTCCACAACAAATCCAATCTCATGAATGAGCTGAACAAAATAAGCCGCGTCATCGACCGGGAGATGCCCTGGGGCGACCGGGAGACGCTTCTGGTGCTGGACGCCACCACCGGGCAGAACGGACTTTTACAGGCGGAGGAGTTCGCCAAATCCGCGCCGCTGACCGGGATCGTGCTGACCAAGCTGGACGGCACCGCCAAGGGCGGCATCGTCTTCGCCATCGCCTCGAAGCTGGGCGTCCCGGTGAAATTCGTGGGCGTGGGGGAGCAGGCGGACGATCTGATCCCCTTTGACCCGGAGGAATTCACCGAGGCCCTGCTGGGGGATAAATAAGCCCGGAGAGCGCGGGCCGCCAAGAGAGGCGGCCCCTACAGCCGCTGAATAACACCCCCGTAAGCCCGATGGGGGCGGCATCCGTCCGGCAGGATCGAGAAAGGAGACCGCTATGCAGATCATCTTGGCGTCGAATAACAAAGACAAGCTCCGGGAGGTGCGGGAGATCTTAGGGCCCTTAGGCATCGAGGTCGTCTCCCAGTCCGAGGCCGGGTGCCGGTTCGAGGCGGAGGAGAACGGGACCACCTTTACGGAAAACGCCCGCATCAAGGCAAAAGCCGCCGTGGAGGCCACGGGGAAGATCTGCGTGGCCGACGACTCGGGCCTGGAGGTCAACGCCATGGGCGGCGGACCGGGGGTGTACTCCTCCCGCTTCTGCGGGGAGCGGGGCTACCCCGAGACGTGCCGGGAGATCATGGAGATCGTGGATAAAAAGGGGAACGGCGACCGGGGCGCCCGGTTCGTCTCCGCCGTGGTCTGCGTCTTCCCCGACGGCCGGGAGATCGACTGCCTGGGCACCGTGGAGGGGACCATCGGGCATGTGTACGAGGGGGAGCACGGCTTCGGCTACGACCCCATCTTTGTGCCGGAGGGGCATAAGCGCTCCATGGCGTGCCTGACGGACGAGGAGAAGAACGCCATCTCCCACCGGGGGAGGGCCTTCAGGCAATTCGCGGATGAACTGGGAAAGTATCTGAAACAAGAGAGAACAAAGGAGTAAAGAGATGCTGACAAGCAAGCAGAGGGCGCAGCTGAGGGCCCTGGCCAACGGCCTGGAGCCGGTGCTCATCGTGGGAAAGGGCGGCGTCACGGAGAACGTCGTTCAGGAGGCGGAAAACGCCCTGCGGACCCGGGAACTGATCAAGGGGCGGGTGCTGGAGACGGCGCTCCTCTCCGCCAGGGAGGTCTGCGATGAGCTGTGCGGGCGCGTCGGCGCCGACGGCGTCCAGGCCATCGGAACAAAATTCGTGCTCTTCAGGGCCAACGGCGACCTTCCTGAGGAAAAGAGAATAAAGCTTGGGAGATGAGCTTTTATGAAGATCGGAGTTTTCGGGGGGACCTTCAACCCGCCCCACCGGGGGCATGTGGCGGCAGTGAAGGAGTGCGCCGCCGCGCTGAAGCTTGACAAGGTGCTGGTGATCCCCGACGCCCAGCCGCCCCATAAGGAGATCGCCGGCGGATCGCCGGACGCCGGGGCACGGCTGGAGCTGACGCGCCTCGCCTTTGATAAGGTGAAGCACTGTTCCGTCTCGGATATGGAGATCAGCCGCGGGGGCGTCAGCTACACGGTGGATACCCTCCGGCGGCTGAAAGAAAAATATCCCACGGACAAGCTCTATCTGCTGATGGGCACGGATATGCTGATGTGCTTTGAGCAGTGGCGGGAGTTTGAGGAGATCGTAAGGCTGGCGTCGCTGGCGGTGTTCGCCCGGCGGGGCGGGGAGCGGGAGAAGCTCTTCCGGCAGGCGGAAAAGCTGCGGCTCACCTACGGGGCCAATGTGCGGCTGGTGGAGCTGGACGCGGTGGATATCTCCTCCACCCAGCTTCGGCAGCTGCTTCCCCAGCGGCAGGGCGTGGAGTATCTTCCGCCGGAGGTGTATGGAAGGATCATCCAACGGCGGTACTACGGCGCCAAACCGGACTACGAGTGGCTGCGGCGGAAGGCCTACGCCATGCTGGAGCCCAAACGGGTGGCCCATGTGAAGGGGTGCGAGGAGGAGGCCGTCCGGCTTGCCCGCCGGTGGGGCGCCGACGAGGAGCGGGCCAGGGAGGCGGCGATCCTTCACGACATCACAAAAAAAGAGAAGCTGGATGAACAGTTGCGCCTTTGCGCAAAATATGGTATCCTGTTGGATGAGATGGAAAAGCACGAGGGAAAGCTTCTCCACTCCAAGACAGGCGCCGGGATCGCCAAATATGAGTTCGGCTGTGATGACGAGGTGTACGGGGCCATATACTGGCACACCACCGGCAAGGAGGATATGGCGCTTCTGGAGAAGGTCATCTACATGGCCGACTACATAGAGCCCACCAGGGATTTTGAGGGCGTGCAGGAGCTGCGGCGGCTGGCGTACACAGACCTTGACAGGGCTTTGGAGCTGGGCTTTCAGATGAGTATAGACGATATGACCGGACGAAATATCACGCCCCATGACCGCACACTGGGCGCGCTTGCGTGGATAAAGAAAGGAAACAGACAGACACAATGAAATTTTTCGGCGGAAGTAAGAACTCAAAACATGCCGCGGGCCATATCCAGGAGGCCGCGGAGCACCGTCCCGGACCGGTATACGAGCCGGCGGAGACGCGCTGGCCGGAGCCGGATATGCCGGCGTCCCCCCTGGACGAGACGCGGCCCGTGCCGGTGGACGAGGTGAACGTCCCGGTGGACGACATCCCCGACGTGGAGGACTTCGTGCCGGAGGAGCCGCGGGATAAGCGGGAGGAAAAGGGATTCCCCACCTGGGGCAAGATCGCCATTGTGGTGGTGTCGGTGCTCCTGATCCTGACGCTTTTGCTGTTCGTCTGGGTCTTGACCCACCGGCGGCCGCCGGAGAAGACGCCGGGCCTCAACACCGTGGACACGTCGGATACGTCGGACGCGGAGGATACGTCCCAGAACACGTCGCCCGACACCCAGGACACCACCCCGCCCACCGAGGACACGACGCCTCCCACGGAGGACACCGCCACGCCCACCACGGGGCGGCGTGAAAACGTCTATACCTTCCTGGTGCTGGGCAAGGACAAGGTGGGCTCCAACACGGACGCCATCATGGTGGCGATGCTGGATACGGAGAATTACACCCTCAACGTGGTCTCCATCCCCCGGGATACCTATGCCAACACCACCTACAAGAATAAGCGCATCAATTCCCTCTACGGCTCCGGCGGCGTGGACGGCCTGATGGACAATATGGCCAATTTCATCGGCTACCGGCCCGACGGCTACGCCATTGTGGATCTGGACGCCTTTATGAAGCTGATCAACGCCATCGGCGGCGTGGACTACTATGTGCCCAGGAACATCGACTATGACGACCCCTACCAGGATCTGCATATCCACTTCAAGAAGGGCATGACCCACATGACGGGACAGAAGGCCATGGAATATATCCGCTTCCGCAAGGGCTACGCCGACGCGGATATCGGCCGCATCGACGCCCAGCACGAGTTCCTGATGACCGCCGCCAAGCAGATCCTGGCCAACAAGAGCAACGTTCCCCTGACCACGCTCATCGATATCGTGGTCAACGACGTGAAGACCAGCCTGGATCTGGGCCAGTGTACCTGGCTGGCCGGTGAGCTCCTTAAAATGGACGCCGAGAATATCCAGTTCGTGACCATGCCCGGCAACTACAACGACTACTACAACGGCAGGAACTACGTCACCGTGGATATCGACGGGTGGCTGGAGATGCTCAACACCTATCTCAACCCCTTCTACCAGCAGATCACCACCGCCAATGTGGATCTGGCGGGCCGGAATGAGAGCGGCAAAATGATCGCCACCAGCGGCAAGCTCCACTGAGGGCTGTCACAAGAGAACACTATCTGCCAAAGATTCTGAATACAGGAGGAAAAAAACATGCTTACGCCCAAAGAGATGACCGACATCGCCGTGAAGACCCTGGACGCCAAGAAGGCGGAGAACATCAAGGTCCTGGAGACGCGCGACGTCACGGTGCTGGCGGACTACTTCATCATCTGCACCGCCGGCTCCACCACCCACATCAAGACCCTCTCCGACGAGGTGGAGAAGGCTCTGGAGGAGCAGGGCGAAAGGGCCCTGCGCACCGAGGGCTACCACGGCGGCGGCTGGGTGCTGGTGGATTTCGGGTGCCTGGTGCTCCACATTTTCACCGACGAGACGAGAAAGTTCTATAACCTGGAGCACCTGTGGGGCGACGCGCCCGAGGTGGATATCAGCGGACTTCTTACACAGGGTTGAGGAGTGAGGTCACATGAAATACGATTTTGCGGAGATAGAGAAAAAATGGCAGGCGGTCTGGGAGCGGGAAAAGCCCTTCCGGGCCGAGACGGGCTCCGATAAGCCCAAGTTCTACGGCCTCATCGAGTTCCCGTACCCCTCCGGGCAGGGGCTCCATGTGGGCCACCCCAGGCCCTTCACAGCCATGGACATCGTCACGCGGAAGAAGCGGATGGAGGGCTACAACGTGCTGTTCCCCATCGGCTTCGACGCGTTCGGCCTGCCCACGGAGAACTACGCCATCAAAAACCACGTCCACCCCGCCGCCGTCACTAAGCAGAACATCGCCAATTTCACCCGGCAGCTGAAGATGCTGGGCTACGGCTTTGACTGGGACCGGGTGGTGGACACCACCGACCCGGAATACTATAAGTGGACCCAGTGGATCTTCCTCCAGCTCTATAAGCACGGGCTGGCCTACAAGACCACCATGCCCGTGAACTGGTGCACCTCCTGCAAGTGCGTGCTGGCCAACGAGGAGGTGGTGGAGGGCGTCTGCGAGCGGTGCGGCGCCCCCGTCATCCGCAAGGAGAAGAGCCAGTGGATGCTGAAGATCACCGAGTACGCCCAGAGGCTCATCGACGACCTGGACGATGTGGATTTCATCGAGCGGGTCAAGACTCAGCAGCGCAACTGGATCGGCCGCTCCACCGGCGCGGAGGTGACCTTCAAGGCCACCACGGGGGACGATATCGTGGTGTTCACCACCCGGCCCGACACCCTCTTTGGCGCCACCTACATGGTGCTCTCCCCGGAGCACGCCCTCATCAAAAAGTGGATGCCGCTTCTGAAAAACGCCTCGGAGGTACAGGAGTACCAGCGCGTCGCCGCCTCCAAGAGCGACATGGAGCGCACCGAGCTCAACAAGGAGAAGACCGGCGTGAAGCTGGACGGCGTGCGGGGCATCAATCCCGTCAACGGCCGGGAGATCCCCATCTTTATCTCCGACTACGTGCTGGCCACCTACGGCACCGGCGCCATCATGGCCGTCCCGGCCCACGACGACAGGGACTGGGAGTTTGCCAAAAAGTTCGGCTGTGAGATCATCGAGGTGGTCTCCGGCGGCGAGGACGTGCAGAAGGCCGCCTTTACCGCCAAGGACGAGACGGGCATTATGGTCAATTCCGAATTCCTCAACGGCCTCACCGTCAAGGACGCCATCCCCGTCATCACCCAGTGGCTGGAGGAGAAGGGAATCGGCAAGGCCAAGGTCAACTTTAAGCTGCGCGACTGGGTCTTCTCCCGCCAGCGCTACTGGGGCGAGCCCATCCCCATGGTCTGGTGCGACAAGTGCGGCTGGGTGCCGCTGCCCGAGTCGGAGCTGCCCCTGAAGCTGCCGGAGGTGGACAGCTACGAGCCCACCGACGACGGCGAGTCCCCCCTCTCCAAGATGACCGACTGGGTCAACACCACCTGCCCCCACTGCGGCGGGCCGGCGCGGCGCGAGACGGACACCATGCCCCAGTGGGCCGGGTCCAGCTGGTACTTCCTCCGGTATATGGATCCCCACAACGACAAGGCCCTGGCCTCCAAGGAGGCGCTGGACTACTGGTCGCCCGTGGACTGGTACAACGGCGGCATGGAGCACACCACGCTCCACCTGCTGTACAGCCGCTTCTGGCATAAGTTCCTCTATGACATCGGCGTGGTGCCCACCAAGGAGCCCTATCAGAAGCGCACCAGCCACGGCATGATCCTGGGCGAGGGCGGGGAGAAGATGTCCAAGTCCCGGGGCAATGTGGTGAATCCCGACGACGTGGTGAAGAGCTACGGCGCGGACACCCTGCGGCTCTATATCATGTTCATCGGCGACTTTGAGCAGGCCGCCGCCTGGAGCGATAACGCCGTCAAGGGCTGCAAGCGGTTCCTGGACCGCATCTGGAACCTGGCGGAGACCAGGATCGACGGGCCGGAGACGTGCTCCCACGCCAACGAGGCCGCCGTCCACCGCACCATCAAGAAGGTGGGCGAGGATATCGAGGCCATGAAGTTCAACACCGCCATCGCCGCCATGATGGGCCTGGTGAACGACTTCTACGATCACGCCCCCTCCCGGGGGGACATCAAGGCCCTCCTGCAGCTGCTCAGCCCCTTCGCGCCCCATATCGCCGAGGAGCTCTGGGAGCGGCAGGGCTTTGAGGGCTGCGCCAGCACCAGCGCCTGGCCCAAATACGACGAGAGCAAGATGACCGAGAGTGAGAAGGAGATCGCCGTTCAGATCAACGGCAAGCTCCGCGCCACCGCCACGGTGCCCGTGGACGCCGACGACGAGACGGTGCTGGCTATCGTCAAGGCCCAGGAGAAGGTGGCCCGCGCCCTGGAGGGGATGGAGATCGTCAAATCCATCGTCATCAGGAACAAGCTGGTGAACCTGATCCTGCGGCCGGCAAAATAAAACTGTAAAAAGCATATTGACAATCCGCGTCGAAGTTATTATAATAGTCAATGCTGAATTCATTTCAGAGAAGTATGGCCTCCGGGAGGACCGGGGCCGAAATAAGCATGACGCGCACGCGTATGTCGGAGGGAGGGGAAATAGATGTCAGAAGTCCATGTGAAGGAAAACGAGTCTCTGGACAGCGCGCTGAAAAGATTTAAGCGCAACTGCGCCAAGGCGGGCGTCCTTGCCGACCTCCGGAAGAAGGAATATTATCAGAGTCCTTCCGTTAAGCGCCGCAAGAAGTCTGAGGCGGCTCGCAAGAACAAGAACAAGCGCTACTATTAAGAACCACTCAATCCGGCTTTTAAAAAGCCGGATTGAATTTTAGAGGGAGTTATGCCCTCTGGGATCCGGGAGAAACCAACGGGTCATCACGATCATAAGAGGAGGCGCCTATGGAAGAAAAGTCGAGAATCGATGAGCTGCTTGCCCTTGTTTCGGAACAGAACAAGTTCCAGAGGAAGGTCATGAACAGTCTGGAGGAGCAGCTGTCGCCGGAGGAAAAGCCGGTCTGAACGCTCTGCTTGCATGTTATGTGAAGCAGGGCGATACAGTGGAGCACCTGGCGGACTGCTACCTCAGATTTGTTCAGGATATCATGGAGGAACAGATCTACTTCATTAAAAGCAGGCATTACCGGTATACCAACAGCCGGGAGGTGAACGCCTTTTTTTATCAGAATCCTGAGTATATGGAGTACTACATGAAGGGGCTGGCGGTGTCCGCCTATCTGATGGCCCCGCACCGTCAGTGCAGATCGTGGTTTAAAGAGAAGGTGTGCGCCCAGGAATACCCGGGGGGGGGTATATTTGGACGCGGGAGTGGGTCACGGAGAGTACTTCGTGCTTGCTGTCAATAACACAAATTTTGAGCGATATCTGGGCATCGATATCTCGCCCACCTGCGTACAGATGTGCAGGGAGATGGTGGAACGGCGCGTTACGGATAAGGCCAAGCGCGTAGATGTGGAGGAGCAGGACTTCTTCACATATAAGGGGCCTGTTTGCGACGCTGTCGTCCTGGGGGAGATTTTGGAGCATGTGGAGGATCCGCAGATCTTCCTGAAAAAGGTATACGACATAACCCATGAGGCCTCTTTTATCTATATATCCACAGTGGTGAACTGTCCGCAAAAGGATCATATATCCCTCTTTCGGACGGTGGAGGAGATCGAGGATATGTACCGGGAGGCCGGGTTTGATATCACGGACAGGTTGCTGTGCCCGACCAACGGATATACGCTGGAAAAGGCCGTTAAGAGGCAGACGGCCATCCTTACGGCGCATATTCTGAGAAAACAGCATAAAACTAGTGCCGGACAGCAGCTGTGAGCCGGAAAAATGTTATCCAGAAGCTGAACAAGCTTCATACAATTATTTCAGAGAGGTGAAAATTATGCCGGAAAAGTATGAGATCGTAAGAAAAAAGGTGCTGACGCCCGATATTTCCAGCATTTCCGTGTACGCGCCGCTGATCGCGGGGAAGGCCAGGGCCGGGCAGTTCATCATCCTGCGCGCCACCGCCGAAGCCGAGCGGATCCCGCTGACCGTCTCCTCGGTGGACGGGGAGCTGGTGACGGTGGTCTATCAGAAGGTGGGCGACTCCACCATGACGCTGGACGAGCTGGAGGCAGGGGAGTGCCTTCACGATTTTGTGGGCCCCCTGGGCGAGCCCACGCCCATCGAGGGCGTGAAACGGGCCGCCGTGGTGGGCGGCGGCTTAGGGTGCGCCATCGCCCTTCCCGTGTCCAAGGCGCTCCATGACGCCGGGGCGAAGGTAGATCTGATCGGCGGCTTTCGCACGAAGGACATCGTGATCTTAGAGGACGAGATGCGCGCGGCCTGCGACGACCTCTATATCTGCACCGACGACGGCTCTTACGGCTACGCCGGCTTCACCACCGGGAAGCTGGAGGAGCTGCTGAAGGCGGGGGAGAAGTACGACAGGGTGTACGCCATCGGGCCGCTGGTGATGATGAAATTCGTCTGCAAGGTGACGGAGAAATATGACATCCCCACCATCGTCAGCATGAACCCCATCATGATCGACGGCACGGGCATGTGCGGCTGCTGCCGGGTGACCGTGGACGGGCAGGTGAAGTTCGCCTGCGTGGACGGGCCGGATTTTGACGGGCACAAGATCGACTTTGACGAGACCATCGCCCGGGCCGCCACGTATAAGGAATTTGAGCAGCGCCGCAGGGCGGAGCACAAGTGCAGATTGGAGGGAATGAACAATGGCTGACATGTCCCTGGAAAAAACAAAAATGCCGGAGCAGGCGCCGGACGTCAGAAATAAGAATTTCCTGGAGGTGGCCAAGGGCTATACGCCGGAGCTGGCGGAAAAGGAGTCCCACCGGTGCCTGGGGTGCAAAAATCCCCGGTGCGTGGAGGGGTGCCCCGTGAACGTGCCCATCCCGGAGTTCATCGGCTGTATCCAGAAGGGCGATATGGAGGGCGCGTACCATGCCCTCTCCCGTGCCAACGCCCTGCCGGCGGTCTGCGGCCGGGTCTGTCCCCAGGAGAGCCAGTGCGAAGGCAGGTGTGTGCGCGCTATCCGCGGCGAGAGCGTAGGCATCGGCAGGCTTGAGCGGTATGTGGCCGACTGGGCGCTGGAGAACAACATCGCCAATACCGATAAAGCGCCGGACAACGGCCACAAGGTGGCGGTCATCGGCTCCGGCCCCGCGGGCCTCACCTGTGCCGGGGAGCTGGCCAGGATGGGCTATCAGGTGACCATTTTCGAGGCCTTCCATGTGGCCGGGGGCGTGCTGAGCTACGGCATCCCCGAGTTCAGGCTTCCCAAGACTATCGTGGAGAAGGAGGTCGACAAGCTCCGGGCCCTGGGCGTGGACATCCAGCTCAACATGGTCATCGGCAAGGTGCTCAGTATCGACGAGCTTTTTGAGCGTGGATACGAGGCCGTCTTTGTGGGGTCCGGCGCGGGGCTTCCGCAGTTTATGAAGATCCCCGGCGAGAGCCTGGTGGGCGTGTTCTCGGCCAACGAGTATCTGACGCGCATCAATCTGATGAAGGCGTATAAGCCCGACAGCGCCACGCCCATCTTTGAGAGCAAAAAGGTGGCCGTCGTGGGCGGCGGCAACGTGGCGATGGACGCGGCCCGGTGCGCCAAGCGCATGGGCGCGGATGTGCATATCGTCTACCGCCGGGGCGAGGCGGAGCTTCCCGCCCGGGCCGAGGAGGTCCACCACGCCAGGGAGGAGGGGATCCACTTCGACCTTCTCTGCAACCCCACCATGATAGAGGGGGACGAGAAGGGGAGAGTCCGCTCCATGAAGGTCATCCGCATGGAGCTGGGCGAGCCGGACGCCTCCGGCCGCCGCCGGCCCGTGCCCATCGAGGGGAGCGAGTTTGAGATGGAGGTGGACACGGTGATCGTGGCCATCGGCACCAGCCCCAACCCGCTGATCCGCTCCACCACACCGGGTTTGGAGGCCAACAAGCGCGGCTGTATCACCACCGACGAGACGGGCGCCACCTCCCGGGAGGGCGTTTTCTGCGGCGGCGACGCGGCTACCGGCGCGGCCACCGTCATTCTGGCCATGGGGGCCGGCAAGACGGCGGCTAAAAGCATCCACAACTATATAATGGGAAAAAATTGACAATTTTCTCCCGATTTTCTGTCAAAAGGACGCGGTTTACCCATGCCGCGTCCTGTTTTTTGCGCGTTTTTCGGCTTGAAGGTCACAAGATTCTGTCATATAATGTCGACATGTTGAAAGCGATCAAAAAGGGGAGAGCTCCTTGTTCAAAAGACTGTGCAAGACGGCGGCGTTCTGGGCCGTCACGGTATTCGCGTTTGAGCTTGCGTTCCATATCCTTGTAAACGGGACGCTTTTAGGGCGCTTCTGGCTTTCCGTGCCCTTCACTCTGTCCCTGGCGGTCTTTTTGGCGGCGCTGACCCACGCGCTGCCCTGGGAGCGGGCCAACCGTGTGGTGAGTTTTCTCGTTTTAGGCGTCCTTATCCTCATTTTCGGCGTCCAGACGGTGTATTTTAAAATCTTCAAGGATCTTCTGTCCCTGGCATACGTCTCCATGGGCGGCGAGGCCGTGGAAAACTACAGGGTCGCCACGCTGGACGGCATCCGCCGGAGCCTGGGCTTTATCGTCCTGTACCTGGCGCCCGTTCCGGCGCTGGCGGTGCTGCTGCGCAAGGGGATCCTCGACTGCGGCCGGGTGGAGCTTCAGCCGGTGGTGATGACCGCCTGCGCCAGCGTCCTTGTCTTTGCCCTGGGCGTTCCATCGGAGGACGGCTCCGCGCGGGCCGAGGCCTACCACGACCCCCTGGCCACCGTGGGGCGGCAGGAGAGCTGGTTCGGCCTTCTGGCGGCGGAGCGCATGGACCTCATGCGCCTGGGAAGGGACGAGACGGGGGATATAAGCGCGGTGGTGGACCTCACCGGCAGCCAGGCCGTGCCCGAGACCCGGCCCGGGGAGTCCCGGGACCCGGAGAACGGCTCCACACCGGCGCCCGATTCCTCCCATACCGACTTGGCGCCGGAGCCTGAGCCGGAGCGAAACGTCCTGAAGGAGCTGGACTTTGAAAAGCTGGAGGCCGCGGCGGACAATGACGCCCTCCGGGAGCTCAACGCCTACTTCTCCCGGCTTGCCGGTACCGCGAAAAACGAGTACACCGGTATTTTTGAGGGCTTCAACGTCATAGAGCTGTGCGCTGAGTCCTTCTCGCCGTACCTCATTGACCCGGAGCTGACGCCCACGCTCTACAGACTGTCGACGGAGGGCTTTGTTTTTAACAATTTCTACTGTTCCTTCAACGGTACCACCACCAACGGCGAGTATTCCATGTGCATGGGGCTTTTACCGGACCTCACCAGGATGAGCTTCATAAGCTCCACGGAGAACCTGGTGCCCTTCACGCTGGGAAATCAGTTCGTCTCCGCGCGTCTTGCGGCCTATGCTTATCACAACAACATCGCCGCCTTCTACGGGCGCATCAACACCCATCCCAACATGGGCTATACCTTCAGGGCCATTGATTTCGGCCTCGATATGGCCCATGGTTACCCGGCCTCGGACCTGGAGATGATGGAAAAGACGGTGGACGAGTACATATCTGAGCCCCAGTTCGTCGTCCACTACATGACCTACTCCGGCCACAACCCCTATACGCCCGGTCACAACGAAATGGGCGCCAAGAACTGGGACCGCGTGGCGGATCTGGACTTCTCCGACGACACAAAGATCTACCTGGCCGCCAATCTGGAACTGGAGGACGCCCTGACGTACCTTATTGGGCGTCTGGAGGAGGCCGGCATCGCCGACAGGACCCTCATCGTCCTCACCGGCGACCACTTCCCCTACGCCCTGAGCGAGGAGGAATATGCCGCCCTCGCCGGGGAGGAGGCCCTGGCCGACCCCTTCTGGAAGTACAAGAACAGCTTTATCTGCTGGACCGCGGCCATGAGCGAGCCAGTATATGTGGATGATTACTGCTGCACGCAGGACATTTTGCCCACGATCTCCAACCTTCTGGGCCTTCCCTACGACTCGCGGCTCATGACGGGCACCGACGTCCTGTCCGGCAGTACCCACATCGCCATTTTGCAAGACGGTTCCTTTTTGACGCGGGACCTGGTCTACGATGCCGCCTCCGGCAAAACGACCTACAAAACGCCGGAGAAGGAGCTGCCTGCGGGGTACGCCGAGGCGCTTCTTAAGGCCGTGAAGAACCAGTTTTCCGTCTCCGCCGCGATTTTGAGGAACGATTATTACCGGTTTGCCTTTGACACCTGCGGCATAAGCGCCGGACACGCGGGACATCACACCAACGCGTCCTTCAAGGACACCGCCGGGACCTGGTACGAGGCGGAACTGGAGCTGCTGGCGGGAGCGGGCGTGGTCAACGGCAGCTGGGGCTATTTCTACGGCGATAATCCCTGCCTCCGATCGGATTTCCTCTCCATGATCGACCGCCTCATCTATCCGCCGGCGCCGGAGGAGAACACCCTTCCGTATACCGATCTCAACGAAAGCGACTGGTTTTACGGGCCGATCCTGCGCCTGTGGGGCGTGGGGCTTCTCCCGGAGGGCGAAACGTTGGGCCCCTTGGAGCCCATCACCCCCGACGTGGCCCGGGAATACCTCACGGGAGCGGCTGTGTACCTGGGCATTGAGGATGCCGGGAGCTGGGCCGCCCGTGTGGTGGAGGACACCCTGACCCGCGCCGCCGAGGCCGGGGAGGATACTCAGACCCTCACCCGCGGCGCTGTTACCCCCATTATTGCGGCCCTCATGTCCTACTTGGATAAGTAAAAAATCAAAGGAGCCCCCTGGAGTTTACGAAATGAGGGGGGGTTCCGCGCGTATCCCTGGCCTTGAAAGCCCCCAACGGGGGCTTTCAAGGCAGATTTACATGATGTGCTCCTCCGCGCAGTCGTCCTCCACCCGAAAGCCCATCTCGCCGGGGGCCGCCACGGGGAAGCGCGCGATGGAGGCGCTGTCAAATTTGCTGACCAGCCGCTTTTCCGGGTCTAAGCGAACGCTGTCCGGAAGGGGCGGCTTTTTCTTTTTTCTCGACATGGTATCACCTCTGCTTTATCTGGCGCGGGTTCGACTCCCGTCAGCTATAACTTTCCCCGGTGACCCGAATTTTATTGACAATCCCCCCGCGCCCATCTATAATTTAACCATGTCTTCTTCTTTACAGTGGAGAACAGGATTCAGAAAAATCAGAAAAAATGAGGTACGGATATGAGAAACGAGACAGTCATCGTCCTGGACTTTGGCGGCCAGTATAACCAGCTCATCGCCCGCAGGGTGCGTGAGTGCCATGTCTACTGCGAGGTCCTGCCCTACACGACGCCCCTGGAGACGCTGAAGGCAAAAGCCCCCATCGGCATTATCTTCACAGGCGGGCCGGGGAGCGTCTATGAGGCGGGCTCCCCCCAGGCCGACCCGGCGATTTTCCGGCTCGGCGTGCCTATTTTAGGTATCTGCTACGGCTGTCAGCTGCTGGCCCACAACCTGGGCGGGCGCGTCACGGCGGCCACGGAGGATTCCGCCAGGGAGTACGGCAAAACGGAGACGTATTTTGATACCGCCTGCAAGCTTTTCAAGGGCCTCCCGGAAAAGGGCGTGACCTGGATGAGCCACGGGGATTATATGGAGAAGGTGCCGGAGGGCTTTTCCCTGGTGGCCCACTCCGACGCCTGCCCCAATGTGGCCATCTGTGACGAGAAGCGGGGCTTTTACGGCGTCCAGTTCCACCCGGAGGTGAACCACACGGAGAACGGGACGGCGATGCTGAGAAACTTCCTCTATGAGGTCTGCTGCGCCGCCGGGGACTGGACCATGGGGGATTATAAGGAGACGGCCATTCGCCAGCTCCGGGAGAAGATTGGGGACGGCAAGGTGCTTCTGGCCCTGTCCGGCGGCGTGGATTCCTCCGTGGCGGCGGCCCTGCTGGCCGAGGCGGTGGGCCCGCAGCTCACATGCGTTTTTGTGGACCACGGCCTCATGCGCAAAAACGAGGGGGACGAGGTGGAGGTCGCCTTCAAGAAGTGGGATATCCATTTTGTTCGAGCCGACCGCGAGGAGCTGTTTTTATCGAAGCTGGCCGGCGTAACGGAGCCGGAGAAAAAGAGAAAGATCATCGGTGAGGAGTTCATTCGCGTTTTTGAAATCGAGGCAAAGAAGATCGGACAGGTGGATTTCCTGGCCCAGGGGACCATCTACCCGGACGTGATCGAATCCGGCTCCGGCAAGGCCGGCGCGGCGGTGATCAAGAGTCACCACAATGTAGGCGGCCTGCCCGATACTGTGGATTTCAAGGAGATCGTGGAGCCGCTGCGGATGCTCTTCAAGGACGAGGTTCGCGCTTTGGGCCGGGAACTGGGTTTGCCCGAGTATCTGGTCATGCGCCAGCCCTTCCCGGGACCGGGGCTCGCCATCCGGGTCATTGGGGATATCACAAAGGAGAAGCTGGATACCCTGCGGGAGGCCGATTTCATCTTCCGGGACGAGGTGGCGAAGGCGGGCCTGGAGGGCTCCATGAGCCAGTATTTCGCTGTGTTGACCAATATGCGTTCGGTGGGCGTCATGGGCGACGGCCGGACATACGATTATACCCTGGCCCTGCGCTCCGTCACCACCAGCGACTTCATGACCGCCGACTGGACGCGCATCCCCTACGACGTCCTTGACCGCGTCAGCACCCGCATCGTCAACGAAGTCCCCGGCGTCAACCGCGTCGTATATGATATCACCTCCAAACCCCCGGCGACGATCGAGTGGGAATGATTGCGAAAGCCGGAAAAAGCCAGGTTTTATGCGGTTCTTCGGATTTCCGAAGTGTTTTTTGATAATGATTTGATAACAAACTTAAACGGCGGCAGGGAGAAAGACCTGCCACCGTTAATCTTGCAATTTTTTAGGCATTTCAATTATTATTGACGCTATGTTATAAAACGTAATGATTTTGGTATCAATTGTTAACGACCTAAAAGATTTACCTTTGAGGTTTGTTTTGGAGGAATATATGGGAAATAGAGATTTTTCAGATTCCGTCAAACTGAGTGTAATTACTGAAAACCTTAGGAAGAATAATGGCGATATATGCTGTTCGCTTTGTGGGAAAAAGCTTTCTTCGATTGATGAATGTCATTTTGATCATTTTTCCTGTCGCAAAAGGTGGTAAATCCACAGCGGATAATTGTCAAATCCTTTGCGTTAATTGTAATCTTAAAAAATCAGATAAGGAAATGAACGACTTTTTGTTGGAGGAAAAGGCAAAGAGGTTTTTGACGGGGGAAACCCCAAAAGAAACAGAGCAAACGGAAAAAATCAATTCTGGCATTGTACTGGAAGATGCACAAGAACTTCCTAAAGTTATAACCAAGGAAGAATTTGATCGCATTATATCAAACTTTATTTACCGAAAAGGAGACATACATAAGGTTGACTTTGGTCGGGAATATAATTATCTGCCTTCAATTCACTATGTGAAGAAATATTACGGGGATTTACGGACACTAAAGAAAGCATTTGATATTGAGGATTTATCGTCTGATTGGAATAGGGAGACTATTAGAGTTGCGTTGGAGAAATTTGCCGAAAAAAATGGGGTTATTTTTCAGAAAGATCTGACCAGGGAAAATAAACTCCCTTCCCTTCCTTGCGTATTGAAATATTTTCCAGAATATAAGAACTTTACCGATATTAAGAAAAACATGCTTGGCTTGACAGTGCGAAAAAAATGGGATGAAGAAAGCGCAATAAAGGCCGGTAAGGATTATGTAAAAAGATACGGAAAGCTTACCGAAAGCAGTTTGAGTGCAGAGAACAATCTTCCGACGGCGCGTATTGTCTATAACTATTTTGGGTCACTTGCCGCCTATCAACAGGCAATTGGAGCGCCTGGCTCACAAAAGAATAAGTTTATAACGGAAAAGGAAATTGAGGATGCGGTAAAGCGTTTTTTCGGTGAAAGAGAACGAGTAGTTATTACAATGAAGCAGTTCTTTGAATCATTTCCGTATTCACCGTCTACAATACATAAACGATTTGGATCATTTGATTTGTTTTGCCGAAAATACGACATCACGGTTAGGAAAAGTAAAAAAGCGAAATATTCGAAGCAAGAAGTTGATGATGCAATTGCAAAATGGGTGAAGGCAGGAAAGGCAATACCGCCAGCGAAGGATCTCAGCAAACTCGGATTGCCTTCTGTGAGTGTTATTTTAAAATACTATGAGGACTGGAAGGAACCGTTTATTCTTTATCAAAAGCTTTATGATAAGTTGAACGTGTAAAACACATCGCTGCTTTTTTGGTTTCCGTTATCACACGTGATACAAGATAAACATTATGCAACTCCCGGTTGACAGATTTCCAGCCGGTGTTTGGTGGTGTGCAACCGCAAAAGGCGCTATGATTTTCTCAGCGGCAGGCAATTAGGCCGCCGGCAAATCTATGCGGAGGGATGAAAGAATGATCTTAGCGGACAAAATAACGAATTTGAGGAAAAAGAGCGGCTGGTCCCAGGAGGAGCTTGCGGAGAAAATGCAGGTGTCCCGGCAGGCGGTCTCCAAATGGGAGGGCGCGCAGACCGTGCCGGATTTGGAGAAGATTCTGGCGCTGAGCAGGCTCTTTGGCGTCACCACGGATTACCTTCTCAAGGATGAGCTGGAGGACGAGGAATTTACGGACGAACCAGACCGTGAACCTGTAAAGCGGGTTTCTCTTGCCCTTGCGAGCGAATTTTTAGAGTGGAGAGCCAAGGCGGCCAAACGCATTGCCGCCGCAACCCTCCTGTGTATCGTCGCCGTGATCCCCCTGATTCTTTTAGCGGCGGCATCGCAAGCGCCGGAGTACTCTGTTCCTGAAAGCCTGGCCGCGGGCGTGGGCCTTGCGGTTCTGCTTATCCTTGTGGCCGCCGCCGTGGCGATTTTCGTCTCCTGCGGGTTCCGCAACGCGCCGTATGAGTTCATCGGCAGGGAGCCTTTTGAAACGGAGTACGGCGTGGACGGCATGGTAAAGGAACGGCAGAGGGCGTACCGGCCCGCTTATGTGAAATGCAATACCGTCGCCGCCTGCCTGTGCGTTCTCTCTCCAATCCCGCTTTTTGCGGGGTTGGTCACGGGCAAAGAGCTTTTCATGGTGGTCATGCTGTCCGTCACGATCCTCTTGGCGGGCGCCGGCGCGGCCCTTTTCACCCTTGCGGGCGTGCGCTGGGCCAGTACGCAAAAGCTTTTGAAGGAGGGCGAGTACGCCCTGCGGGATCAGAGAAAGATCCATATCAAGGAAACCGTCTCCTCAATCTATTGGCTGACCGCCGCCGCCGTGTATCTCGCCTGGAGCTTTTGGACCAGGGACTGGGAAACAACTTGGGTCGTCTGGCCGGTGGCGGGGATCATGTTCGCCGCCGTCATGTGCCTGTGTAATCTGTTTATAGAGCGGGATAAGGAAAAGGAATATGAAAAAAACTCAAATTTGAGCCGGTGATCCATAATAGAAAGCCCTTAGCTGTGGGGTCCACGGCTGAGGGCTTTTGGCTTCTTACTGGATTTGTATTCAAAAAATCCCCTTGTTGTATTTGAACTGACCATAGAGCGCGACTAAAAATCCGCCGATACCCATCACCAGAACGATGATATCCGCGATATACTCGCTCCAAAAGGTCATAACAAAATAGGAGATGACGAGACCCACGCCCATAATGACGATGCCTGTCCCCACCACCCGGCCGTACTTGGGGGCGTCCTCCTCAGTGACCCTCCGGCGGTTATACCAGTGTATTATACTTATATTTCCCATTATGTTCGCGAGACCAAGCGCTATTACAAAAAGTCCCAATACAAGCTCTACGATGCTTTTCATATTTGCCTCCTCAGAAATAAAACAAATCCTCGAATTTCCTGTCCAACGCCACGCAAAGGATAAGCGCCAGCTTAGCCGTGGGGTTGAATTGACCCGTCTCTATGGAGCTTATGGTGTTCCGTGACACACCTACAAGCTGTGCAAGCTGGGCCTGGGAGAGGCCCTTCTCGGCGCGGGCCTCCTTCAGGCGGTTTTTAAGCTTCAGTTCCTCGTTCATACCGCCGCACCCCGTAATCTGATTATGAAAAACACGAGTACCGTGAGGAACATCAGGAAGAAAACGCAGGTGAGGTAGAGGTCGGATTTTCGCTTTGCCTTAGTAAACCTCACAAGAAAACTGGTCCCCAGAATGCCAAAATAGATTATCCAAGGACTGCAAAGGATGATATTCCTCATTCGCATCGAGAGTACGCAGACAAGACAGCATAACGCAGCTCCCACGCGGGCGGCGACGCTGTTGGCCTCCGTAACTATGCCCATCTCCGCCAGATCCCGATTGTTGTTTTCTTTGCGGCTTTTTTCCAAAATTTCATTTCTATCCATTATAGCACCTCCTGACAAGTTTTCTTGTCATCATTATATCGATGCAAAGTTTTCTTGTCAAGAGCTTTTTGAAAAAATCTTATATGGTTGGCGGGGTTGAAAAAAGAGAGAATTTAAACTATAATATTGATAAACGACGGCAGTGAAGTGCCCATCAGCTCTCCGTGTTTTTCAGGGCATTTGATTATGTGAAGGGGATGGCGAATATGTTGAAACTTGCGCTGTTACAGATCGAACCGGCGGGGAGCCTTCGGGGGAATTTGGAAAAGGGAGCGGATTTTTGCCGGCGGGCGGCGGAGATGGGGGCGGATATCGCCCTTTTCCCGGAGATGTGGAGCTGCGGGTACACGATCCCACAGGATCCGGATGCGCTCAGGGCGCTCGCTGTGGAGAGGGACGGGGCGTTTGTCAACGCCTTCGGACGGCTGGCGGCGGAGCTTCATATGGCTGTGGGCGTGACGTATCTGGAGGCCTTCACGCCGCTGCCGCGAAACAGTCTGGCGCTCTTTGACCGGCACGGAAAACGCGTCCTGGATTACGCCAAGGTCCACACCTGCGCATTTGGAGACGAGCGTATGCTCACGCCGGGGGAGGATTTTCCGGTGTGTACGCTGGACACCGCTCAGGGGCCGGTGCGTACAGGGGCGATGATCTGCTATGACCGGGAATTTCCAGAGAGCGCCAGGATCCTGATGCTCCGTGGCGCGGAGCTGATCCTTGTGCCCAACGCCTGCCCCATGGAGATCAACAGGCTCTCTCAGCTGCGGAGCAGGGCGTATGAGAACATGCTGGCCATTGCCACCTGCAACTATCCCGCATCTGTGCCCGACTGCAACGGCCATTCCACCTGCTTTGACGGGGTGGCCTACCTCCCGGAGATGACCGGCTCCCGCGACACCTGCCTTGTGGAAGCGGGCGGCGAGGAGGGCGTCTATATGGCGGAGCTCGACCTGGACATGCTTCGGGCCTACCGGGCCGTTGAGGTACACGGAAACGCTTACAGAAGGCCGGAACTGTACGGCGAGCTTTTGTCCAGGACGGTCAGGGAGCCTTTTATCCGGCCGGACAGGAGATACGGAGATCAGGAGGGAAAACTATGAGCAAAAAAGGGAAGAAGGTATTGATCGTTCTGGCGTCCGTGCTGGTGGCGCTGTGCCTGCTGGTGCTGGCGCTGTATCTTGTGGTGACCCACGACTGGTCGGGCGAGGCGCCCGTAGATGTGTCGGGTTGCTCCAATCCGTACATCTCCAAGAGCGGCAAGCCCATGGTGTCGGCCCACCGCAGCGGCGGGGGCATCGCGCCGGAGAACACGCTGATGGCCTTCCGCAATGTGGTGGAATCGGATTTCCGGGTGGATATCTTTGAGTTCGACCTGGCGCTGACCGCGGATGATGAGCTGATCCTGCTCCACGACGAGACGCTGGACCGCACCTCTGACGCGGCGGAGGTTTTCGGGTATGAGAATGTCTACCCCTCCGGGCACACCTACGAGGAGCTGCGGCAGCTCAACATGGGGGAGAGCTTTGTCAACGAGGCGGGGGAGACCCCCTACCGGGGCCTCCGGGGGGAGGAGATCCCCGACGACCTGCGGGTGCTGAGGCTGGAGGATCTCTTTGATTTTCTGGACGGGTACGGGGAGTACCGCTTCATCATGGAGATCAAGGACTCCGGCGAACGGGGGAAGCGGGCGGCGGATAAGATCCATGCGATCCTCTCGGAGCGGGATATGCTGGATCGGGCCATCATCGGCACCTTCCACGGGGAGGTCACGGAGTATATGGACAAGACCTACCCCGATATGCTTCGCTCCGCCGGCGTCATGGAGGTGGCGGCGTTTTATTTCTACTCCCTCCTGGGCATCGACCAGCCGGAGGGCTTCTATCACTTCGTGGCCCTCCAGATCCCGGACGAGGACTACGTTATCAAGCTGGGCACCACCCGGATGGTCAACTACGCCCACCGGCACAACATCGCCGTCCAATACTGGACCATCAACGATCCTGACCTGGCGAAAGACCTGGCGGCCAAGGGCGCGGACGCCATCATGAGCGACTACCCGGACCGGATCGGCGGGCTTTTTTCGTGAGACAGTTCCTATATTTTCCGGGCTTGTCAGATTGGCCGAAAAATTTGTATAAATGGGCCTTAAATCGCTGAAATATACACTTGAAGTTTGGCGTAAAGAATGTTATTCTATTAACAATAATGGCGTGCTGTGGGCACGAGGTTATAAAACCGGGGCCCGGGAGGAGAGAACCGGCCCTGAAAAAATGGAGGTAATTTTCTATGGCTCGCTTAAGCGAAAACGCTGTGGCGAAGATCAGCGAGATCTGCGGCCGTTATGCCGACGAACCCACCCCGCTGATGATGATCCTCAGTGACATCCAGAACGAGTACGGCTACATCCCCCTGGAGGTGCAGGAGATCGTCTCCGAAAAAACCGGCATTTCGGTGGCCGAGATCTACGGCGTGGTGACGTTTTACTCCTACTTCTCCCTGAAGCCCAAGGGGAAGTATGTCATCGGCTGCTGCCTGGGCACCGCCTGCTACGTCAAGGGCGGCGGACAGGTCTTTGACAAGTTCTCCGAGGTCCTTGGCATCAAGGGCGGCGAGACGACGGCCGACGGGCTGTTTACCCTGGACGCCCTCCGGTGCCTGGGCGCCTGCGGCATCGCCCCCGCTGTCTCCATCAACGGCAAGGTCTATCCCAAGGTCAAGGTATCCGATGTCCCCGACATCGTTGCCTCCTATAAGAACGCGTAAGGAGGAAGAATCGTATGATAAAGACTCCCGAACAACTCAATGAGAAGATCGCCGCCTGTTCGGCCTGTCTGGATGGCAAGTTCAAGGGCGAGGAGGGAAAGCGCGCCGTGGTGCTCTGCGGCGGTACCGGATGCCTCTCCTCCAACTCCGCCGAGATCCGCGAGAAGTTCCAGAAGGTCATTGACGAGAAGGGCCTCCACGACAAGGTCTCCGTCAATCAGGTGGGCTGCTTTGGCTTCTGCTCCCAGGGCCCCTTCTGCAAGATCTTCCCGGAGGACACCCTTTACCGCATGGTGAAGCTGGAGGACGTGGAGGAGATCGTAGAGAAGGATCTGATCGGCGGCGAGATCGTCGAGCGTCTTCTCTATGTGGATCCCGCCACCGGCGAGAAGGTCCAGCGCCAGGACGATATCAACTTCTACAAAAAGCAGCACCGCATCGCCCTTCACGGCTGCGGCACCATCGACCCTGAGAACATTGACGAGGCCCTGGGCTTCGGCGGCTATCAGGGACTTATGCGCGCTTTGACCATGACCCGTCAGGAGGTCATCGACGAGGTCCTGAAGGCAGGCCTGCGCGGGCGCGGCGGCGGCGGCTTCCCCACGGGCCGCAAGTGGCAGTTCGCCTATAACGAGGCGGGGGATGAAAAGTATGTGGTCTGCAACGGCGACGAGGGCGACCCCGGCGCGTTCATGGACCGCTCCATCCTGGAGGGCAACCCCTTGGCCGTCATCGAGGGCATGGTCATCGCCGGCTACGCCATCGGCGCCAAAAACGGCTATTTCTATGTCCGCGCCGAGTACCCCGTGGCCGTGCGCCGTCTGCGCATCGCCATTAAAGAGGCCAAGGAGATCGGGCTTCTGGGTGAAAACATCCTGGGCAGCGGCTTCAGCTTCAACGTACATATCCGTCTGGGCGCCGGCGCCTTTGTCTGCGGCGAGGAGACGGCCCTCCTCAATTCCATCGAGGGCAAGCGCGGTATGCCCCGTCCCCGTCCGCCGTTCCCGGCGGTCAAGGGCCTGTGGCAGTGCCCCACCATCGTCAACAACGTGGAGACCCTGGCCTGCGTGCCCTACATCCTGCGGGAGGGCTGGGAGGCCTTCGCCAAGTACGGCACCGAGAAGTCCAAGGGCACCAAGGTCTTCGCCCTGGGCGGCAAGATCAACAATGTGGGCCTCGTGGAGGTCCCCATGGGCACCACCCTCCGGGAGCTGATCTACGACATCGGCGGCGGCATCCCGGGCGGCAAGGAATTCAAGGCCATCCAGACCGGCGGCCCCTCCGGCGGCTGTCTGACCAAGGAATACCTGGATGAGCCCATCGACTTTGACAACCTGGTGGCCAAGGGCTCTATGATGGGCTCCGGCGGCGCCATCGTCATGGACGAGGACAACTGCATGGTGGACGTGGCCAAGTTCTACATGGAGTTCATCTGCGACGAGTCCTGCGGCAAGTGTACGCCCTGCCGTATCGGCACCAAGCGTATGCTGGAGATCCTGACCAAGATCACCGAGGGGAAGGGCGAGCCCGAGGACATCACCGCCCTGGAGGAGCTGGTCCATGTGACCCAGAACGGCTCCCTGTGCGCCCTGGGCCAGACGGCGGCCAACCCCGTGAAATCCACCATGACCCACTTCATGGATGAGTATCTTGCCCACATCAACGACAAGAAGTGCCCGGCCCATGTCTGCAAGAACCTGATGCAGTACAAGATCGTGAAGGACTCCTGCTTTGGCTGCGGCATGTGCGCCAAGCAGTGCCCCGCCTCCGCCATCTCCCGCACCGACTACGTGGCCCCTGGCAAGAAGCTGGCCGCCATGGAGATCGACCCCCAGAAATGCGTGAAGTGCGGCGCCTGCATGTCCACCTGCAAGTTCAAGGCCATCATCAAGGAATAATAGGGGAGGAACCGAGAAATGTCATTAGTGAATATCAAGATCGAGGGACATCCCTACCAGGTCGAGGCCGGCCTCACCATCCTGGAGGCCGCCAAGCGCTGCGGCTATGACATCCCGTCCCTCTGCGCTTTCAACCACGGCGAGTGCAATCAGGGTTCCTGCCGCGTCTGCCTGGTGGAGGCCACCGGCGCCAGGGGCCTCGTGGCCTCCTGTGTCTACCCCGTCAGCGAGGGCATGGAGATCACCATCTCTTCGCCCAAGGCCGTCCAGGCCCGCCGTACCAGCGTGGAGCTTCTGCTCTCCAATCACTCCGCCTGGTGCCAGGAGTGCGGCAAGAACGGCTCCTGCGAGCTTTTGCGCGTCGCTCAGATGACCGGCGCCCGCGTCATCAACAAGGAAGGCGCGCGTACCCCCGTCACCGTGGACGAGCTGAGCCCCAGCATCATCCGCGATACCTCCAAGTGCATCCTCTGCGGCCGCTGCATCGCCAGGTGCCAGAACGCCCACGGCCTCTCCGTCCTGGGCTATGAGAACCGGGGCTTTAATACCATCGTTGGCCCCGCCGAGAACCGCAGCTTTATGGATTCCCCCTGCATCCTGTGCGGCCAGTGCGTCAGCGTCTGCCCCACCGGTGCCCTTCTGGAGAAGAGCGAGATCTGGAAGATCGACGAGGCCAAAAAGGCTGGCAAGTACATCGTGGTCCAGACCGCTCCGGCCGTCCGCGCCGCTTTGGGCGAGGAGTTCGGCATGAAGATCGGCACGCCCGTCACCGGCAAGATGGTGGCCGCCCTGAAGCGTCTGGGCTTCGATAAGGTCTACGACACCAACTTTGGCGCGGACCTGACCATCATGGAGGAGGCCAACGAGCTGGTGGGCCGCATTAAGAACGGCGGCGTCCTGCCCATGATCACCTCCTGCTCGCCCGGCTGGGTCAACTACGCCGAGTACTATTACGGAGATCAGCTGGATCACCTGTCCTCCTGCAAGTCCCCCCACGAGATGTTCGGCGCCATTGTGAAGTCCTACTTTGCCGAGAAGAACGGCCTGAATCCCAAGAACATCTTCGTCGTCTCCATCATGCCCTGCACCGCCAAGAAATTCGAGAAGGAGCGCGACCAGCTGAAGAACGCCGATGGCCTTCCCGATGTGGACTGCGTGCTCACCACCCGCGAGCTGGGCGACCTCATCCGCCGCAGCGGTATCAACTTCACGAAGCTTCCCGACGAGGAGTTTGACCAGGACCTCCTGGGCGAGTACACCGGCGCCGGCGTCATCTTCGGCGTCACCGGCGGCGTCATGGAGGCCGCTCTGCGCACCGCTTACCACATCCTCACGGGCAAGGAGCATGAGCTTGTGAAGTTCGAGCAGGTGCGCGGCCTGGAGGGCATCAAGGAGGCCGCCATCGATATCGACGGCACCACCGTCAACGTGGCCGTGGCCCACGGCATGAAGAACGCCAAGGTTCTGATGGACGAGGTTCGCGCCGGCACCAGCAAGTACACCTTCATCGAGATCATGGGATGCCCCGGCGGTTGCGTGGCCGGCGGCGGCCAGCCCTATGTAAAGCCCTGCTTCCTGCCCAACGAGGACATCGACATCCTGGACACCTACAAGGCCAAGCGCTCCGCCGCCCTCTACACCGAGGACGAGCGCCAGACCGTCCGCCAGTCCCACAACAACACCCAGATCCAGCAGCTCTACGCAGATTATCTGGGCGAGCCCTGCGGACACCGCGCCCATGAGCTTCTCCACACCTCCTACGCGGCCCGCAAGCGCTTCAACTGAGAATCAACCCTTTGATTTATTCCCCCGCCAAACCGGCGGGGGAATATTTTTTATGACAAATCGTAAAATATACTTGACAAATTATCTGATAAGAATTACAATGGAAAATACAGAAAGGGGTGTTTTTATGACCGGTCTGACCATTCCACTGATCCTGCTGGCGCTGGTGGGCGGGTTTACGGCGCTGATCCTTTACGGGTCCTATGATCACAAGAGCAAGGTGGGCAACGGACAATTTGACGAGCGCCAGCTCCGGGCCCAGGGCAGGGCCTATATGTGGGGCTTCTACACCATGGCGGCCGCGGGCTTTGGGGTGCTGGTGCTGGACACTCTGCGGGAGGGGGTTCTCATCCCGGGGCAGGCGGCGGTTTTCATTTTGAGCCCCGGTGTGGCGGTGATGGCGGTGTACTGCGTGATCCATGACGCCTACGTCTCCCTCAAGGGCAGCGCCCCGGTCTGCGCCGTCAGCTCCGGCCTCCTATCCGCGGTCTGCCTGACCCGGGGATTTGAGAAGCTGGGGGAGTCCGGCGTTCTGACCGAGGGCCGCCTGGGCCCCTGCTGGGCGCATTTCGCACTGGGCGCGGCGAGCCTTGCGGTGTTCGTGAGCCTTCTGGTGAAGCTCCTTCTGGATTGGAGAAACCGGGAATGAAAAATCTCCGCCTTAAATCCGCCCGCGCCGCCCTGGACCTCTCCCAGCAGGCCCTGGCTGACCGGGTGGGCGTGACCCGCCAGACCATCAACGCCATCGAGAAGGGGGACTACAACCCCACCATCAATCTGTGCATCGCCATCTGCAAGGAGCTGGGCAAGACACTGGATGAGCTTTTCTGGGAGTGACAGAATACTGAATAGAGGGGGATATTAACATTTTATTAATGTCCCTCTTTTTTGTTGACATTTTTCGGAGGTCGTGCTAATATAACTGTATTAAAACTGTTGGTACAGTTAATACAGCTGTGAAAGGGGTGGTCGAATGTTGCAGTTGAATTTCCGGGACGGCCGGCCCATCTACGAGCAGGTGCGGGACGGCTTGCGGAAGCTTATCATCACGGGCGTCATCCCGGCGGGGGACAAGCTGCCCTCGGTGCGGTCCCTGTCCGGGTCGCTGGCCATCAACCCCAACACCATCCAGAGGGCCTATGAGGCGCTGGAGCAGGAGGGGTACGCCTACACGGTGGCGGGGAAGGGGAGCTTTGCGGCTCTCCCCACGGACGTGCGGGAGGACCGGCGGCGGGAGCTGTTTTCCAAGCTGGACGCCATCGTGCAGGAGCTTTCGTTTCTGGGCGTGAAGCCCGAGGAGCTGGCGGCGCGGTTCGCCAGGAGAGAGGAGGAGGAACAATGATCGAGGTCAAAAATGTGGTCAAGAGCTTTGACGGCTTCCACGCCCTGGACGGGCTGACCATGACGGTCCCCAAAGGCGCCATCTACGGCCTTGTGGGGCCCAACGGGGCGGGGAAGTCCACCATCTTGCGGCACCTGTCCGGCGCGTACCGGCAGGATTCCGGCGAGATCACCCTGGAGGGCGCGCCTATCTATGAAAATCCCGCCGTCAAGCGCAGGATCGCGGTGATCCCCGACGAGGTCTACTATTTCGGCTCCGCCACCACGCGGGATATGATGAAATTCTATCAGGGCCTGTACCCCAAATTCGATGTAGGACGCTACGACCGCCTGAGAGAGGCTTTTCCCGAGGTGAACGAGCGCCGGCCCATCCGGCGGCTCTCCAAGGGGATGCAGAAGCAGTCGGCCTTCTGGCTGGCGCTCTCCTGCCGGCCCGACTATCTCCTGCTGGACGAGCCGGTGGACGGCCTGGATCCGGTGATGCGCCGGCAGGTCTGGTCCATCCTCATGGGCGATGTCTCCGAGTACGGCACCACGGTGCTGGTGTCCTCCCACAACCTGCGGGAGCTGGAGGACGTGTGCGACCATGTGGGCATCCTGAGTCACGGGAAGGTGGCGCTGGAGCGGTCGCTTTCGGAGCTCCAGGGCGGCATCGTCAAGCTCCAGATCGCCTTCAACTCCTATCAGCCCCCGGCCCTTCCGGAGGACATCAAGATCCTCCACACCTCCAACCTGGGGCGCATCTACACCTACATCGTCCGGGGGAACGTGGAGGAGACGCAGGCCCGGTTCGCCGCCTATGAGCCGCTGTTCATGGAGGCCCTGCCGCTGACCTTAGAGGAGATTTTTATTTACGAAATGGGAGGTGAGGACTATGCGGTCCGGGACATTGTACTTTGATTGGACGCTCTTTAAGAAAAATTTCACCCGGTTCTGGCCCATCTGGGCAAGCTACCTGGTCATCTGGATGTTTATCCTGCCCATCAACGCTCTGGCCTCGTTCAATGGCTCGGTGAAAAGCTTTTATTACGGTGTGTCAGGTTCTACCAGCGCCCACATCTGGTTTGCCCTGTTCTACGGCCTCTTTGCCGCCATGGCGGTGCTGAGCCACCTGTACGCCTCACGGTCGGCCAACTTCTACGGGACGCTCCCTGTGCGCCGCGAGGGCATCTTCCTGACCCAGTACCTCTCCGGCTTCGCCTTCGTGGCCCTTCCCCAGATCGCCGTGGCGGTGTTCATGGCTGTGATCGGCTTCGCCTGGGGCGCCGCTCCGGTACTGCCGTGCCTCGCCTGGCTGGGCATAGGCATGGGCATGATGTTCTTCTTCTACACCTTCGCGTTCCTCTGCGGCGTGTTCACCGGCCATATCCTGGCCCTGCCGGCCTTTTATGTCATTCTGAACTGCCTTACGTACATGCTCTATGAACTGATCAACGTCGTGGTGGAGCGTACCTTCTGGGGCTTCGCGGGCTTTGGAAATACCGTGGACAGCCTTGTGGAGTGGTTTACGCCCGTGTCGCCCCTTTCCAATGTACGCCTTCAGTACGATGACAAATTAGGGAAAACGTTGGGCGTGAACGAGGAAGTTCTGCTGGTCTACTGCGCCGTGGCCGTGTTGCTCCTGGTGTGCGCGTTTTTCCTCTACAAGCACCGCAAGCTGGAGTCCGCCGGGGACGTGGTGTCCTACCGCTTTGTGCGGCCTGTTTTCAAATACGGCGTCGCCGTCTGTTCCGGACTGTTCCTGGGCTATGTGACCTCGGAGATCATCGGGGAGGGAACCCTGCCCGTCATGGTGGTCATCTGGACGGTACTGGGCTGTTTCGCCGCCCAGATGCTCCTGGATAAGACCTTCCGGGTCTTCAAAAAGTGGAAGGGCGTTCTGGCGGTGACCGCTGTTATGGCGGCCGCTATGGCCTGCATCACCTTCGATCTCGTGGGCTTTGAGTCCTGGATCCCCGACGTGGAGGATGTAAAGAGCGTGGACGTTCTCCAATTCTATGCCAATGTGGGGTGGAGCTCCGGAAACGACGGGCGCTTTACCGCCACGGATCCGCGCACGATCCAGGACATCATCACGATCCATAAAAACGCCATCGCCTACGGCAACGGCGAACTTCCCGCGGCGGGGGATTACAGTAAAGAGGGCAGTATAAACATCGAGGTCATCTACCATACAAAGACGGGGGATCATGCCCGCCAATATACATACTCCTTCGTCATGCCCGAAGCGGATATCCCCGGTACCACCGCCAACGCGTTGCGGGATATCATAAGCAACCGGGAGCTCTACTGGGAGATCTACGGCTTTGCCCAATTGGAGCGCCAGCTGGCCGCCGGCGCCATGCTCCGGGAGGTGGACTACGCCTATGAGAATTTTGACGGCTATAACAATGAGGACGATTTTGAACTCGGCTATATGGCTCCCGGCGAGACCAGCAAAGCGGCGTATTTCTTCGGCAGCGACGCCCTGGAGCTTCTGGACGCGGTAAAGAGCGACTTCTTTGCCGGTCGGATCGGCGTTGTCGATTTTGAGAACAAGCTGGAACGGGAGGACTGCACCAGAATGTTGAGATTCTACTGTTCCGATGAGCTCATCTTAGGAACTGAAGATTCCTCCAGCTACAGCTTCTATATCCCGTATACGGAAACATATTCAACATATTCGCCTTTCATCAGCATCTGGGTGATGCCTGAATCCACTACGACCCTGGAGACCCTGGAGCGCCTTTTCCCCAACGCCACGATGGAGGAAGACCTGTGGAAATAGGTTGAGACGATCAAACACGGCATAAATGCCTCCGCCTGTATAAAGACCGTTGACGTTTCCGGGAAACCGGCGTGTCAACGGTCTTTTTTGTTATTCCGTTTTAACGGGTGGGACGATAAGGGGTTTTGCAACTTCTCAACAACCGCGAAAATCACGGCTTTTTCCTTTTTAAAAAGTTAATCGTCCTTATCACAATAAATATTACACATATCAAACCTACAGTTCCACAAATGATGGTATCCTTCAAGTCTGCAAAACCGCCTGTGTACTGCATTGCATAATAATAAATAGTCCATAGTAGCATTAACACGAACGCACTAATACTTAACCAATAAGATTTCTTATTCATTTGTTTTTCCTCTCATACAAATTGCGATTTGTCAAATGGTCACCCACTCGACATTTAACATTATACCACCCAAATGTGTAGAAATCTACCGTCGGTTAAGACGGTTAATGAATTTTTTTACAAAATTTCCGGCCATATCGCATAGAAAACGCCCCGGCGTTTGCCCGGAGCGTTTTCGAATGACTGTTTAATTGGCTGTGGAGGTATCGGAACCGGTGGGATCAGCTGCCGTTGTGTCCTCAACGGCGCCGCCGGAGGGCTTCAGGACCACCCAGCCGCAGGGGAAGTATCTGCCGGTGGGCATGTTGTGGGCGCTGTTCTTGGTGATGGGCTCGCCGTCGTAGACCATGATGGCGCTGGAGCCGCCGTCATTCGTCATGGCGGTGAAGCAGTCATAGCGCAGGAGGATATCGGCGCACTCGGAAACGGTGGTGCCGATGCTGTATCCGGGCTGACGGCCGTCGATGATCAGCATCAAGGTGTCCTTGGTGGAGGTTTGACCGATGCAGGAACGGGGTTGGATGCCCATACCGCTGGAGCCCTTGCCAACGCGCTTTTCACCATTGGCCACGAGAACAGGGAAGAACTGCATCCCGTCGCGAAGGGATTCCACGTCCACCTCGGTGCCCACACGGAAGTTGTCATCCTGGTCGAACCCGGCGATCTGAAACGGTGACTTCTTGGTGGCCTTGCTGACAAGCTCCCCTTGGGATTTTACAAGTCCTACAGCCACTGTGCCGCGGCCTTTGCCGTCCTCGTCCTCAAAGCCGCCGGCGTTGATGCCCAGAATGGCGTCGTAGTCCTCGCAGAACTCCACCACCGTTTCGCCGCGGCTGGAGAACCTGGTATCCTTGCCGAGAATGGTGCGGGAGCTGCCTTTGCAGAGCGCCAGCTTACCCACATAATTGTCGCCCTTGACCTCCATGATGAGGATCTGATTGGGCATGTCGATGGCCCATACGGTGTCGCCGGCGGTGGTCTTGATCCCCAGGGAGGCTATATCCTTGCGCTGGATGTTCTCAAGGGGCAGATCCGCGGGGAGGGTGGACGTGTCGATCTGCGGGAACATGGCTGTAAGCAGCTCCAGAGGCGTGGGAGGCGGCGGGGGAGGGGGCTCTGTTTGGGGCGTCGTATCCGTCGTATCCGCCGTGTCGGGCCCGACCGGCTGTGTTGGAGCGGTGGTGTCCGGCGGCCCGGGGGGCAGATCGCTCTGATCGATTTTGTTTTTATCCATCTCCTCCTGGATATCGGCCATGACCTTGTCGATGACATCGCCGGGGATAAAGGCGGTGGCCAGCCACTGGTGATGCAGGGTGTTCATGGCGGTCTCGATGTAGAGCGTCCGCAGATTGGCGATGAAGGGGATGTTGGAATATACCGCGGTCAGATAACCGGCGGCCAGCACAACGACAACACAAATAAGGCAAATCAGTACCCGCTTCGTTTTCTTTTGCTTAGCGGGATTCTTCTTTGCCGTATGCGCGCCTTTGGTGCCGCCCAACACTTTTGAAGTTTTTTCTTTTAAATCGTCCATAGTCCTTATTTTAACAAACAATGTCGGTTTTTGCAAGGAGAATTTTCTGTTATTCTGACGAATTTTGTTTAATTTTCACCGGGCGGGAAGACAATATTGAAAAGAGCCGCCGGATAGTGTATAATCGAGAGAAAAAGATTCGGAGAGCATACGGAGGAGATTCATGTTTGAACTGCTGAAAACCGAAGGACGTGCCCGGCGCGGCGTTTTCCACACGCCCCACGGCGCTGTCCAGACGCCCGTTTTTATGAACGTTGGCACCCAGGGGGCCATCAAGGGCGGCCTGTCCGCCCGGGATCTTGTGGAGCTGGGCTGTCAGATCGAGCTGTCCAACACCTACCATCTGCATCTGCGCCCCGGGGACGGGCTGATCCGGGAGATGGGGGGACTCCATAAGTTTATGAACTGGCGGGGCCCCATACTCACCGATTCCGGTGGTTTCCAGATATTTTCACTGGCGAAGCTGCGGAAGATCACCGAGGAGGGCGCCGCCTTCAATTCCCACATCGACGGACGGCGCGTCTTTATGGCCCCGGAGGACTCCATCCGCATCCAGTCCAACTTAGGCTCCGATATCGCCATGGCCCTGGACGAGTGCATCGGCCTGCCCGCGCCCTACGACTACGTCAAAGCCTCCGCGGAGCGGACCTGCCGCTGGCTTGCGCGGTGCAAGGCGGAGCTTGACCGGCTGAACGCGTTGGAGGACACCGTCAATCGCGGCCAGATGCTTTTCGGCATCAACCAGGGCGCCACCTATAAGGATATCCGCTGTGACAACATGGATGCCATCGCCGAGCTGGACCTGCCCGGCTACGCCATCGGCGGCCTGGCAGTGGGGGAGACGACCCAGGAGATGTACGACACCATAGACGCGGTGGAGGAGCATATGCCCAAGGACAAGCCGCGCTATCTGATGGGCGTGGGCACGCCGTCCAACATCATCGAGGGCGTGTACCGGGGCATTGATTTCTTCGACTGCGTCATGCCCGCGCGCAACGGCCGGCACGGGCACCTGTTCACCTGGGACGGGATCATCAACATCAAAAACGAAAAATACGCCCGGGACGATACTCCCATCGACCCGGCGTGTGACTGCCCGGTGTGCCGGGTGTATTCCAAAAGCTATCTCCGCCACCTCTTTGCCGCCGGGGAGATCCTGGGCCTCCGGCTGGCCGTGGCCCATAACCTCTATTTTTACAACAAGCTGGCCGAAAGGATCCGCCAAAGCCTGGACGACGGATGCTTTGAGGCGTTCCGAAACCGCTATTCCCAGATCCTTGGCACAAGAAAATGACGGTCATGCCAAATAATTCTTGCATTTACGGCAAAGGCACGCTATAATATCCGCAGAGGCGGATATTATATCCGATTTTAAGCCGTTTTTCTCCCCGGCTGACGCCGGGAACCGAAAAACATGGCACATTATACCATCCCCGCGCGGCGGGTATGGTATAATAGAATTACTTCTCATAAGAAAACGGAGGTCAACTATGTCTTCAAACAGCAAAAAGCTTATTAAGCGCGTTACCGTCGTCGTCATGTGCGCGGCGCTTTTCCTTCTCACGCTTGCCGGCTGTATGCCCGCGGCCGGGGACGGAACCGGCACCACGGGCGACGGTACGGATGCCGCCGCCGGTATGGGCGGCTTTGGCATCGGTACCATGGTCATCTACCTGGTGGTCATCATCCTCGTCTTCTACTTCTTCATGATCCGCCCCGAAAAGAAGCGCAAGAAGAAGACCGAGGAGATGCGCAACTCCCTGGCGGTGGGCGACAACATCACCACCATCGGCGGCATGGTGGGCAAGATCGTCAACATCTCCGGCGACTTTATCACCTTTGAAACAGGCGAGGATCGGGTACGCATCAAGATCGCCAAGTGGGGCATCTCCTCCACCGGCAAGGACGCCGAGGAGCCGGATCAGAAGGCGTAACCGCCCCCACAGAAGAATCAGGCATTTTTATCCCCTCCCGGGAATAAGTCTTATCAAGGCTTGTTCTCAGGGAGGTTTTTTTATGGCAAAGCTTGACGGAAAAAACGAAATGAAAAGGATACTGACCGGCGCTCTTTTGGGCGCGGCGGTGTGCGTGGCGCTCTCGACGGCCATCACCATGTTTATGGCGCTTTTTGTGGCCGCCGGCAGGGTAGGGGAAGGGGCGGAGCGGACGATCGTGGTGATCTCCGCGTTTGTGGCGGCGGCGGTAGGCGCTCTGGCGGCGCGGCTGAAAAACCACGGGGCCGCCCTGCTCTCGGGGATCGCCACGTCCGCCCTTGTCATTTTGGTTAGGTTGATCGTAATGCTTTTATCGGAAACGAGCACAACTATGGACGGAGCCGATATCGCCGTTTTCCTCAGCATCTTGTGTGGCGGGCTGGCCTCGGGCGCAATAACTGTACATCGCCGCCGCAGGCGCAGGTAATAACCGGCAAATTGACGGCCCACGTGAATACAATCTGTAATCAAACGCCAACGTTAACATAATTTCAATGTGATTACCTATATATTGTGCCGATAACGGAACGGAACTGCAAAATATAGCGACGTTGCGCGCCTTCCCGGTGACTTCTGAGCGCCGCGGTACACATAGTTAACATAATAATGTTAACATAATTTATGTGCATAATTAACAAAATTTCGATTTTCTATTGATTATTTATTCCAGTTGCGTTATTATATAAGAGCCGCCGTTGGGGACAAACTTTTGGTATGTTCCCGCCCAATCCCGCATAGTCTTGTGCGGGTGATTTGAGTATGAACAAAAGAAAGCTTTCTCCGGGCTTTACACGCGTACCTCGTCTGGGCCTTTCCGCTTTTGCGTTGTGCGCGGCGGGCTTCCTGCTGGGTGTCCTGTTGGGCGTCCTGCTCTCCGGCGGCATAACGGAAGGGGATCCGGCCTCGGAATTTTTCTCCGGATATGGGCAGACGCTCTTATCCGGCGACGGCGACGGCAGATTTCTCTCCGTCTTCATGAGCGTAGCCTGGTATCATCTGCTGACGATCCTGCTGAGCTTTACCATGCTGGGCGTGGTGCTGATCCCGGCGGTGGCGGCTGTCCGGGGGTTTACGCTCTCCTTCACGCTGGCGGCTCTTGTGAGGCTTTACGCGTCCCAGGGGATCGCGGCGGGGATGGTGCTGGTGGGGTTTACGGCCCTGCTGTCCGTTCCGATTTTATTCCTTGTTTCGGTGGACGCCATGTGCGCCTCCGGCGAGCTTATCCGGGTGGGGCTTTTTCGCCAGCCGCCCGCGGGGCCGGGCGCGTACACCGCCGATCTGTTCATGCGCTTTTTCCTGGCGGCGATCCTGCTGCTGCTGATCTCGGCGGGGGAGAGCGCCCTTATGGAGGCCGGTATCTTTCCGCTCCCCGTCGCTTCATGACTTCATACGAAGGAAGGTGGCCATGTGCCCAAAGATAATTATATAGAGAGCTTTGAGCGATACCTTTCTGATGTGAAGCAGGTGTCAAACAATACATATCTTTCTTATGTCCGGGATATCAACCAGTTTTCCGATTATCTCACGCGTTACCTCCGAACCGACGTCACCGCCGTGACCCAGGAGACGGTCAGCGGCTATATCGCCTGGCTGCGGGGCGCGGGGAAATCCTCCTCCACCATCGCCAGGAATCTCGCCTCTCTCAAATGCTTTTATAACTACCTCCTGTCCCGGAACATCGTGGAGCAGAACCCCGTGTTTGATATCCCTGTGGAGCGCGCGGAGAAGAAGCTCCCCCAGATCCTCACCAGCGCCGAGGTGGAGCTTCTGCTTGACCAGCCCAAATGTACCGACATGAAGGGCTACCGTGACCGCGCCATGCTGGAGCTTTTGTATGCCACCGGCATCCGCGTCAGCGAGCTCATAAGCCTCAACATCGACGATGTGAAGCTGTCCGCCGGCATCATCAAGTGTACCACCCATGACAAGGAGCGCTTCATCCCTATGTACTCCGCCGCCATCAAAGCGGTCAGCGACTATATCAATCTTGTCCGTCCCCAGATGGTGGCCTCGCCCACGGAGCAGGCGCTTTTCGTCAACGTCAACGGCGAGCGCATGACCCGCCAGGGCTTCTGGAAGGTTTTGAAGCACTACCAGGAGACAGCCGGGATCCAGAAGGACATCACGCCCCACACCCTCCGGCATTCCTTCGCCGCGCACCTTTTGGAGAACGGCGCCGATCTGCGCTCCATCCAGGAGATGCTGGGCCACGCGGATATCTCCTCCACTCAGGTCTACGCCCAGCTGGTGAAAAAACAGCTGAAGGACGTATACAACAAGGCCCACCCCAGGGCGTGACCCATATTAATTAAATATAAACGGAACCCCCGGCTGAGAAGTCGGGGGTTTGTGCGCTCAAAAATATTTTTAATTATTCTTACGTTTTACTATTGACAAGATACTTTAGATATGGTATAATACGCATGAGCTGGAAAAGCAGTTCTGTCACTCCGAAAATTTCAGGCTGATATCCAGCGCCGCCACCGAATGGGTCAAAGCGCCGATGGAGATGATGTCTACGCCGGTCTCCGCCACCTCCCGCAGATCCCGCTCGCCCATATTGCCGCTGGCCTCGGTGACGGCCCGTCGGTCAATGAGCTTGACGCAGGCGCGCATGTCCTCCACGGACATGTTGTCCAGCATGATGATGTCCGCGCCGGCGTCCAGAGCCTGCCGCACCTGATCCGCGGTCTCGCACTCGATCTCGATTTTCAGGGTGTGCGGGGCGGTGCGGCGCACGGCCTCGATGGCCTGGGCGATGCCGCCGGCGGCGACGATGTGGTTGTCCTTGATGAGGATGCCGTCGGCCAGATTGAAGCGGTGATTTCGGCCGCCGCCGGCCTTGACGGCGTATTTCTCCAGGACGCGCAGTCCCGGCGTCATCTTCCGGGTGTCCACGATGACGGCGCCGGTGCCCTCCACGGCCTCCACCGCCTTGCGGGTGGCCGTGGCGATGCCGGACATGTGCTGGACCAGGTTCAGCGCTACCCGTTCGCCGCACAGGACACTCCGGGAGGGGCCGGTAATTTTGGCAATGTTCTCGCCCTTTTTCACCCGGTCGCCGTCGGAAACCAGGGGCGTGACAGCGACCTTTTCGTCTACCAGCCGAAACACCCGCTCCAGGACGGCCATTCCGCAAAATACGCCGTCCATCTTGGCGCGGAAAAAGCCCGTGGAGACAGCATCCGCTGGGATGCAGCTCTCGGTGGTGATATCCCCGGTGCCCAGATCCTCGCTGAGGGCGTCCAGGATCAATTTGTCAAGTCCAATCGTATTCATAGCTTCCTCCCATCAGCTTTCCCTGTAGTGCGCTCCGATGCTCTCACGACGCGCCAGAGCGGATTTGATGATGGCCTTGGAGATAATGGCGAGGCTCAGATCCTCGTCATAGGCCTTGTCGCTGTTGAAGCCAGCGGACAGCAGATCTAAGATCCCGCTCATTTCATGAAGCGCCGTCTCCAGCCCCTCCCTGGTGCGGATCACAAAGCAATAGGTGCTCATGATCTTCTGCATCCGCGCCCGCAGGGCCTTGAAATCAAGTTCCAGCGCCGGCCTGACCGTCAGGGACGGTTGAAGCTCCTCGGAGGTGGACAGGGCGGGGGAGAAGGTGGCGTTGATATCCTCCGCCGCGCGCCGTCCGAAAACAAGGCACTCCAGCATGGAGTTGGAGGCCAGCCGGTTGGCCCCATGGACGCCGGTGGAGGCCGTCTCGCCGCAGGCGTAGAGGCCGTGGACGGCGGTGCGGGCGTACAGATCCGTCTTGACGCCGCCCATCATGTAGTGGTGGACGGGGCAGACGGGGATCCAATCCTTCGAAATGTTGATGCCCCGGCGCAGACACTCGTTGTAGATGGTGGGGAAGCGGCGGCTCAGCTCCTCCTCGGGCTGAGAGGTGATGTCAATGTAGACGTGATCCTCGCCAGTCCGCTTCATCTCGTTGTAGATCCCCCTGGCCACGATATCCCGGGGAGCCAGCTCCGCCAGCTCGTGCTTGCCCACCATGAAGCGCACGCCCTCGGCATTTTTCAGAAGTCCGCCCTCGCCGCGCACGGATTCGGAGATCAGGAAGGCGCGGTTTTCCCGGTTGGGGGACCAGAGACCCGTGGGATGGAACTGAATGAATTCCATGCCGCGCAGCTCCGCGCCGGCCCGGATGGCCGCCGCCAGCCCGTCGCCCGTGGCGACGGCGGGGTTGGTGCTGGACTCAAAGACCTGACCGATGCCGCCGGTGCAGAGCACCAGATGCCGGGTGGCCACCGTCTCGTACTTGCCGTCGTCGTCCTTGACGATGAGGCCGGACACGCCCTTTTCATCGGTGAGGATATCCACAAAGAAGGTGTTGTCCCGGAAGATGATGTTGTCCCGCTGGGAGGCGATGTAGGCCAATGTCTTGACGGTCTCCCGCCCGGTGGCGTCGCCGCCGGCGTGGAGGATACGGTTTTTGTGGTGTCCGCCCTCACGCGTCCTGTCCAGCTCGCCATACTCATTGAGGTCAAAGGGCACGTTCATTTTGATAAGCGCTGCGATATCCCGGGGTCCCTCGTCCACCAGGACGTGTACCGCCGCCTCGTCGCAGAGGCCCGCGCCCGCCACGATGGTGTCCTTGAAATGGAGCTCCGGGTCGTCGTCCGGCGCCGTTACCACGGCGATGCCGCCCTGGGCCAGCCAGGAGTTGGAGATATCGATGGTCTCCTTGGCAAAGACACAGCATTTGAGGGAAGGGGAGAGGTTCAGGGCGCAGTACAGCCCCGCGATCCCGGCCCCCACAATGACCACATCGTAGCTTGAGTGCCGCTCCGGCTTCACAGAGCCGTCGATGGCGTAACGAAGCATAGTCAAACCTTCTTTCGTGTAAAAAAGGGAACAGTTTCTGAGCCGTTCCCCATATTATATCAACAACGCGCTAAATTGGCAACCTCAATCTGACCAAAAAATCAAATCTTTCTGTCAAGCTCCGCCGTCGTTTCCGACGCGGCGCGGGAGCGTTCACGATCTATGGCCTGTCCGGGGACGAGGGATTTTACCTCTCGATTTCGTCAGCTCATACATCCGTATACATGCCGCGCCCCCTTCCGGCGCGCCGGAAGCGGACCGGGCGTCGGAGAAGGCGAGGACAAACGTCCGCCCCTCCCCGGAAAGGACCCGCACGACATCCCCCTTCACCCGGTGCCGTGAAACAGGCTTGAGTTCCCGGTCCCAGACCTGCAGGACGGAGCCGCCGTTTGTGACGATGGGTCCCACGCCGGGGAGGACACCCGCCATAAAACAGTCCTCGCTGTGGGGAATCTCCCGCAGAGCGGTCACTTGATGACCGGCAAGGTCTATGGCGGTGACGCGGTCGTAGGTGAACATATACAGCGTGTTCCCGTCTACAACGGCAAGACCGGCCTGCCAGACGCTTTGGTCAAGCTTCATGCTCCAAAGCTCTTCAAGGGAGGGATCATAGCAGGTCAACGTCCTCTCACAGCCCAGCAAAAGCCTGTCCCCGGCGGCCGTGGGCATTTTCCAATGGTATATGCCCTGGAGCCTGCGGGAGCGCATATCTCTCCCGTCTGAGCCAACGGTAACAAGAAAGCTCTCCGAGGCTTTGCCCGCGCCGCAGTCATAGCAAAAGACCAGCCGCCCGCCCGGAAGGAGCAGGGGAGCGTAGACCCCGTAGGCACTGTGACGAACGCCGATGTCCCACTCGTTCTCATGCGTCCGGATGTTCCGGCAGACGCCGCTTACAATGATCCTGTCCCGGTCAAGGAAACGGCTGCAATCGGAAACGCAGCCGGTGTCTATGTACTCATACTTGTCCAGGATCCCGCCATCTTCCGAGATCGTGTAGACCGTGTTTTTCCAGTTCGGCCCTTGGAAAAATGCCAGAAACATACCCCGGGACAGGACGGACTCCTGCCACTCGCCGGCGGCCGTCCGCTCGGAAGGCGGGAAGGACACGTCGCCGAGCCTGTGAAAGCGCTCGTCCCTCACGCCCCAAAAGGCGGCAAGTCCCGTATCGTCCCGGCTCATGATGGGCAGCGTCGTGCCGCCGCGTTCAAAGCTGCCGGGAAGCTCATCCGAAAGCGACAGCCTCGTCTGATTTTCTATCCCGCTCTCCGCGTCCTTCCGGGCCAGGTACCGATCCAGACAGGTCCTGTCGGGAGCCCGGACCTGATCGATAGTTTCCTCCTCGACCCACAGCGGACAGCCCAGGACGCCCTCCAAAAGCCGCAGACAGCCCTCGGGGTTCTCCTCCCTGAAGACGGTTTTCAAAGCCTTTTCATCCGATTCCGTAAGATTCAGGGCGTCGCGCCACGCCCCGGGCCTTCCGACAACCCGTGGGAAACCCTCATATTCCGCCGGAACATGCCTCGCGGCGCGTTTTCCTCCGAGAAAGACAGCAAGCTCCACATAGTCGTCGTCAAAATACTCCGTGGTCACCACCGGGCAGGGGAGCGCGGCGGAGAGCTTTTTCGCCGGCCCCCGCGTATCGCCCCATTGGAGCTTTTCACTCGCCACCGTGACCCAGCCGTCCGATATCATTTTCACTGTATAGTCCGGAAAAAACGCCTTTACAGCGTCAATATCGGAACATTTTACATTGATATTCGCAAATTTACCGCCCATTTTGCGCCTCCCTCAATCTGTTCTCCGGCCTGTCCTACGCAAAGATTTCCCTGGCTGTCCGCTGGATTGGCGGGAGGGGGAGCCTGTCCAACCGCTCATTTCTCGTCGTCCTCGTCAGCCGGACTTGCCGCTTTTTTGTGGCCGGCGAGAGGGGAGAGCATAGCGGCTTCGCGCAGGCCCTCGTTTTCCACGTGGGTATAGATCTCCGTGGTGTTCAGGTGCTCATGCCCCAGCAGCTCCTGGAGGGTGCGCACATCCACGCCGGAATGGAGCATCAGGGTGGCGGCGGTGTGGCGGAGCTTGTGGGCGGAGTATTTCGTCTCGTCCAGCCCGGCGGCGCCCAGGTGCTTTTTCACCAACGCGTGGACGGTGGACTTGCTGATCCGCTCCCGGCGGGAGGAGAGGAAAAGGGCCCGTTCACCGCCGGGGGCGATGGTCTTCCGCACCGCCAGATAATCGTTGATGGCGTCCACCACGGCATCGTTTATGTATACGACGCGCTCCTTGCTGCCCTTGCCCAGCACCCGCAAGTGATCTGCCCGGACATCTGTTAAATTTAACCCCACCAATTCCGATATACGCAGTCCGCAGTTGAGAAAAATCGTTAGGATGCAATAATCTCGTTCCTTGTTTTTTCCATCCACACTGTCCAGAAGCCGCTCAGATTCATTGAGCGAAAGATATCGGGGCAGAGATTTCATGATCTTAGGGGAGTCCAGATCCTGAATGGGGTTGGACTCCAGCTGATGCGTTTTCAAGGTCAGGTATTTATAAAAGGAGCGGATGGTAGACACCTTGCGGGCGCGGGAGGCGGAATTCAGGCCGTATTCCGGGTCGTTGGCGTTCTGATTCCGGACCCGATCCCGTGACATGTAGCCCAGGTAGTCGTAGACATCGGAGAGCGTGACGGAGCGGACAAAGTCAAGGTCCACATCGGCGATGGAGATCGTTTCGAGATCCGTATCCCGCGGAAGACCGGAACGGATCAGCTTCATGTACCGGAAAAAAGTCCGAAGGTCCAGATAATATTCGTCCACGGTTTTTCTTGAGTGGCCGACGATATTCTCGTGGTAGTTGAGAAAGCTCCTGATGATCTCAGGCGCCTCTGTGCGGTAGTCCATAATAATTCTCCTTTGTACGCCGGGGAAGCGGTAGATGGGCGCAAAACCAGTATATCACACCCTCCCGAAAAAATCCACACATTTTTGAACAAAATAAAAATTTTGTTCAATGTGGGGGAGGGAAAAACGGGCAAGAGCGCCCGGAAGCATTCAGGAGCCGATAATCAAGTCCATGGCCTCCCGGATGGATCGGGCCTCCCAAAGCTTCATGCCCGCCGGCGCTGTGACCTTTGCGCGGTACTGTTTTGGGATGATGGCGCTTTTGAAGCCGTGCCGCGCGATCTCCGACAATCTCATTTCCAGCTGAGCCGCCTGGCGCAGCTCGCCCGTCAGACCGATTTCGCCGATGGCCACCAGATCGTCCGGGATCGGGATATCCCGATAGCTGGACGCCATAGCCAGTATGGCCGCCAGATCCGCCGCCGGCTCGTCGATGTACAGCCCGCCGATCACGTTCACATAGCTGTCGGCGCCGCCGATCCTGAGCCCGCCGCGCTTTTCCAGCACGGCCAACAGCAGCATCGCCCGGTTGTAGTCCAAGCCGTTGGAGGTGCGCCTGGGTACATTGAAATTGGTGGGCGTCAACAGCGCCTGGATCTCCGCCAGGACGGGTCTGGAGCCCTCCATGACACAGGTGACGCATGTTCCCGGTGTGTTTTTGGGCCGCCCTGACAGCAGTAATTCGGAAGGGTTCGGGACCTCCACAAGCCCGTGCTCGGCCATCTCAAAAACGCCGATCTCATTGGTTGAACCAAATCTGTTTTTGGCCGCCCTCAAGATCCGGTAGTTGGCGGTTTGATCGCCCTCAAAATACAGGACGCAGTCCACCATATGCTCCAGGACCTTGGGCCCGGCGATGGCGCCCTCCTTATTGACGTGGCCGATGACGAAAACCGTGACGCCGGAGCCCTTGGCCAGCTGCATCAGGGTCATGGTGCAATCCTTGACCTGGCCCACACTGCCGGGGGCGCTGTTGAGCTCCGGTGAATACAATGTCTGGATGGAATCGATGATGAGGATTTCGGGAGATGTCTCGCTGACGGCTTCAAGGATATCGGAGATATTCGTCTCCGAGAGGATCAACAGATTGTCGCTCTGCACATGGAGCCGCTGGGCGCGCATTTTCAGCTGACGTTCGGATTCCTCGCCCGTCACATATAAAATGCTGTGCTCCTTTCCAATGTGCTCGCAGATCTGCAATAAAAGTGTGGATTTTCCGATCCCCGGCGCGCCGCCCACCAGCACCAGCGAGCCCTTGACGCCGCCGCCGCCCAGGACGCGGTCGAGCTCCCCCAGACCCGTATCAAACCGGATCTCCTCGGTGACGTCGACCTCCTTGAGAGGCACCGGACGCTTGGCGGCAAAGCCCTTCGCCGCCCCGGCGGCAGGACGTTTCTCCTCCTTTTTGACCGGCTCCTCCACGATGGTGTTCCAGGCCCCGCAGGCGGAACACTGTCCGCTCCAGCGGGGAAACTCGTTCCCGCAGGCGGTGCAGAAAAAGGTCGTCTTTGCTTTCATCTCTCTGTCTCCTTATGTTATGTAAACCAGATTTAGACGAATATTATGTAAACTGATGACAACATTATGTTTACTTAACATAATGTTGAACATATGTTATGTTAACAAACGCTGTTCAGATACGTGCCCACGATGACGGCTGCCAGCTTCAGCTGATAGGCCGGCTCCTCCAGCTTTTTTGCTTCCAGAACGTTGGACACGAAGCCGCATTCCACCAGCACGGCGGGACAATCCACATGGTTCATAAGGTATATGCTCTCCCCTATCCGCGCGGCCGTCCGCTTGCTCTCCCCTGTCACCTGGGACAGATTCGACTGCATGGCCTGGGCAAGCTCCTGGCTCCCCTCGGTTTTGGCGTACAGGGCCTGACTGCCGTGGGGGGACGCGGTGGTGTATTTGTTCTGGTGGATGCTGATCAGCACGGCGTAGGGGGTGGAGCTGACAAGCTCCACGCGGGCCTTTGTGTCCCAGACCTTCTTTGCGTGAATGGTGGAGGCGCTCTCCGGGTAGTCCAGCGTCTCGCTCTCCCGGGTCATCACTGTGTCAACGCCGTAGAGCTCCGCCAGGGCGCGGCACCGCAGGGCGATGGCCAGGTTGATCTGGCTCTCATATGTCCCCGTCACCGAAACGGCGCCGCCGTCGGCCCCGCCGTGGCCTGGGTCGAGGATCAGCGTCCTCTCGTTTCGCCCCGTGCTCATGATCCGTGCCGCCGCACGGGGGCGGGATATATACGCCAACCGCGTCGCCGCTCCCGCGGCGAGCCCTACAACAGCCAGGGCCAGGATCGCCCGGAACAGAAAAGCTTTTTTCATTTGGACCTCTCCCCTTTCGGTCCAAAAATATGTCGGGGAGCAGGCGTCTATACTGATTATATCACATAACTTGAAAAAATCACTAATTTTTATTTATTTGGCCCGGAATTTTATGAATTCTGAATGTTTACAACAACGCTCCAAATCACTAAAATATGTGTATCTTTTCAAAGGAGTCTGCCTCATGTTCGTGCTCTTTTTCGCGGTGTGGATCCTTCTGAACGGCAGGGTGAGTCTGGAGGTCGTCCTCTTTGGCCTTGTCATCACGGCGGCGCTGTATATTTTCTGCTGCCGGTTTATGCATTACGGTCTGAAGCGCGACTGGGACACCGTCCGGCGGCTGCCCCGGCTGTTGGTGCTTTTTGCTGTCCTGCTCCGGGAGATCGTCAAGTCCTGCTTGGCCCTGCTGCCCTTCATCTACACGAAAAAGGAGCCTGACAGCGTGGTGGCGCGTTTCACCACCGACAGAGTCAAAACCGAGACGGGCCGCGTTCTGCTGGCCAACTGCATCACCATGACCCCCGGTACCATCACCGGAAGCCTGAAGGACGGGGAGTACCGGGTACACTGCCTTGACCGCTCCATGGGACAGGGGCTTGACTCAAGCTGTTTCGTGGAGAAGCTGGAGAAATGGGAGGAGATGTGACATGGATCCGTTGACAACGCTGGCTCCGCCCATCCTGACCGCCGCCATGGTGGTTCTGGCCGCCTGTGCCCTGGCGATGCTGACGCGGACCTTTATCGGCCCCAGGATGTCCGACCGGATCGTGGGCGTCAATATGATCGGCACCCAGTCCATCTGCCTTATCGTCTGCCTGGTCCTGCGGCTCCGGGAGGACTGGCTGGTGGATATCGCCATCGTCTACGCCATGTTCAGCTTTCTGGCCGTGGCGGTCCTCACCAAAATGGATATCGGCGTCTACCGCCAGTGGCGGCTTGACCAGCAAAAGAGCCGTCAGCGCCACCGGGAAAACCGCAGGGCCACCCGTAAGGCCCACGCGGAACGCCATCACAGGAGGGATAACTCATGACAGCGCATTGGATCCGCTTCCTTTTGGGCACATTCTGCCTCGCCTTCGGTCTCTTTTTCATCGTCACCTCCGTTATCGGGAACTTCCGCTTTAAATTTGCCCTGAACCGGATGCACTCCGCCGCCCTGGGCGACACTCTGGGCCTTTTGGGAGTGATTTTGGGCGCCTGCTTTTACAACGGGCTCAACGTGACCACGCTGAAGCTCCTGGCTGTCGTTGCGCTGGTGTGGATCACCAGCCCTGTGGCCAGCCACCTCATCATGCTGATGGAAATGACCGTGGGGAAATACTCCGCCGAGGCCAATACCGACGACTCCGACGAGCAGGGCTTCGAGCGCGGAACTGTGGAGATGCGCCGCCAGGCCCTGGAGGACATACGGAAGGAGGAAAAAGAAAAATGACGCTTTTTGAAGGGATCCTTTTGGCGTTTCTCATCATCTGCGCCATATCGGTCAGCGTGACCCGGAATCTGCTGGCCTCCATCATCATCTTTATGGGCTTCTCGCTGATCATGTCGGTGCTCTGGCTGACGCTGGAGGCGCCGGATCTGGCCATCACTGAGGCCGCTGTGGGCGCCGGCGTTACAAGCTTGCTCTTCTTCGCCACCCTCAAGAAGATCCACGCCATCAAGGCCGAGGACGCCAAGCGGGAGGAGGACGACAGCGATGAGGAGTGACGGCTTTCTTGCGCGGCTTGTCTCCTTTGTGGAGAGCGGCTCCTTCCGGGAGGAGGATTACACCCTCTCCCCTGCCCAAAAGGACACGCTGGATACCGACATCCCGGAAAACCGCTGGCTCCACTCTGTCCAGCACGCCGAAAAGCCCGTAGGCGCGCGGCTTATGAGCTGGTTTTCCCAAAAGGGATTTGAGCTGTTCCGCGACCTCTACCGCATCGCCTCCGTCTTCATCTGCGTGACGCTTATCGGCGTCCTGCTGTCAGTGGTCAGCTTCCTGCCTGCCTTTGGAAGCGCCGAAAACCCGGCGGTCAACGAGGTGGTGGAGCGGTATGTTTCCAAATCCATCGAGGAGACCGGTGCCACCAACGCCGTGGCCGGCATGATCTCCGCCTACCGCGGCTTTGATACGCTGGGAGAGGCCCACGTCCTCTTTGTGGCCGCCTGCAGCGTTATCGTCCTTTTGCGGGTGGATCCCTCCGAGCGCAAACGGGGGAAGCTGCTGGATCCCGACAGGGTGGGCGGGGACATGGATTATGAGCCCAACAGCGATCTCATTTTGCGGAAGGCCGCCAAAATTTTGGTGCCTCTGGCCTTCATCTTCGGCCTCTATGTGATCTTAAACGGCACCTCCTCCCCCGGCGGCGGCTTTTCCGGCGGCGCCATCATGGGAGCGGGGCTGATCCTGAACTCCGTGGCCTTCGGCTTTAAGCGCACCGAGCGCTTTTTCGGCGACGAGATGTACCACGCGGTCAAAACCGCCTGCCTCACCGTCTACGCCCTGCTGATGGCCTATTTCATCTACATGGGCGCCAACGGATGGGACGATCACGTCTGGCTGGGGATCCCCGGCGGCATTGTCAGCGGCGGCCTCATCCTGCCCATCAACATCGCCGTGGGCTTCGAGGTGGCCTGCACCATGTACTGCTTCTACGCCCTGTTTCGGAAGGGAGGGCTTTGATATGCCCGCGTTTTTAGAGCGTCTTTTCACCAACTATTATGAGACTGCCGCCATGATCCTCTTCGGCATCGGCTTCACCACGCTGCTCATGCACCGCAATCTGCTGAAGAAGATCATCGGCCTCAACTTCATGGACTCCGGGCTCTATCTTTTCCTGGCCGCCAAGGGGTACATCGCCGGCCGTCTGGCCCCCATCATCACCGACGGCAATACGGATCCCTCCCGGTACGTCAACCCCATCCCTACCGGCCTTGTGCTCACCGGAATCGTGGTCTCCGTGTCCGTGACGGCCTTTCTGCTGGCCCTCACCTGCCGGCTCTATGACAGGTTCCACACCCTGGACATCGACGAGATCACGCATCTTGCCCGAAAGGAGCGGGATTGATGGAGCTTGTTCAGAATTTCCCCTTTATCACCATCGTCTTCTCCCTGACTTGCGGCGTCTTTTGCGCCGTGCTCAAGGGAAAGAAGGCCCGGGGGCTTTGCCTTGTCTGGCTGACGCTGACGACCCTGATGAGCTTCAGCGTCCTTCTCTACACCCTGAAGACAGGAGAGTATTACATCTACCGCATGGGCAAGTGGAACGCCCCCTGGGGCAACGAGATCCGCGTAGGGGTGCTGGAGGCGCTGATGGCCACGGCCTTTTCCGGCGTGATGCTTCTCTCCCTGCTGGGCGGGATGCACCACATCTTCGCCGACTGCGAGCCGGAAAAGACGAATCTCTATTTTACCATGTGTTCGCTCCTGATGAGCTCCCTGTTCGCCCTGATCTACACCAACGACCTCTTTACCGCCTATGTGTTCGTGGAGATCAATACCATCGCCTCCTGTGCCCTGGTGATGCTGAAAAGCTCCGCCAAAACGCTGGTGGCCACCACACGGTATCTGATCATGAGCCTTTTGGGCTCCGGCCTTTTTCTCCTGGGCATCGTCATTCTCTACGGCATCACCGGCGAACTTCTCATGCCCAGCATCGCGGAAAAGGTGCGGACGATCTTCGCCACCGGCGAATATTCCCTGCCGCTCACCGTGATCATCGGCCTTTTCTCCGTGGGACTGGCCGTCAAAAGCGCTCTCTTTCCCTTCCACTCCTGGCTTCCCGACGCCCACGGCAGCGCCACGGCGTCCTCCAGCGCCATTCTCTCCGGCCTTGTGCTGAAGGGCTACATCATTGTGCTGATCAAGATCTTCTACCGCGTTTTCGGCCTGGAGATCATTGTCTCGGAGCAGGTCAGCTGGTTTTTGTTCGTCTTTGGCGCGCTGGCGATGATCCTCGGCTCCGTGGGGGCGCTCCGGGAGCGGGATCTGAAGCGGATGCTGGCCTATTCCTCCGTGGCCCAGGTGGGGTATATCTACCTGGGGCTGGGCCTCCACTCTGAGCTGGGCGTCACGGCGGCCTGCGTACAGATCCTGGTCCACGCCATCACCAAGCCCATGCTCTTTATCGCCGCCGGCGGCTTTATGGACGTTTCCGGCGGCCACAAGTCCATGGACGCCATCGCCGGCGCGGGCCGGCGCGATCCCCTGGGCGGACTCGCCTTCACCGTGGGCGCCCTGTCCATGATCGGGATCCCCTTCTTCGCCGGCTTTGTCACCAAGCTGGAGCTTACCGCCGGCGCGCTGGAGTCGGGGACGGTCACCACGGTCATGGCCCTGATCGCCATTGCCGTCAGTACGCTGTTGAACGCCCTCTACTACGTCCCCGTGATCTTCAACCTGTTTTCCGCGCGTGAACAGGCGGAATACAAGGGCCTGCGCGTGCGTTATCGGGCCGATTACGCCTTTGCCACGGTGGCTTTCGTGCTCCTCAACATCGGCTTCGGGGCGTTCTCCGAATATGTGGTGGGCGCGGTGCGGCAGGGCCTGGCCCTGTTCGGCATGTGAGGGAGGCGCGTATGGAAACACGGTATCTTCTCCTGCTCCCCGTTCTCCTGCCCGTGGCGGCGGCCTTTACGCTGAACGTTAAGGCGCTGAAAAACGACGGCGCCCGCCGCTTTTTTGTGGTGGGGATCCTGATGGCGGAGCTTGTCTTCACGGTCCTCTGCGCCCTCCTTGTCCGGGACAGCCTGACGCTGGCGCGTCTGTCCGCCGGTCTCTGTCTCACCCTCTCCCTGGACGGCTTCGGGAAGCTCTTTTCGCTTCTGGCGGCCTTTATGTGGCTGATGTCCGGCCTCTTTTCCCAGGAATATATGCTCCACGAGGAGAACCGGGGCCGGTATTACGCCTTTCTGCTCCTGTCGGAGGGCGCGCTGATGGTGCTCTGCTTTGCCGGCAACTATCTGACGCTCTACCTGGGGTTTGAGCTGATGACCCTGCTCTCCGCGCCCCTGGCCCTCCACACCCAGACGGGGGCGGCCAGGCGCGGGGGCCTCAAGTACCTTTTCTACTCCGTTTTCGGCGCGTGCCTGGGCCTTTTCGGCTTTTTTGTCCTCCATACCTACGGCGTCTCCACGGCCTTTGTCCCCGGCGGCGTGCTGGATCCGGACAAGGTTGTGGGACATGAGGCGCTTTTGCTGACCGCCGCTTTCCTCTCCGTCTTGGGCTTCGGGGCCAAGGCCGGCCTGTTCCCCCTCCACGCCTGGCTGCCCGCCGCCCATCCGGAGGCGCCCGCCGGGGCCTCCGCCCTGCTGTCCGGCGTCATCACCAAGGCCGGCGTGCTCAGCGTCATCCGCGTGGTCTTTTACCAGTTCGGCGCCGGTTTTCTGCGGGAGACCTGGGTGCAGTATGCCTTACTCACCCTGACGCTGATCACCGTGTTCCTGGGCTCCATGCTGGCGTACAAGGAAAAAATCTTCAAAAAGCGCCTGGCCTATTCCACCGTCAGCCAGGTGTCCTATATCCTGTTCGGGCTGGCGCTTCTGGAGCCCACGGCCCTTGTGGGCGCGGCGCTCCATGTGGCCGTCCACTCCGCCATCAAGGACGCGCTCTTTTTCACCGCCGGCGCGGTGATTTTAAAGACCGGCCGGAAGGATGTGCGGGAGCTTCGCGGCATCGGCAAGGAGATGCCCGTCACCATGTGGTGCTTCACCCTCTGTTCACTGGGCCTGGTGGGGATCCCGCCCCTGGGGGGCTTTGTGAGCAAGTGGTATCTGGCCCAGGGCGCTCTGCGATCGGGCATACCTGTTTTTTCCTGGCTCGGCCCGGTCGTCCTGCTGATCAGCGCCCTGCTCACCGCCGGGTATCTGGTCTCGATCTCCATTGCCGCGTTCCTCCCCGGCGCGGATTTTGACTACTCCACCCTTCAAAAACGTGAGCCCACGCTTTGGATCACCCTTCCCCTGGTGTTTCTCACCGTTCTGACGTTTTTGACCGGCCTTTTCCCCGGCTTGATCACCGGCTTTGTCTCCGCCCTGGCGGGGACGCTCGTCTGAAGGGAGGCGCGCTATGAAAGCTCTTATGATCGTCTCGATCCTCCTGCCCATCTTCTCCGGCGCGCTTTTGCCCCTCTGGAGATTCAAAAAGCGGCTTCACCGGGAGATTTATGTGGGATCCGCCGTTGTGCTGACCTCGCTCATCGTTTTTTGCCTGCTCCTTGACCGCCCTGAAGGGCCGCTGACGGTCTTTCCCCTGACGGATAAGCTCCACATCGTCCTGGCCTTTGACGGCCTGACGGGCGTTTTCGCGGGGCTGGTGGCGTTCCTGTGGCCCCTTTCCTCCCTCTACGCCTTTGAGTACATCAAGCACGAGGGCGGGGACGACAGATTTTTTGCCTTTTACACCGTCTCCTACGGCGTCACCCTGGGCATCGCCCAGAGCGCCAATCTCATCACGCTGTATCTCTTTTACGAGCTTCTGACGCTGGCCACGCTCCCCCTGGTGATGCACTCCGGCGACAGGCGTTCCGTTCGGGCGGGCATGAAATATCTGGGCTTCTCCATCGGTGGCGCGGCCTGCGCCTTTTTGGGACTCATCGTGCTCTACGCCTACGGCGACCCGTCCCTGACCTTCGCCTACGGCGGGTTCATGAGCGCCGATCCGCCCCGGCGCACCCTGGTGCTGATCGCCTATCTGCTCTGCTTCTTCGGCTTTGGCGTCAAGGCGGCGGTGTTCCCCTTCCATTCCTGGCTCCCCACTGCCGGCGTGGCTCCCACGCCTGTGACGGCCCTGCTCCACGCGGTGGCGGTGGTCAAGGCCGGCGCCTTCGCGGTGATGCGGGTGACCTTCTACTGCTTCGGTACGGCCCTTCTGCGCGGCACCTGGGCGCAGGCTGCCGCCATGTCCTTCGCGGTGTTCACCGTCGTGTTCGGCTCCGCTATGGCCCTCCGGGAACAGCATTTGAAGCGGCGGCTTGCCTATTCCACCGTCAGCAATCTCTCCTATATTCTTTTCGGCGTCACCCTGATGACCCCGGCGGGGCTGGCGGGGGCGCTCAGCCACATGCTTTTCCACGGCGTCATGAAGATCACCCTTTTCTTCTGCGCCGGGGCCGTCATGTACAAGACCCACCGGGAATTTGTGCCGGAGCTGACGGGCCTGGGCCGGTATATGCCCGTGACCTTTACGGCCTTCGCCGTGGCCTCCGCCGCGCTGGTGGGCGTGCCGCTGCTGCCGGGCTTTTTGAGCAAATGGAACTTGGCCACGGCGGCGCTTTCGGAGGGCGGCCTTCTCCCCACGCTGGGCGTGGCGGCGCTGCTCGTCTCCGCCATTCTCACCGCCTGCTACCTGTTCACCCCCGTGGTCAACGCCTTTTTCCCGCCGGCGGGCGAGGGCGGACACGGTCTGGAGATGGCGCGGGATCCCAACTGGTACATGAAGCTCCCCTTTGTGGTCCTCATGGCCGCCATGGCTGCCCTGGGCATGGGCTCCGAGGGACTTTTAGAGCTTCTCTCCCGCATAGCCGCGGGGACGCTGTAAGGAGGCGATGGCTGTGAACGATTTGATTCTCCTTCTGCCGGTCTTTTTCCCCATGCTGGGCGCTTTCGCGGCCTATCTGGTGGGCCGCCGGAGCAAGACCGCCCGGGACTACCTGGCGGACGCGGTGGGGATCGCGGAGTTTCTTCTCTGCGCCGTCCTTTTAGCTTTTGTGTGCGGCGGACGTGAATTTTCCCTCTCCCTCCCCGGGATCTGCGGACGGGGCCTCTTCTTTAAGCTGGACGGCTTCCGGGCCCTCTACGCCCTGATCGCCGCCCTCATGTGGATGATGACGACGGTCTTCTCCAGGGAGTACCTGGCCCACTACCGGAACCGCAGCCGCTATTATCTCTTTACGCTCCTGACCTGCGGGGCCACGACGGGGGTGTTCCTCTCCAACGACTTTTTTACCACTTTCATCTTCTTTGAGATCATGTCCTTCACCAGCTACGTGATGGTGGTCCAGGACGAAAAGCCCGCCGCCATGCGGGCCGGGACTACCTACCTGGCCGTGGCGGTCATCGGCGGCATGGTCATGCTGATGGGCCTCTTCCTGTTGGAGCACCGGCTGGGAACGCTGGATTTTGACCGGCTCCACAGCGCGGTGGAGGCCCTGGCGGACGGCTCCGTCCTCTATCTCCCCGGCGCGCTGATCCTCTTTGGCTTCGGGGCCAAGGCGGGCATGTTCCCCCTGCATATCTGGCTCCCCAAGGCCCACCCGGTGGCCCCCGCCCCGGCCTCGGCCCTGCTGTCGGGTATCCTCACCAAGGCCGGCGTCTTCGGCGTCCTGGTGCTCACCGCGCGGGTATTTCTGCGCGACGCCCTCTGGGGCAAAGTGATCCTGACCCTGGGCGTGATCACCATGGTCCTGGGCGCTGTTCTGGCTGTGTTCTCCATCGACCTGAAACGCACGCTGGCCTGCTCGTCCATGTCACAGATCGGCTTCATTTTAGTGGGCGCGGGGATGCAGGGGCTTCTGGGGGAAGAAAACGCCCTGGCCGTCTGGGGGACGGGCCTGCATATGGTGAACCACTCCCTCATCAAGCTGGTGCTCTTTATGTGCGCGGGGGTGGTGTATATGAACCTCCACGAGCTGGATCTCAACAAAATACGCGGCTGGGGCCGGAACAAGCCCCTTCTCAATGTCTGTTTTCTCATGGGGGCGCTGGGCATCGCCGGCGTGCCCCTCTGGAACGGGTACGTCAGCAAGACGCTTCTGCACGAATCCATCGTGGAGTATATTGAGCTTTTGGCGGAGAGGGGCGTTTCCACGGGCCTCTATCACGCGGTGGAGTGGCTGTTCCTGCTCTCCGGCGGCCTGACGGTTGCCTATATGACGAAGCTCTATGTGGCGATTTTCGTGGAAAAGCCCGATAAGCCCGTGGAGAAAAAGCCCTATATGAATTGGCAATCCGCCCTCGCTATCGCCTTACCGGCCCTGGCTCTGCCGGTGATGGGTCTGTTCCCCACTTCCGTCATGGGCGGCGCGGCACGGCTCATGCAGGGCTTCATGAACGGCGAGGCCCTGGAGCACGCCGTGGCCTGGTTCTCCCTTACCAACCTCAAAGGGGCGCTGATCTCCCTTGCCATCGGCGTGGCGGTCTATTTCCTTGTCATCCGTCTGCTCCTGACGCGCCGGGATGAGAGTGGGAGAAGGATTTATGTAAACCTATGGCCCGCGTGGCTGGATCTGGAAAATCTTCTCTACCGGCCCCTCATCGAAAAGCTTCTCCCCTTCCTGGGCGCGTTGGTGTGCAGGATCCTGGACAACCTCACCGACTGGGTCGTGGCCCTGCTGAACCATACCCTTCTGCGCTCCAAGCCCATCCCGCCCCGTGAGGACGCGGATTATGAGCCGGGCGACTACACCCCCGCCGTCCGCCGGAGCTACACCCTCCAGCGCATCGCCGGAAGCGTCTCCTACTCTCTCCTGCTCTTTGGCCTGGGCTTCTGCGCCGCTATGGGCTTCCTGATCCTGATCCTGCTGACAAAGTAAACACGAAAATCCCCCGTGCCTCTTGTGAGGCACGGGGGAAGCTTTATCCTGTTATTCGCCGCGGGGAAGGTGGGAGATGAATGTCCATTGGTCGCCGCTTTGGCGGATGGTGAGCACATGATCACCCGACCAGAGGGTCAGGATGTCACCCTGACGCTCGCCGTAGAGGGGGTAGAACTCCCCTGGGCCAAAGTCGCTGGTGAAGGTGTAGAAGGAGTCGTATTTCTCCAGGTAGAGAAGCTGGCTCCGCCAGTCCTTGCTCATATCGTCCAAGGTGATCCCGGCGTACTTCTCCAGCACATAGTCCACCACGAAAGCGGGGATCTTGTGGCAGGGCAGCGCATCCAGCCAGGCGGTATCTTCCTCCCCGCTCCTCTCCTGAACGGCCTGATATACGTCCGCAAGCTCCTCCTGGGAGGGGTCCTCTTCATGATAAAATGTTGCGTCCATTAAATGAAATTCTTCCGGCCAGCCGAAGTAGTACAGGAACTCGCCCAGATCCAGATTCCTGGGGTCGGACCAGTCGGAGCGGAAGAAGCCGTTGACGGAGGAGGGATACCCCGTGCCGTCAGCTGTGTATTCGCCCCTGAGCGTCTCACGCCACCGTGACAGCTCCTCCGCCGTGATAGGCGTACCGCCGGTGCTGAGCTTAGAGGCGGTGCGGGCGTCAAGAAACCAGTTATAAAGCGTTGTGTAGATGTCCCGTCTGTCAATTCCTTCCACGTCGGGGATATCGCTGGCCTCCAGCCAGACGGCACCGATCCAGGTCTCCAGGTGTATGACGCTGATGTTTTGGAAGGCGGTGATTTTCCAGGGCTGTGACGAGACCCAGGACGCGGGCTGGAGAACTACGGTAAAATAGCCTGAATACGCGCCGGGATCGGTCTTTTTCCAGACAGTGGTGCTGAGCAGTTTAAGATATTTTTCCGCCAGCACCGCTTTACCGCCGTTGACGGGGTCCTCCAACTCATTCCACTCCTTGGTGGAAAGCTCCAGATCGTTTACGCTCACCACGCCGTCCAGCAAGGATGCCAGCGTGTCGCCGTCCCCGGGCAGCTTGAAGGTGTCCTCCGGTTCCGTGGAAGTATCCCCGGTGTCCCCGGTGCTATCCTCGGTGGTGTCCCGGTCAGTGTCATGGGCGGTATCGTCCCCCTTATTTGTGCCCGTATCGCCGTTCCCGCCGGCAAAGGCGCATCCTACGGCCATGGCCGCGATCAGCAGCGCCACCAGCGCCACGGCCAGAGTGGCCCGGGGCCTTCTGGCAATCATGATCACGCGCTCCTTCAACTGCTTTTTCGTGCCGGACATGGTGGTGGCCGCGCACAGGGGCGAAAATCCCACGGGCCTTCTGGAGAGCTCAATCAGCGTGGCGCCATAGCGGTCCCAGGCGTCTCCGCCCAGACGCTTCAGCGCGCCCGCGTCGGCGCACAGCTCGCTGTCCTGCCTGGACAGGTTGGCGGCGTACCACACCAGGGGGTTATACCAGTGTATCGCCAACGCCGCGCACCGGAGCGCCGCCCACAGCGGATCCAGATGCCGTCGGTGGGAGAGCTCGTGGGCCAGGACGTGGCCGAGCCGCTCGTCATCGTACACCGTTTCGGGGTTGATGTAGACGCTCCCGGCAAAGAGGCAGGAGGAATCCAGACCCTCCACAGCCCAGACGCGCACGGGGCACGCGGCCTCCACCGGCACGCGCCGCTTTCTCAGCCGGACATACATGGTCAAATTCGTAAGGACGATCAAACCCGCCGTCAGCGCCGTACCGGCCAGCCAGACGATCCCCAGTACATGGCGCACGGACAAAACCCGCTCCATCCGCTCAAAGCGCTGGGGGGTCACGTCCACGGCCACCGGGACATAGCTCCCGGCGGGGGCCCTGTCGCCCTGAGAGGCGTCCGCCCCGGGATCTCCCGGCGCGAGGACGGGGCCGTTGTCCCGGTAAAGCCCGGTAACGGTACCGTTTTCCTCAAGACGGATATCGTCCAACTCCCGCAGGGTCTCCATGTCCTGAACGAGCTCCGATCCGGAGGCCGCCGACGCCACGCTGACGGGGCTCTGCCACAGCGTTCCGGGATAGAGGAGCCTAATAAGCACCAGCGCCCAGAGGGCGTAGCGCAGTCCCGGCCTCAGCCTCCGCCCGAGGAAGCGCCGGATGGCGATGACCGCCAGGATCAGCAGACAGCCGGTGAGGATCCATGTAAGCTCAGTCATGCTCGCCCCTCCCCTTCTTAAGCTCCCGGTACAGCTCCTCGATGTCCTCGTCGGAGAGGGCGCACTCTCGCGCCATGGTGTTGACCAGCAGGCCAAGGCCGCCCGTCCTGATCCGTGCCAGCGTGTTCCGGGCCTCCTGCTTCACCGCGTCGTCCCGGGTGAGCTTCGGATAGAAGAGCTTCGCCCTCCCGGTGCTGTCCGCCCAGACAGCCCCCTTGTCCGCAAGCCTCCCCAGCATGATATTGACAGTGGCCTTGCTCCACCCTGTGTCCTCCGACAGCCTTTCGACCATGGACCCGATGGTCAGAGGGCTCTCCTCCCAGAGCAGATTCATCAGCTTCCATTCTCCGTCCGAAAGGGACAGCTTCATCGGTAATCATCCTCCTTGAAAGTTATATAACAGCTGTTATCTTATATATAGCACACTGGATAACAAATGTCAACCACTTTTTCAAATTATTTCAATAAAAATTTCTGACCGATCCGGGGGCTCGCGCATAGGATGGTGTGGACATTGGTCCATTAAAATTTGGAGGAATACCGATTTGGAAAATATGAAGCCTGAAATGGGCTCTGACTGCGGGTATAAGTGCGGGATGCTGCCCATGTGCGCGCCGCTCGCCACCTCCTGGGTGCCGCCCCAGGGGGAGAATCCGCCCATGTACGCGCCTTCGGAGGCCCTGAACCGGGGGACGCTCTTCCCCGGTCTTGACCTGCCCTTTATGAATATGGTCAACAAGACGAATCCCTACGCCGGCACGCCTCTGGGGGAGCTGATGGCCCTGGCCTTTATGGTCAAGGAGCTGCAGCTCTATCTGGATACTCACCCCGACGACAAGGATGCCTTCAAGGCCCTTCGCGACACCCTGGCCCTCAAGCGGGAGGGCATGGCCCGCTATGTAAAGCTCTATGGCCCGCTGACGTTCGATCAGCTTGAGGACTGCGACAGGTACAGCTGGCCCGATGGCCCCTGGCCCTGGGAATACTGCGAAAGGATGGGTAAATAAGCAATGTTTTCATATGTCAAAAGCCTACAGTACCCCGTCAAGATCCGCAACACCAACCCGGCACTGGCAAAATTTATCATCAGTCAATACGGCGGTCCTGACGGCGAACTCGCCGCGTCGCTGCGGTATCTGAGCCAGCGCTACTCCATGCCCACGCCGGAGCTTCGCGGGCTCCTTACGGACATCGGCGTGGAGGAGCTGGGCCACTTTGAGATGGTGGCCTCCATCATCCACCAGCTGACCCGCGACATGACCCCGGAGGAGATCAAAAAGGCCGGCTTCGACACCTACTATGTGGATCACACTGCCGGCGTCTATCCCCAGTTTGCCTCCGGCACCCCCTGGACCGCCGCCACCATCGGCGTCAAGGGCGACACCATCACGGACCTCACCGAGGATATGGGCGCGGAGCAGAAGGCCCGCACCACCTACGACAACATCCTCAGACTCTCCGACGATCCGGACGTCAACAACGTCATCAAGTTCCTGCGGGAGCGGGAGGTCGTTCACTTCCAGCGCTTCGGCGAGGCGTTGGGCAGGACGCTGGATAAGCTGGATCAGAAAAACGTCTACTATATGAACCCGTCCTTCGACAAGTGACCGGTTCTGAAATTCAAATATGAATCGACGGCGCGGAGAAATCCGCGCCGTCGCGTTTTTAATTTTAAACGCTTACTCCTCCGCACGGTTGACCACGGGGAGATTGTCGGGCGCTTTTTCCACGCGGTTTTGGCGGCGCTCGGTGAGGTAGCGGTCCATCTCGTCGGCGACGATCTTGGCGCTGCGGGCGGCCTCCACCACGGTCTTGGCCCCCAGGGACACATCGCCGGCGGCGAAGATGCCCTCCCGGGTGGTGCGGCCGTGCTCGTCGGTGGCCAGAAGGCCCCGCTCGTTCATATGGAGGCCCTTGGTGGTGTTGACGATGCGGCTCTGGGCGCCCTGGGAAATGGCGACGATCACGTTGTCACAGGGGAACAGCCTGGGCTCCGACACGGCGGTGACGTTGCCCTCCTCGTCAAAGGTCCGCTGGCGGTAGACCACGCCCTCGTCCCGGATCTCCACCGTCTCGATGCCGTACATCATATCCACGCCGTCGGCGATGGCGTAATCCAGCTCCCGCTCACTGGCGGCGGCCTTGGGCTCCCGGCAAAAGACGTGCACATGGCGCGAGCCCTTGCGCAGCGCCGTGCGGGCCACGTCCATGGCGGAGTTGCCGGCGCCGATGACCACCAGCGTTTCGCCGATGATGAACACGTCCGGGTCCACCAGGTAGTCGATGGCGTAGTGGACGTGCCCCAGACTCTCGCCGGGGACGTTGAGCTTATTGGCCTTCCAGACGCCGGTGCCGATGAAGATGGCCTCATAGCCGTCCCGCTGAAGATCGTCCACCGTCAGCGCCAGGCCGATGGCGGCGTTGGGCCGGATCTTGATGCCCAGCCGCAGAAGCTGTTTTTTATACCGCTCAATGACCGTCTTGGGCAGGCGGAAATCGGGGATACCGTAGCGCAGCACGCCGCCGATCTTATATTTGCTCTCAAAGATGGTGATATCGTACCCCTTCTGGGCCAGCTTCACGGCGATGGTGAGGCCGGCGGGGCCGGAGCCGATGATGGCTACCCTCTGCCCTACCCTGGGTTCCCGTTTCAGCTCCGGGTCATCCAGGTACGCGTCGGATATGTAATTTTCAATGCTGGAGATCTGCACCGGCGCGCCCTTGCGGCCCAGGACACAGTGGCCCTCGCACTGATTCTCATGGTTGCACACCAGGGAGCAGAAAACGGAGAGCGGGTTGTTCTCAAACAGCATCTCCCCGGCTTCCTTCTTGTGACCGGTGCGGAAAAGCTCGATCATCTCCGGGATGTTGGTGCTGATGGGGCACCCCGTGCGGCACATGGGATTTTTACAGTGCAGGCACCGGCGCGCCTCGTTGACGACATGTACAGCCATCTTACGTCCTCCTTAACAGTATATTTTTTCCCGCGGGGTATTTACCGTTCTCAGAAAAAGGCCCTGGCCAGGAGCGTGGCTACCTCCGCCCTGGTCATCTCCTTGCGGGGCATCAGTCGCCCGCCCGACCCCTGGACCAGCCCGTAAGCGGCGAGGCTTTCCGTGGCGTCCAGAGCATAGGAGGCCACGTCGCCGGTATCCGTAAAGCCCGCCAGCGCCTTGCTGTCCGGGGCCGGAAGCTCGCGCCTTAAAAGGTCGTTGAGGAGCCGGTACAGGATGGTGAAGCCCTGCTCCCGCGTCAGATGGCCGTCGGGGTCAAAGCTGCCGTCGTCCCTTCCCAGGATCAGGCCCACGGATTGGGACCAGGCCGTCTGCTCATAGTACCAGCTCCCCGGGGCCACGTCCGGGAAGGTGCAGGGCGTGTCTGAGGCGGGTTTTTCGAGGAAATTCCAGATCATCGTGACAAAGGCCGCCCTGGTGATGACGCCGTCGGGATCGAACCGGTTATCGCCCACGCCGTCGACGGCGCCGTTGTCGTGGAGGCGCCGGATGCTTTCCTCCGCCCAGTGTCCGACGGTATCGGAGAAGCCCTCCGGCTTTTCAAAGCTCACGGGAACGGTTTTCTGACAGCCCCCCAGGCTTACGGTCAGCTCACCGCTGAGGACATGGCCCCGCTTGAGCGTCAGGACGCCCTCCGTGACCGATCCCATCCCCTCGGTGAGGGTAAATTCGGCCTGGGAGATCCCCACCGTGACGGGCCGCAAGAGAACCGTGGCGGCCAGGGAGAGGGTGACGGAAACGTTCCCCTCCAGACCGGTGACGGCGGGCGCTTTGCCGGTGGCGGCGTCCGTCAGCGTCAGCGTATCCACTGTAGCCGTCACATGGACGGATGCCTGACCGGAGATCCCGGCGGAGGCGGACGAGACAGTGATCGTATCTACCCCGGCGGCTCCGGCGGTATAAACGCCGTTTTCAACGGTTCCGTTAAGGCAGGAGAAGGTGATATCCCCGGGGAGCGGCGCGGGCAGGCCCGCGCTGTCCGTGGCCAGGGCGGTCAGGGGCATGGAGGCCCCCGCCAGGATAAACGAGCCGTCCTCCTGAAGATGGAGCCGGGAGGCCCGGCCTGTGGGCTTCTCGTCGGAGACAAAGAGTATGTAGGTGGCGCATTTTCGGACCGCGCCGGAGGGACGGTTCACGATGGCGCTGTGCTCCTGCCCGGGGAGCCTGACGCTCATGACGGTGGAGCCGCCGCCGTCCAGATTGATGACCTCGCTGCAGCCGCGGGCCAGAAGATCGGCGGCGATGTTCTCCAAAAGCGCGCCGTTGGAGTAGCTGCTGCGCCGCCCGTCCACCGCGTAGGCGATAATGCTGCCGTCCGGCTTGATCCCCAGCGCCGTCCGGGGGTGGACGGCGATCAGCGCCTGATCCCAACCGGCGCTGTCGGTCATTTTGCCCTCGTGGGCTAAGAGGTCGCCGCACCCGGTGGCGTATAGCGCGCCGGCGAGGCGTTCGTCGGAGCAGGTGGTTTTCAGGGTGACCCGGTCCCCTACGCTGAAGTTCGTATATTCCGTGGGAAAGGCGCTGGCGGCCTGGGCGGTCAGTACCATGTGCTCCCCGTCCAGCGGGTAGTCCTTCCCGGAGGGGATGACCTGCTCCACCAGGAGGCTCATCTGGCCGGAGACGGTCATGGAGCCCTCCAGGATGCGGAAGATCACAGCCCAGCCGTCCAGGTTAGTCCCGGTGGAGACACTGTCGTAGCCGGAATCATAGAGGAAAATGCCGCTTCCGGCCATGCGGACTTTATTGAACTGATGGACCTCCACCGTCTTCCCAGCGTTGGAGCGGACTTCCCCGGTGAGCTTGTCCACCGTCTCCCCGCCGCCCAGGTTCTCCAGCGTGATGTCAATGACCGGGTGGTCGGAGAAGAACGCGCCGTTTTCATCGAAGCCCAGCATGTTTTCGTCGCTGTTGTTGGAAAGATACCGTCCACCGGCGATGACGGCCCCCAGCGGGAGACTCCGGGAGCTGTAGAAAAAGTCGGCGTTGATGCCGCCGAGGACGTTAAGGCCCCGCTCCTCGGCGTTGGCGATGACGTCGTCGATGGTCATAAAATCGTTGATAACGTCCCCGAAGGCCACGATAGGATACACCGGCCCTCCGGGCATAGTCTCCAGGGAGAAGGTCTCCACGCGCTTGCCGTTGGCATTGACGAGGATCGAATTGTCGTAAAAGAGGCCCCGGGCGATCTCCGCGCGGTTATGATAGACCGTCTCCCCGGTGGGGGTCAGGGGCGCGGCGTAAGCGGCCGTAAAGGTGGAAAGGATCGCCAGGGCAAGGATCAGGGAAAGAGTTCTTTTGTTTTTCATGTGGGTACCTCGGTGTACGCTGGGCGCTTATCGCGCCATTTCCTCAAACTGTTCCTCCGTGATGACAGGGATCCCCAGGCTCTGGGCCTTTGTCAGCTTGCTTCCGGCGTTCTCCCCGGCCAGCACGAAGCTTGTCTTTTTTGAGACGGATGAGGCCGTTTTCCCGCCCAGACGCTCGATCAGCTCCTCCGCCTCCTGGCGGGTGTAGCGGGAGAGCGCTCCCGTCAGGACAAAGGTCCGGCCCTCAAAGCGCCTGTCGGAGGCGTCCTCCGAATGGGTCATGTCTACGCCGGCCCGCCGGAGAAGGCCCAGCAGGTGGCGTGCCTGGTCGGAATCCAGCCAGGCGCGGATATTCCGGGCGGTGACGGGGCCGATGTCCTCCACCTCCGTCAGCTCCTCCTCCGAGGCGTTTTCCAGTGCCTCCATGGAGCCGAACCGCCGCGCCAGCACCTTGGCCGCCGCCTGTCCCACCTGGGGGATGCCCAGCGCGCCCAGGAGCTTCGCAAGCCCGTTGGACTTGGAATTTTCAATGGCGTTCAGAAGATTCTCGGCGGATTTTTTGCCCAGTCCGGGAAGCGCCGCCACATCCTGAACGGCGAGAGAATAGATATCCCCCGGCGAACGGATGAGGTCGTTGTCGATGAGGAGCTGGGCCACCGCCGTGCCGAGCCCCTCGATGTCCATCCCCGCCCGGGAGGCGAAATGGACGATGTGCCGCAGGCGCTGGGCGGGACATTCCGCGCCCTGACAGCGTATGGCCGCGCCGCCCTCGTCCCGCTTGACCTCCGCCCCGCACTCGGGGCAGACCGTGGGGAATTGATACGGCACGGAACCGGCGGGGCGCTTGGAGAGGTTGACGCTGAGGATCTCGGGGATGATCTCCCCCGCCTTCTGGACAAGGACGGTGTCGCCCACGCGGATATCCCGTTCGGCGATAAAGTCCTGATTGTGCAAAGTGGCGTTGGTGACCGTGGTGCCGGCCAGCCGCACAGGCTCCAAAATGGCCTTTGGCGTCAGCACGCCGGTGCGGCCCACCTGGATGACGATATCGGTGACGCGCGTCTCCTTCTTCTCCGGCGGGTATTTGAAGGCGACAGCCCACCGGGGGGCCTTGGCGGTACTGCCCAGGGCGGCCCGTTGGGAGAGGGAGTTGACCTTGACCACGGCCCCGTCGATGTCAAAATCGAACTGGTCCCGGTCCTCACCGATGGTTTCGATCCGTTCCCAGCACTCCCGGAGCGACCCGTATTCCTGGTGGGGCACCGTGGGGAACCGCAGGGAGCGCAGATACTCCAGCGTCTGTGCGTGGGTCTCAAAGCTTTTTCCCGTCACCGCCTGGATGTTGAAGCAGATGATGTCCAGCTTTCGTTCGGCGGCGATCCGCGGATCCAGCTGGCGCAGGGACCCCGCCGCCGCGTTCCGGGGATTGGCGAACAGGGGCTTTTCATCCCGCTCCCGCTCGGCGTTCAGGGCGCGGAAGACCTTTTTGGCCATATAGACCTCGCCCCTGACCACCAGGTGCGCCGGAGCGTTCTCCAGCCGCAGGGGCAGGGATCGGATGGTGCGCAGATTTTCCGTCACGTCCTCCCCCACCGTCCCGTTCCCACGGGTGGCGCCCTGGACAAAGAGGCCGTTTTCGTACCGCAGCGCCACAGAGAGCCCGTCGATTTTCGGCTCCACGTCAAATTCCGCCTGGCCCACGGCCTCGCTGACCCTCTGCTGGAAGGCCTCCAGCTCCTCATAGGAGAATACGTCCTGCAGGCTCTCCAGAGGGACCTCGTGGACCACCTCGGCAAAAGCGTCCACCGCCTTTCCCCCCACCCGCTGGGTGGGAGAGTCCGGCGTCACCAGCTCCGGGTGGGCGCGCTCCAGCTCCTCCAGATCCCGGAGCATTTTGTCGTAGTCATAGTCGGACATGTCCGGCGCGTCCAGGACGTAATATTTATAGCTGGCCTCGTCCAAAAGCCGGCGAAGCTCCTCTATTCTCTTTTCGGCGTCCATAAAATGAACCTCCTCTTATGGTATAGCGGCGTAGGCGTCGGGCACGGAGCCCACGATCACCGTCTCGGCGACGATGACCTCCGTCAGCACCGAATCTGTGCCGCTGTCCGGCCCCATCAGCACCTCCAGGGAGACGTCCACGTCCAAAATGATCCTGTGCCGCGTCTGGTTGATCCCGGCGGAGGTGAACTCGTTGCGAAAGCTGGTCACCACGTTGGTCACGGACAGGATATCCAGCTTCAGCCTGGGGCCCTTGCCGGAGAGCAGCGTACCGCCGATAAGATTCCCCAGCGGGATGGAGATACGCGTAAGATCGGTGTCGGCAAACCGCTCCACCACGGCGTTGGTCACCCTGGCCCGCAGGGCGTTGATATTGGCGGAATTGGCGATCAGCGCCGTGACGGCGCCCTGCCCGTTTCGCTCCAGGGTGACGAGCTTCTCATAGTCCAGCTCTCCCCCCTCTAAGATCTCCGACACCACGTCGTTGACGATGATGGTGATGTCGTCCGTGGCGGTGGCCAGCGCCAACTCCGTCACCGTGGGCGGCAGCGTCACCGTGGTGAACAGCGCGATCACCAGCGCGCCCGCGCCCAGCAGCGCAAGGCCGATCCCGGCCCTGCGGCGTCTCAGCTCCCAAACGATCCTTCTCCATCTGGCCATTCCCCCACCCCCGGTGGAGTATATGCGGCGAAAGGATCGAATTTTACCGAAATTATATCAGCCGATCAGACTTTCCAGACCGCTCAGCACGCCCAGCTTGCCCGCCTCGTATGTGATGCCGCCCTGCATATAGGCGGTGTAGGGCTCCCGCATGGGCCCGTCACAGGAGAGCTCGATGGAAGCGCCCTGCACGAAGGTCCCGGCGGCCATGATGACCTTGTCCTCATACCCCGGCATATCCCAGGGCTCCGGCGTCACGTAGGAATCCACGGGGGAGCCGGATTGGATGCCCTTGCAGAACCGGACCAGCAGCTCGGGTCTCCCGAAGTCGATGGACTGGATGATATCGCTCCGGGGCGCGTCATAGGCGGGCCTGGAGTGAAAGCCCAGAAGCTCCGTCATCCGGGCGGCGAATACGGCGGTCTTCAGCGCCTGGGCCGTCACGTGGGGCGCCATAAAGAGCCCCTGGTAAAAGAGCCGGGATCCGTAAGGTGAACAGCCGCACTCCCCGCCGATGCCGGGGACGGTCAGACGCATGGCGGCGGCGTCCACCAGATCGCTCCGCCCCGCCACATAGCCCCCCGTGGGGGCCAGGCCCCCGCCGGGATTTTTGATCAGCGACCCGGCGATGAGATCCGCCCCCGCCTCACACGGCTCGCGCGTCTCCGTAAACTCGCCGTAGCAGTTATCCACGATCACGGCGGCCCGGGGGTTCACCGCGTGGACAGCGTCACAGATACTTCGAATCGTGTCCACCGACAGCGCGGGCCTCGTGGCGTAGCCGGAGGAGCGCTGGATCTCCACGGCCCTGACAGCCGGATCGGCGGCGGCCCTTTGGATGGCCTCGATGTCCGGCGTCCCGTCGGGCAGGAGATCCGTCTGGGCATAGCGGACGCCGTACTGGCGCAGATTCCCCGGATAGTCGCCGGTGAGGCCGATGACGCTCTGCAGGGTGTCGTAGGGCGCGCCGGTGGCGGCCAGAAGCGTGTCGCCCGGCCTCAGCGCGGCAAAGAGCGCGGCGCCGATGGCGTGGGTGCCGTTGACAAAATTCTGCCGCACCAGGGCCTTTTCCGCGCCGAACACATCCGCCCAGATGAGCTCAAGCGTGTCCCGGCCCTGATCGTCGTACCCGTAGCCCGTAGTCCCGGCGAACATGGGCGCGGCGACGCGGCGTTTTTGAAAGGCGGACAGCACCTTTTTGGTGTTTTCCTCGGCCACGCCGTCTATCCGCCTGAATACCGGGGCGCAGTCCGCCTCGGCCCTTTTGGAAAGCTCAAAAATCGAATCCATCACACAAGCCCCATCACGATCTCTTTAAAATAATTGCCCCGCTCGGCGAAATTTTTGAACCGGTCGAAGGAGGTGCAGGCCGGGGACAAAAGCACGATGTCGTCCTCCCCCGCCGCGGCGCCGGCCGCCAGAACGGCCTCCCGGAAGTCGTCCTTTCGGATGATCGGCCCGTCAAAGCCCGCGTCCAGCGCGGCCTTCTCGATCTTCTCCGCCGTAAGGCCGGTGAGCACCAACACCTTCACGTGCTCCCGGATGTCCTCGCCCAGGGTGTCGAAGGGCACACCCTTGTCCTTGCCGCCGGCAATGAGAATGACCTTCTGCTCAAAGGAGCGGAGGCCCGCCCTGGTGCGGGAGGGCGAGGAGGCGATGGAGTCGTTATAATATTTTACCCCTCTCAGCTCCCGGACAAGCTCGATCCTGTGCTCCACGCCCCGGAACGTTTTAGCGGTGCCGACCATGCTCTCGTTTTTTACGCTCCCGTAGAGGAGAGCGAAAGCGCCCAGATAGTTCTCCACGTTGTGCGCGCCGGGGAGGAAGATCTCTCCGGCCTCCATGAGCTTCTCCGTCCTGCCGCCCAGGGAGGCATAGACCGTGCCGTTTTCGCAGAACGTCCCGTTTTCCACCGTGTCGCGCCGGGAAAAGAACCGGACGCCCGCCCCCGCCCGGGCGGCAAAGGCGCGGGTGATGTCGTTGTCGGCGTTGAGGACCACCACCTCCGGGTGGGGCGCGTTCTGGAAGATGTTCCGCTTGGCGTCCACGTACTCGTCCATGCTCTTGTGCTTGTCGAGGTGGTTGGGGGCCACGTTGGTCACCAGCGCCCTTGTGGGGGACTTTTTCATGGTCATCAGCTGGAAGGAGGACAGCTCCAGCACCGCCACGTCCTCGGGCTTCATGGAGTCGGCCTTGTCTAAAAGGGGCGTCCCGATGTTGCCGCCCACATGGACGGTCCTTCCGTCGGCCTTCAGCATCTCGGCGACGACTGTGGTGGTGGTGGTCTTCCCGTCGGAGCCGGTGACGGCGTAAATGGGACAGGGGCAGACCTCAAAGAAGGCCTCCATCTCGCTGGTGAGTACGGCGCCGTTTTCCACGGCCCGGACGATCCCCGGCTCGTGGGGCATGACGCCGGGGGAACGGAAGATCACATCGGCGTCGATCCCCGTCAGGTAATCCGCCCCGGTGATGATCCTGCACCCGTGCTCCAGAAGCTCGGTGGCGATGTCGCCCAGGCTTTCGGGGCCCGCGGCGTCCCGAACGGTCAGGTCGAGACCGGCCTTGAGAAGCAGCCGCACCAGGGGCCTGTTGCTGACGCCCAGGCCGATGACGGTGACGCGCTTGCCCCGGAGAGAGTCGATATACTGAGAAAGTGTCATGATGCGCTCCTTGCAGATGAAGAAATAGATAAAGTCATTATACACCATCTCCTTGAAATTTGCAATTGTGTTTGACAAACCGGAGGGAATGATTTAAAATATTCCCGGTGACCGGGCCGGACAGCCGCGGGCGCATAGGCGCGTGAGGAAAGTCCGGGCTCCACAGGGCAAGGATAACGGGTAACACCCGCCAGGGGCGACCCTCGGACAAGTGCAACAGAAATAGACTTCCTTGCAAATACGCTAAAGCGGGTCCAGACTCGGGGCCCCCGCACGAGCCCAGCGTCAGCGGGTCGTGTGGGGAATCGACGAGCGAAACCCGCGCCCGAGGGCGAACACTTGCAGCCCGAGGCAAAGCGGTTTCAGCGAGGAGATGGTGGAAAGGTGGGGTAAGAGCCCACTCGGAGTATGGAGACATGCTTCCGCTGTAAACTCTATCCGGAGCAACTACGGGGACAAAAGGGCTGCCCGTCCGTCCCCCAAACGGCTTGAACCGGCGGGCAACCGCCGGCCTAGATTAATGGCTGTCCACGACAGAACCCGGCTTACAGGCCCGGTCACCTATAAAAACGAGGCCCTTTGGGCCTCGTTTTTATTCAGCTTGTCGAAAAAGCCCGTCAGGACTTTTTCGACAAGCCGGTATTTCATGATTCGGCTTTCTCCGCTCTGACAGCTCTGAGAAAGACCGCGCCGCCGGCGAGAATAACCGCCGCGCCGAACAGCATGGCAAGCGGCAGCGCCGTGTCGGCAAGCCACCCAAACACAAGATCCAACCCGGCCGCCAGGATATCCGCCGCCAACGCCCCCATGCTTAGGGCCGTCGCCCTGTCCGCCACCGTCACGGCGTCGTTTTCCAGCTTGGCGGCCAGCGGCGAGAGGAGCGCGGAGCTGACGCTTAAAACCAGAACGCCCGCCACGGACAGAACGGGGTCCGCCGTCAGCGCCAACGCGATACAGGCGGCGGCAGAAAGCGTGAAGAAAACCAATCCCATCCCCCGCGCCTTCACTTTCTTTGTCAGCGGCTCGGAAAAAACAGTGGCAAATTCGGTCAGCGTCATGACCATATAGATGGCTGAGATCGCCGTATAGGACAGTCCCGCTTTCGTATATTGGAGCTGGTTCAGGAACACCGTTACCATGTGGCCCGTCTCCCCAAAAAGCGCAAAGGCAAGAACGAGCCGCATAAGCGGGCGGTTTTTGAGCGTATCTTTGAGGATATCCACCGACGCCCGCAGTCCGGCCCGTCTGTCCCTCTCCGCAGGCCGCACTTCGACGAGGAAAAAGGTCAGGACGAATACGGCAAGGTAGCTTAAGACCGTCAAAAAAGCCGCCAGCCTGAGATCTTCCCCCAAAAAGAGCGCGTATACCCCTGTGGATGCAAGCACCCCGGCCGTTTCCAGCGCCCCGCAGACGCCAAACGCCCGCTGGGACTTCTCCTCTCCGGCGGACAGGTAGATAAAGCTGGAATCCACGCCGGAAAGCCCCGAAACGACAATGGCCAACAGCACACGCTCCACGAGAAAATCGGAAAAGCCGCCAGCGCGCCAGAAAATGATCTTCGATACAAAGTAAAGCCCGTAACTCAGCACCATCACGCGCTTGTACCCGATCCTGTCGGCGACGATTCCCCAGGGCAGCTCCAGAGCGAAGGACAGCCCCCAGGAGACGGTCTCGATCACCGTCATCTGAAAGACCGATACCCCCACTGCCTGACGGTAAAGGGTCGAAACAGACGAATAAAAAACCATACCCTCAAAAAAGGATATGGCGTACAGAATATGGAGATTCCTTTTCACGCGAAAGTATCCTTTCTTTATTGAATTGACAGCGGTAAACAAGCCCTGTGACAAAGGCCGCAGGGCTTATTCGTTTTACCGCTGTCAATTCAGATGCCGCATGGAGATCTCCTTGTATTATTATCTTGTTATATATTGACGTGTGAGCCGTTATAGGCTTCAGTCCTCGTCCCAGTTGTGCCAGACGTTCTGGATGTCGTCGTTGTCGTCCATCAGCTCCAACATCTTCTCGAACTTCTTGATGTTCTCCTCGTCGGTGAGCTTCACGTAGTTCTGGGGCACCATCTCCACCTGGGCGGAGACGAATTTGTACTTTTTGGCCTCCAGGGCCTCCAGGACAGCCGGGAAGCTGTCGGGGTCGGTGGTGACCTCAAAGGTCTCGTCCTCGGCCTGCATATCGTCGGCGCCGGCCTCCAGCGCGTCCATCATGACGGTGTCCTCGTCGTAATCCTCGTCCTCGTTGTCAATGACGATGACGCCCTTCTTCTCGAACGACCAGCTGACGCACCCGGCGGCGCCCATATTTCCGCCGTATTTGTCAAAGAGATGCCGCACCTCGGAGGCCGTGCGGTTGCGGTTGTCGGTCATGGCGTCCACAATGACGGCCACGCCCTCGGGGCCGTAGCCCTCGTAGGTGACGGACTCGTAGTTGTCGCCGCCGGCGCTGCCCGCGGCCTTCTCCAGCGTCCTCTTGATGTTGTCGTTGGGCATGTTGGCGGCCTTGGCCTTGGCGATGACGGTGGCGAGGCGCGAGTTGTTGGCCGGGTCGGCTGAGCCGCCGCCCTCCTTCACCGCCACGATCATTTCACGGGCGATCTTGGTGAAGGCCTGGGCGCGCTTGGCGTCCGCCGCGCCCTTTGTTTTCTGTATGTTATGCCATTTGGAATGTCCTGACATAGGTTGACCATCCTTCCGTAATACGCAGATAAAGACATTATAGCATAAGAATCTAAAATTTGCAACGTATATTCTCTGAATTCTTGTCAATAATAAAATCACCTCAGGAGGTGAAGATCAATGAACAACAACCAGAACAAGAATAACCAGCAGAATAACAATAACCGCAACAACCAGCAGCAGAACAACAACAATCAGCAGAACCAGCAGCAGAACAACAACCAGCAGAATCACCAGAACTGACAGCGAAAACCCCCGGCAGCCTGACAGTTGCCGGGGGAAATACATATTTTCTCAGAGTCTCGGCACTAAAAGCACCGTTCCCAGCTCCGGGACGGCACCGGGCGCAAGGCCGCTGGCCTCCAGGATGGCCTCCTCGGTGGAGAGATGGCTTTTGGCCAGCGCCCACAGGTCGGGCGAGGCGCACCGGACCACCGTCAGGGAGGGCAGCTCCGTCTTGTCCAGCGCCTGCTCCTCCTGAAGCTCCAGGCACTCCACATACGCTTCGTTCAGCTCCTCCATGCGGACTGCCTCCGCCTCCAGGCCGGCCCGCAGCTCAATGGCGCCGTCGGTGACGTTCGCCTGGATCTCCCCCGCGATGGTCACGGCGCCCAGCTCGCCCCCGGCGGGGAGCTTCCACTCCATCTCCACCCGGCGCGAGGAGGCCAGGATCTCGCCGGAGGCGTTCTCATAGAGCACCGACGCCTGCAAGCCCGTCACGGCGACCCGCCCCTCCTGGGCGTTCCGGACGTTTCCGCCGGAGACGTTGGCCGTGACGCACAGCACCTTGGCCGCCCGCTCCGCCGTGGGGACGGAGACCGCCGCCTCATTGTGGAGCTTCTCGCGCCCCGTAAGGCACTGCGCCCCGCACTGTCCCCTGGTCAGCTCCACGGGACATTTGACACTGTACGCGTCCGTGACGCGCTCAACGGCCGTGTCCGCGTAGGCCACGCACTGGCAGACGGCGTGGATCTCCAGGCTCAGGGTGTCGCCGCCGCTCTCGTCCATCAGGGCGCGGGTGGAATAGAAGCTGGTCACGGCCAGGACGATGTCAAAATCCGCCGCCTCCCCTGCCGCGTCCGTCTCCACGATCTGGGAGAAGGGGGAGGTCAGCGTTTCAAAGCAGAGGCCGCCCTCCTTCCCCTCGTAGAGCACATCGGTGACCGCCGCGCCCTTGACCACCGCGCGGCTGCCCACGGCTTTGGCGCTCTCCACCGTCAGAGCGGTGCGCGTCCGAAGGATCTCCCCCACCGCCGGCGCGCCCTCCCGGAATCTGGCCTCGTCGGTGATGACAAAGGTCTTTTCCGTCACGGAGACCGGCAGACGCGCCGTCCCGGAGGCGGTCTTATAATAGACGCCCTCCGTCTCGCGCGGCACGGTGTTCGTCAGCGTGTCCGGCATGTAGAGCCGCGCGTCACAGGAGCACTCGGCCCGGACCACCACCTTCCGGGGATTCACCGTCCTGGCGTCGGCCCCGGTGAGGGTCAGGGAGGCCGTGATCAGCGCGTCGCCCAGCTCCTCCGGGCAGTCCCCCGTGATCTCCATGGGGATGGACACCGACAGCTTCCGCACGCCCCTGCCCGTCTCCGGCACATAGAGCACCGTCAGGTCCGCCGTGGCCGTGACGGAGATCCGCCCCTCGGAGGAGTCCTTGCCCCGGAGGCACACGGTCCCCCTGGTGTCCAGAATACGCAGGATATCCGGCAGGGCGTCGGGGACGATGGCCTCCGCCGTCTCCTCCCGAACCATCATCCGGCGCAGCGCGGGCCTCTGGAAGCTGATCCTGTCGGCTTTCAGGTCTATCTTCATAAGCAACCTCTCCTAATCAATTTATAAACTTGACTGTGAGAGTATACGCCCGTTGTCCATCCGTTAGAACCATTCGGCGCCCATCAGCAATGCCGCATGACGCTGATTCCCACGCAAATGAGAACGATCCCCAGAACAAACCACCAGAAGGAGGTGGGCAGGACCAGGGAGAGGATCACCATCACCCCCGCCGCCGCCAGGATCCCGCCGATCGTCCTGTTTCGTCTTTTCATAGCGCCGCACCCCCTGTCGCCTGTTCCATTCTATGCGGGGACGGCTAAAAATGTGAAAATGCCTCCCCGGTTGTGGAGAGGCATTAAAAATAATTAAAATTATTTCAAAAACGCACTTGACAAATGGATACATTTGCGTTATAATACTTTGCAAGACGGGAGAAAAGCTAATTTTGCTCCTTGCGTTCCCAGGCATTTACGCTTTTCAGCTGCTCATAGAGCCGGACGTAGCTTCTGTGACGGGAGGGGCAGATCTTCCCCGCCGCCAGGGCCTCCAGCACGCCGCAGCCGCGCTCTTTGGTGTGAGAACAGCCCACAAAGCGGCAGCTGTCGATGTAAGGGGCGAAGTCCGGGAAGGCGTAAGGGAGCTTTTCCGGGTCGGTGAGCTCCATATTCTCCAGATCGAAGGCGGCAAAGCCGGGCGTGTCGGCGATCATGGCTCCGCCGGGGGTCTTGAAGATCTCCACATGGCGGGTGGTGTGGCGGCCCCGGCCCAGCTTTTGGCTGACCTCCCCGGTGGGGATGGCGAGCGCGGGACACAGGGCGTTGAGGATGCTGGACTTGCCCACGCCGGAGTTGCCGGTAAACACGCTGAACCGCCCCCGGAGCTCCTCCTTCAGCTGCTCGATGCCCTCGCCGGTGACGGCGCTGGTGAGGACTGTGGGGAAGCCAGCCTTTTGATAGATGTCCGTCAGTGTCTCCGCCCGGTCCTGGTCGGCCTTGTTGACGACGATGAGCGCCCGCGCTCCGGCGTGGACGGCGATGGCGGTCATGCGGTCGATGAGAAAGGGGTCGGTGACGGGGACGGCCCCGGAGGCCACGATCACCATCTGGTCAATGTTGGCGATGGGCGGGCGGGAAAAGCGGCTGCGCCGGGGCAGAAGCGCGTCCACCACGCCCTCCCCCGTTCCGGTGAGGGTATAGCGCGCCAGATCCCCCACCAGGGGGGTCTCCCCCGTGTGGCGGAATTTTCCCCTGGCGCGGCAGGCGACAAGAGCCTCCCCGGCCTCCACGTAGTAGAAGCCGCTAAGGGCCTTTACGATCCTTCCCTCAGCCACTGACGGTGACGCCCTCGCTGTCGTCGGGATTGCCCTGCTCCCCGTCCTCCGGGCCCTCGTCCCCGGTATTACCCTCGCCGCCGGGGATGGTCGTCCCGCCGCCGATGGGCCCCGTCTCGGTGGGAATGGTGGGCTGGGTGGGTTCATCCTCCGGCTCCGGCCCCAGGGAGATGTAGAAGGTCACCTCTGTCCCCTCCTCCACCAGGGTATCCGGGTCGGGATTTTGCTGGAAGACGCGGCCGCGGGTCACGTCGGCGTTGAATTCCTCGATCTTGACGCCCACAAGGCCGTTCTCCTGAAGCTTTTCCAGGGCGGTGGCCTCCCGGAGGGAGAGCAGGTTCGGCACCTTCACCTGATGGATCTCAGGCCCGGTGGAATACTCCAGCACGATGGTCATGCCGGGCACCAGCACCGTGCCCTCAGCCGGGAACTGGTTAAAGACATAGTCCGGGGTATAGGAGTCGTGGGATTTGGGCTCCAGCTGGATGTCCAGATTCAGCTTTTTCTCGGAGCTGATCTGCTGAAGCCTTGTCCTGGCATCCCGGTAGTCCTCATTGATGAGGTACGGCATCCTGACCTCCTCCTTGCCGGCGGCGATGGTCAGGGTGACGGGGATCTTCTCATCGGTCAAAGTAAACGTCCTGGAGGCGGAGGGATCCTGCTTTAAGATGTACCCCTCGGGATTTTCTGACTCGTTGTCGTATTTGGGCGGCATGAAGGTGTAATATCTCAGGTATTCCTCGTTGTTGATGACCTGGTCGTACATGGCGCCCACGAAGATGGGAACGGTGATCCGCTCCTCCTCGTCGGGCATGATGAGATCCTTGAGGAAATACTGCCACATGACCGTGAAGAGCAGGACCAGCAGGACGATGATGCAGAAAATGCCCACCAGCATGGTGTTCCGTCCCGCTTTGCGCCTGTTTTCCCGGTACTGGTCGGGGGTGATCCTGTTCCGGGTAGCCCCGTTGCCGCTGACGCGCCGCCGGACGCTCTCCACACCGGAGATATTTTTCACAACGGGCACGGAGCGGGTGGCGTCCGCGTCGTCGGCCATGGAGGGGATGACGGAGTAGTGGAAGCGGATGGAGGGGTTCTTGCGGAAGTCCTCCAGATCCGCGATCATTTCCGTGGCGGACTGGTAGCGGGTGTTGATATTGGGATCCATGGCCTTCATGGTGATCTCCTCAAGGCCGATGGGGATATCGGGGTTTATCTCCCGGGGCTGGAGGGGCACGGAGGAGATATGCTGGATGGCGATGGACACCGGGGAATCCCCTTCAAAGGGCAGCCGGGAGGTGAGCATCTCGTACATGACCACGCCCACGGAGTAGAGGTCGGACCGGGTATCCGCCGCGTCGCCCTTGGCCTGCTCCGGGGAGATATAGTGTACCGAGCCCAGGGTCTGCTTGGTCAGCGTGTTCTGGGTGGTGAGAAGGCGGGCGATCCCGAAGTCGGCCACCTTCACGTTGCCGTCCTTGAGGAGCATGATGTTGTGGGGCTTGATGTCCCGGTGGATGATGCCCCGGGAGTGGGCGTGCTCCAGGGCCTTCACGATCTGGGTGGTGAAGTGGAGGGCCTCCTTCCAGTTGAGGATCCCCTTGCGGTTTATGTACTGCTTCAGGGTGATGCCCTCGATCAGCTCCATGACGATATAGTCCACCCCGCCGGAGTGGTTCACGTCGTAGACCGAGACGATATTGGGATGGGACAGCATGGCTACGGCCTGGCTCTCGGCGTGAAAACGGCGCCGGAGATCGGGGTCCTGGGCCAGATCGGCCTTCAGGATCTTGATGGCCACAAACCGGTTCAGCCTGTGGTCAAGGGCCTTGTAGACCACGGCCATGCCGCCGGTGCCTATCTTCTCTAAGATCTCATACCTGTCGTCCAGGGCTTTTCCTATATATAAATCATCCATAAGGGAACCTCCCCGCGCCGAACGCGCAAAATGTGAAATCGGTCATATGCTCAGGGCCGCCACGGTCACGTTGTCCGGCGCGCCCCGATCCAGCGCTATCTGCAAAAGAAGCCGGCAGGCGGTATCCACATCCCGGGTAAAGCTCAGGGCCTCGGCAATCTCGCTGTCCTCTAAGACGTTGGAAAGACCGTCCGAGCACAGAAGCAGGCAGTCCCCCTCCCGGAGCGTCAGGGTGAAAAAATCCGGCTCCACGGTTTTAGAGGTGCCTACGGCCCGGGTGATCAGATTCTTCCGGGGGTGCGTCCGGGACTGCTCCCGGGTGATCTCGCCCCGCTCGATCATATCCTCCACCACCGAGTGGTCGCGGGTGACCTGGCGCAGAACGCCGCCGGACATGTGGTAGGCTCTGCTGTCGCCCACATTCAAAAAGGCGGCTTCCTTCCCCAGCACAGCGGCGGCCACCAGCGTGGTGCCCATCCCCCGGCAGCTGGGCTCCGTCTCCCCCAGCTCATACACCGCCGCGTTGGCGGCGCGCAGGGCGTCCTTCATCAGGGGGCGGATCTCCCCGGTGACCCTGGCGTTGGCAAGGCCGTCCTTGACCTCGCCGGCAAAGACGGTGGCCGCCAGGGAGCTGGCCACGTTGCCGGCGTTGTGCCCGCCCATGCCGTCGCACACCAGCACCAGCGCCGTCTCGTTCTGATCGTCCCGGTGGACGTAGCAGGCGTCCTGATTCCCTTTTCTCACACAGCCCTTGTCCGTAATGGCGCAGGAGTCCATGGACTCACCTCATTTCTTCTCTCTTTCACGGCGAAGCTGTCCACAGCTCGCCTCGATATCCGGCCCTAATTTGCGCCGGACGGTGACGTTGATATTTTTCCGCTCCAAAATCTCGATAAAGCGTCTCATGGTCTCCGGGGTGCTGGGGCGGAGCTTGCTCTCCGGCACCTCGTTTAAGGGAATCAGGTTCACGTGGGACCCGGTGCCGGCCAGCTTTTCCGCCAGAAGCGAGGCGTGGCGGGGCGTGTCGTTGAGATCCCGGATCATGGCGTACTCAAAGGAGATCCGTCTGCCCGTCTTTTCAAAATAACGCCCACAGGCCGCCAGCAGCGTATCCACGCCGTAGGCCCTGTTCACCGGCATGATCCGGGAGCGCGTCTCGTCGTCCGGGGCGTGAAGCGATACCGATAAAGTCAATTGTAAACCCAAACCGGCCAATTTGTCAATCTTTTCAACGATCCCACAGGTGGAAAGGGAGATATGGCGCATCCCGATGTTCATACCGGCCGGGTCGTTGACCAGCCGCAGGAACCGGATCACGTTATCGAAATTGTCCAGCGGCTCCCCGATCCCCATGAGGACGATGTTGGAGATCCGCAAACCGGAATCCGCCTGGGCGTAGAGCACCTGATCCAAAATCTCCGAAGCGCCAAGGACCCGTACCTTTCCCCCGATGGTGGAGGCGCAGAACGCGCACCCCATGGGACAGCCCACCTCCGAGGACACGCAGACGGTGTTGCCGTGCTCATAGCGCATGACGACGCTCTCCACATGGTTGCCGTCATAGAGCCGCCACAGGTATTTGACGGTCCCGTCCAGCCGGGACACCAGCTTGCGCTCCGCCGCGGGGGCGTAGAGCGTGAAGCGCTCGCGCAGCTTCTCCCGCAGGGCTTTGGGGAGATTGGTCATCTCCTCGAAGGACGACACCGGCGTATTCAGCCATTTAAAGATCTGTTTGGCCCGGAAGGGCGGCTCGCCCAGGGCCGCCAGGGCGGCGGAGAGCTCGTCCGGCAGCATTGATTTTATATCGGGAAGGTCTGATTTTTCTGTCATTTTTTCCGCAGAACACATATAAAAAACCCATCCGTTCCGCCCTGACCGGGCAGGATCACCGTACCCTCCTTTTGACCCGTAAAGGGGGCGGGCAGGGAAAAGCTCACCGGCTCAAAGCCGCCGTTTTCCCCCAGAAAAGCCCGGATCACGTCCTCGTTTTCCCGCTTCAAAACGGTGCAGGTGGAGTAGACCAGCCTGCCGCCGGGCTTCACATACCGGCAGGCGTTTTTGAGGATGCCCAGCTGGATCTCCGGCAGCCGCTCCAGCTCCGCCGGATCCTTGTAGCGGATCTCCGGCTTTTTGCGGATGACGCCGAAGCCCGAGCAGGGCACGTCGCAAAGGACGGCGTCGGCGACAGCCTCCAGCGCCGGGTCGAACCGGGAGGCGTCCCCGGCGGCGGCCTTGAGGATACGGATCCCCAGGCGCGCGGCGCCTTTGGACACAAGGCCGGCCTTCTTTTCGTGGATATCGAAGGCGCGCAGATCGCCCCGGTCCTCCATCTGAATGGCGGCGGCGAAGGATTTCCCCCCCGGCGCGGCGCACAGATCCAGCACCGTCTCCCCCGGCTTTACCCCGGAGGCCAGGACGGCGAACCGGGCCGCCGCGTCCTGGATGTAAAAGAGACCCCGCTGAAATTCCTCCACTTCCTCCAGCGCCCCGGTACCCGTCAGGTACAGCGCGTCGGAAAAGTAAGGGCAGTCGGTGACATCGATCCCCCGGCGCTCCAGGGCCTTCCGAAGCTCACCGGCGGAGGTTTTCAAGGTGTTCACCTGGGCCGTCAGAGGGGGCGGCTCGTTGTCGGCGGCCAGCATCCGCTCCGTTTTATCCGGTCCGTAGAGCGCCGTCAGTTCCCGCACCAGCCACAGTGGATGGCTCCAGCGGAGGGAGAGGGCCTCCTCACGGGTGGGGGCCTCCACCTCAGGGAGGACGCCGGCGTGTACGGACACCCGGCGCAGAAGGGCGTTCACCAGCCCCGCCGCCCGGGGGGTAAATTCCCGCGCCAGCTCCACGCCCTCGTTGACGGCGGCGTGGGCGGGCACCCGGTCCAGAAAGAGAAGCTGATAGACGGAGAGCCGCAGGATGTCCCTGACCTCCGGCTGGAGGCCGCCGGGATCCCGGCCGGTGTATCGGAGCAGGGAGTAGTCCAGCAAAAAGGCGTTTTGCAGGACGCCGGTGACGATATTCTGGGCCAGCGCCCGCTCCCTGGGGTCGCTGTCCGGCCCGGTGGAAAGGGCCATCTCCGGCCTGGCCCTGCGCTTACGGGTGGCCGTCAGCGCCAGATAGGCGGCCTTGCGGGCGTTCACAGGCATAGCGGATGCCCCCGCAGATAATCCGCCGCCGCCATCCGTTTGCCGCCGGGGGCCTGGAGCTGGGTGACGGTAACGGAGCCGTCGGCAACGGCGATCTCGATCCCCGCCTTCCCGGCGGACAGCACCGTGCCGGGGGCGGCGGAGACGTTCTTTTCGGTGTTGAAGGCCTTGAAGATCTTGAATCTCTCCCCCCCAATCTCCGCCGTGGCCACGGGCCAGGGGTCCAGGCCGCAAATTTTGCTGACCACAAGGCGGCCGGGAAGGGTGAAGTCCAGCGCGGCCAGCTCCCGCGTCAGGGGCGGGGCGTAGGTGGCCTCCGCCTCGATCTGGGGCGTTCTCCGGGCCGTGCCGTTTTCCATATGGCGCAGGGTGTCCACAAGGAGCTCCGCCCCCATGGGGGCCAGGCGTTCAAAGAGCTCCCCCGCCGTCTCGCCGGGGAGGATGGCGGTCTTGCGGGTGTCGATGATGTCCCCCGCGTCCAGGGCCTCGGCCATATACTGGGCCGTGACGCCCGTCTCGCGCTCCCCGTTGATCACCGCCCACTGGATGGGCGCGGCGCCCCGGTATTTGGGCAGCAGGGAGCCGTGGATATTGACGCACCCCAGGGGCGGGATATCCAAAATCTCCTTTGGCAGGATCCGCCCGTAGGCCACCACGGCCAGCGCGTCGGGGGCGGCGTCCCGGATGAGCTTCGCGGCGGCGCCGTCCCGCATTTTCCGGGGCTGATAGACGGGCAGTCCGTGGGCCAGGGCCAGCTTCTTGACAGGCGGCGCCTCTAAGAGCTGCTTTCGCCCCACGGGCTTGTCCGGCTGGGTAAAGACGCCCGCCACTTCAAAATCCGCTTCCAGCAGGGCCTTCAGCGAACAGGCGGCGAAGTCCGGCGTCCCCATGAAAAATACTCTCATTCCTGCTCCCTGTTCATTTCCTCCAGCTCCTCCGGCGTCAGGATGCGCTGGGCGATCTCGGTGAAAAGGTGTCCGTCCAGATGATCCAGCTCATGGCAGAAGCACCGGGCGGTGAGGCCTGTGCCCTCCACGGTGAAGGGCTTGCCGAACCGGTCCTGGGCCTTGACCACCACATGCTCTGGGCGGGTGACGATGCCATAGACGCCGGGGACGGACAGGCACCCCTCCTGCCCCGTCTGCTCCCCGTCGGCGGAGACGATCCGGGGGTTGATAAGCTCGATGATCTGCTCCTCCGGCGTCATCTCCGTCCGGTTGGTGTCCATGACGATAACGGCGCGGCGGAGGATCCCCACCTGGGGCGCGGCGAGGCCCACGCCGTCGGCGGCCAGAAGCGTCTCGCGCATGTCGTCCAGAAGGGTGTGGAGCCGTTTGTTGAAATCTGTCACGGGGCGGCTGTGCTTCAAAAGAATGGAATCGCCGTCCTCGCGGATGTTCCTCATGGCCATAAAGCGTTTTTCTCTCCCTTGCGATGTAGATGTAACGATATCAGTCTATCAATCCAGCGGATCGGCGTCGGCGAAGGCGGTGAGCCTGCGCCACTGGCTGTCCGCGGAAAATTCCCGGATGACCCCGCTGACAAGATCCCGCATGTGCCGGTTGTTCTCCAGCTGGAGGGTGAGCTTGTAGCGGAAGCGGTTGTTGACCTTGGCAACCCCGGCTGGCGCGGGGCCTAAGACCGTGAGCTCGTCCTTGCCCGCCAGGCTTTTGAGCCTCTGGGACAGGGCGATACAGCCCCGGAGGACCATGCCCTCGTCAAGACCGGTGACAGTGACGGTCATCTGATCCCGGATGGGCGGCACCTTCTGGAGGGCGCGGACGGCGATCTCCTGCTCGTAAAAGCCCGTGTAATCCTGCCGGGCCGCCAGCTTCAAAACGAAATTCTCCGGCGTCAGGGTCTGCAAAATGGCGCGCCCGGACTTGTCCCCCCTGCCGGAGCGCCCCACCACCTGGGTGATCAGGGAAAACGTCCGCTCATGGGCCCGGAAATCCCCGGCGTACAGGGACTGGTCGGCGGAGATGACGGCGGCCAGGGTGACGTTGGCGAAGTCCAGGCCCTTGGTGACCATCTGCGTGCCCAGAAGGATGGGGATATTCTGGTCCCGGAAACGGCTGAGAAGCTTCTGGTGGGAGCCGGCGCGGGCCACGGTGTCGGTATCCATGCGGATGATCCCCACGCCGGGGAAAAGCTCACGCAGCTCCTCCTCCAGCTTTTGCGTCCCCACGCCCACGAATTTGAGCTTGCCGCCGCAGGCGGGGCACGCCTCCGGCACCGGCTCAGACCAGCCGCAGTAGTGACAGCGAAGGTTCTGGCCCACGGAGTGGTGGGTCAGGGAGACGGAGCAGTTTTTGCACTCAAAGGTGTAGCCGCACTCGCCGCACATCACAAGGCCGGAGGCGCCCCGGCGGTTCAGAAATAAGATGCTCTGCTCGCCGTTTTCGATGTTGCGGGCAAGCTCCCGGCGCAAAAGGCCGCTGACCGCCCCGCCGTTGCCGTCCCGCAGCTCCTGGCGCATGTCCGCGATGAGGACCTGGGGCAAGGGGTGGGCGTTGTAGCGGTTTTCCAGGGTAAAAAGGTGATACTTCCCTGTTTTAGCGGCGTACATGGATTCCACGGAGGGGGTGGCGGAGCCCAAAAGCAGAAGGGCGTTGTCCCGGACGCACCGGTATTTGGCCACGTCCCGGGCGTGATAGCGGGGGGCGTTTTCGGATTTGTAGGTGTGTTCCTGCTCCTCGTCGACGACGATCAGCCCCAGATTCTCCAGGGGCGCGAAAACGGCGGAGCGGGTGCCGATGACCACACGCACCTGTCCCTTGCGGATGCGCTTCCACTCATCGTACCGCTCCCCCATGGTCAGGGAGGAGTGCAGAACGGCGATATCGTCGCCGAAGCGGCTGGAGAAGATCTCCACAAACTGGGGCGTCAGCGCGATCTCCGGTACCATGATAAGGGCCGTCCGGCCGCGGTGTAGCGCCTCCTGCACCAGACGGATATAGACGCTGGTCTTGCCGCTGCCCGTGACGCCGTATAAAAGCGCCGCGGCGGCCTTCCCGGAGGCCATCAGATCGTTGAGCCCCTCAAAGGCGCGGGTCTGCTCCTCCGTCAGCGTGAGCGGGCCGGGCTCCTCATAGGAGGCCCTCACCGGGCGGCGGTACACCTCCCGGAAGAACGTCTCCACGGCGCCCTGCTTTACCAGGGCGGTGAGGGACGTGGCGGTGGCGTGGGTAAATTCCAGAACATCGGTGACGGCGGCCTCCCCCACGCCGGAGAGAAAATTCAAAATGTCCTCCTGCCGGGGCGCGGCCATATGCTTATGGCGCGCAAGCTCGGCGGCGTCCTCCGCGTCGATGGCCAGACGGGCGAATTTCTGCTGCTTATCCCCCACCTGGCGCTTGCCGGAGGAAAACCACATCCCGGCGGGGAGCATGGCCCTGGCGGCCTCGTAGAAGGTGCAGAAAAACCGCTCCCGCATCCACAGAGCCAGCCGTATCTGCTCCGGCGTAAACACCGGCTCGGGATCAAGCACCTCCTCCACCTGCTTGAGCTTGTCCCGCTCGGCCTCGCCGGACACGGACAGGACGATGCCCTCGCTGCGGCGGTTCCCCTTCCCGAAGGGGACGGTGACCCGCACACCGGGGAGAAGCTTGTCCTCCAGCGGCGCCGGCACGAGATAGGAATAGGGCCGGTCGATGGAATATACCGCCGCCGAAACGGCTATTTTCGCAACTTTGATCGCCATCGTCCGGCCTCCGGGGCGTGTCAGACGGTGGCGTTGATCTTGCCGTCGGCGATCTCGTCGATGGCCATGGAGACGGGCTTGTCGTCCAGGATGACGCCGTGGGTCTCGGCGTCCACGGCGATGGCCCGGGCCCGCTGGGCGATCAGGTTCACCAAAAGATAGCGGCTGCCGCCGGTGTGGGACAGAAGCTCGGGCATAGTGGGATAAAGCATCATGATGAAGACTTCCTTTCGTGTTACGCGTTGTTTATGATATCCAGTATCTCCCCGGCGGCTCTTTTATAGTCGTCGTTGACCACAAGATGGTCGTAATGGGGAGCTTCGGCCAGCTCGACCCTGGCCGTCTCCAGGCGGAGACGTATTTTTTCCTCACTGTCGGTGGCGCGGCCGCGAAGCCGCTCCTCCAGCACCTGAAGGCTGGGGGGCGCGATGAAGATGGAGACGGCCTCCGGCAGGGCGGCCTTCACGGCGCGGGCGCCCTGGACCTCGATATCCAAGAAGACGTCCACGCCCTCCCGAAGCTTCGCCTCCACCGGGCCCCGGGGGGTGCCGTAGGAGCAGTGGGCATAACGGGCGTGCTCTAAAAATTCCCCGTTCTCCACCATCTCATCGAACTTTTCCTCGGTGATAAAGTAGTATTCCACGCCGTCCCGCTCGCCGGGCCTGGGGGCGCGGGTGGTGGCGGAGACGGAGAAGTGGTAATTATTATAGTGCTTGAAGACCTCTTTCAAAACGGTGCTCTTGCCGCAGCCGGAGGGGCCGGAGACAATGAACACTCTCCCCTTTTCACGCATCCCCGGTGTCCTCCTCGTCCTCCGGGTCGTCCCTGTCGGGCTTCCCGGCCATGCGGGCCGATACCGTCTCCGGCTGGAGGGCCGAGAGCACCGTATGGCCGCTGTCGCAGATGATGACGGCGCGTGTGCGGCGGCCGTAGGTGGCGTCGATCAGCATCCCCCGGTCCCGCGCGTCGGATATGATCCGCTTGATGGGGGCCGAGTCAGGGCTGACTACGGCGATCATCCGGTTCACCGAGATCATGTTGCCAAAACCGATGTTGACTAAGCGCATGGCGGTCACTCCACATTCTGGATCTGTTCGCGGATCTTCTCAATCTCCGACTTCAGATCCACCACGATCCGGGCCATCTGCACATCGTTGCCCTTGGAGCCGATGGTATTGGCCTCGCGGTTAAATTCCTGCACCAGGAAATCCAGCTTTCGGCCCACGGGCTCGTCGCTTTTGATCATCTCCCGCAGCTGGGACAGGTGGCTTCTGAGGCGCACCGTCTCCTCCGCCACGGCGGTCTTGTCCGCGAAGATGGCCGCCTCGGTGACAATGCGGGCCTCGTCCACGGCGTTGGACTCCAGGACCTCCCTGAGACGCGCCTCCAGCCGCTGGCGGTACTCCTCCACGGTCTGGGGGGAGCGCTCCTCGGCCAAACCCACCAGCCGTTCGATCTCACAAGCGCGGGCGGAGATGTCCGCATAGAGCTTCTCCCCCTCCCGGGCGCGCATGGCGTTGAAGTCGGCCAGGGCCTCGGTGAGGATGGCGTCGATGTCCGCGCCCAGCTTGGCCACATCGGCTTCCGCCTTGGTCACCGTCAGCACGTCCTGCATCCGGGCAAGGCCCAGGGCGGTGGCGTCGTTGGGGACGCCGTATTTTTGAGACAGGGACCGAAGCGCCGCCATATAGGCGTCCGCCACGGGCTCGTTGACCTGGATGACCACGTCATCGGCCTGGGAGGCGTCGATGGTGATGTACAGATCCACCTTGCCCCGGGAGATGGACTTCTGGACGCGGGCCTTGATGGCGTCCTCCAGGCAGGTGTAGACGCGCGGCAGCTTGATGTTGCAGTCGAGAAAGCGGTTGTTGACGCTGCGCACCTCCACGGTGATCCCCAGCTTCCCGGAGACGCCCTTGGCGCTTCCGTAGCCGGTCATGCTTTTGATCATGTCGATTGATTCCTCACTTGGTATTGTATTTCTACCGGCCGCCCTTGCGGAGCCGGGGATGGAGCTTCTGCATGTAAAACGCCACGGCGCGGGTCACGGCGATGTCAAAGAGGACGAACACCGCGTTGCCCAGCACATAGAGGAGGGCCGTGCCGAAGCGGAAGGAGCCGAAAACCACAAGGGCGGCCTTCAGCACGAAGACGGCCAGGGACAGGGCCAGGTTGAAAAAGGCCATTTTAACGCACCACTCCACGGCCCGGCCCCGCTTTTCGGACAGCGCCTTGACTGCCGGATAGGGGCCGAAGAAGACGGCGAAAAGCCACGCCACAGTCTTGGAGGGCAGGATGAGCAGGCCCAGGATCGCGCCGCCCAGCCACACGAAGAGGCCGCCGGGGAGCCCGAACTCCACCGTGGCGGCGATGCCCAGGAGGCTGGCAAGGCCCAGAAAGCCCAGCTGGCCCGTGGGGAGGACACAGCCGATATACATAAACGCTACCGCCAGGGCCGTGAAAACGGCGGTGAAGGCCACCCGGCGGGCGGAGAGCTTTTTCCCCATGCTTCCGCCCCGTCAGCGGCAGCCGCCGCACATCATGTTGGCGCACATCATGGCGGTACACATGTCGCACATGTCACAGCCGCCCTGCTGGGCGGGAGGGCCGTACCCTGTCTGGCGGTAAGGTGAGCCGGCCCCGTTGAGCATATTGAGCGCCTGACGGTACTCCCCATTGGAGGGATCCATGCTGACGGCCCGCTGGAAGAAGCTCCTGGCGTCGTCCAGCCAGCCCTTCCGGTAATAGAGGGAGCCCATGAGAAAATTCCACTCCGCGTCCCGGGAGGGGCAGGCATCCAGCAGCTGTTCGGCGTACTGGAGGTTGCCGGCGTTAATGGCGGAGCGGATCTGGGCGTAGGTGCCGCCCGCCTGCTGATAGGAATAGCCGCCGCCGGACCAGCCGGAGCTGTACCCGGAGGTGTAGCCGCCGGTATTACCCGAGCCTGACTGACCGCCGTTTTTACGGGCACGGGTGATGGTGTCGTAGGCCTCGTTGATCTCCTTCATCTTCTCTTGCGCCAGATCGGACAGAGGGTTGTCCACGTAATTGTCCGGGTGATATTTCTTGGCAAGCTCTCTGTACGCCTTTTTGATCTCCTCATCGGAGGCGTTGGAGCTTACGCCAAGCACCTTGTAGGGGTCCTGCATAATTCACTCTCCGTTCTGCCCGAGTTTCGGGCGTTTGGGAAGTCTCTTTCCCGCCGTGACATAAGTCCCGTTCAGGACGCGGTCGATCATATCGGGAAGGCCAAGGAGGACGGTGTTCTCCGTGACCGGGGTCCAGCAGCTCTCCGGCAGCAGCGCCAGGGCGGCGGCGGCCAGATCCACCGAGGATAAAAGGGTCTCGCGGACGCTGGCCTTTGTTTGCTCGTCCGCTTTTGCCGAGGTAAGACCGTACCGGACGGCGACGGGATTGTAGCGGCCGGCCTTCCGGTCCTCCTCCAGATCGGCGTAGGCGTCGGCGATGTAGACGATCCTGCCTACGTGGTAGAGGAGCTGTTCCAGCGCCCGGCGCGTCTCCTCCCCCGCCGCGCCGGCGGCCGATGCGAGCAGGAGGGCGAACTGGTCGGCGGCTCGGTCCAGACTGGGGCAGGCCTGGGCTTCCAGGCGGTGCAGAACGTCCAGGCGCTCCCGGACGCTCCGGTCAAAATCAGGATAGCGGGCGGCGGCCTTCCGGTAGGGGCGCTTTAAAAAGAGCCGGACGGCGGCGGCCAGGAGCCGCCTGCCCCCCCGGGAGTCGTCCCGGTTGTCCTCGGCCTTCCAGTAGGCCAGGATGACGCTGTACCCGGCGGCCACGGTCAGGGCCGGCGCGCTGGCGCAGACGCATTTTTTCCGGAAAAGCCCCGGCAGACAGCGTCTTTGGCAGTAATCGCAGGATTCCCTGTCGCCCCACAGGAGCATACTGAGAAAGACGAAGTCATAATTGAGTATGGACCTGCCGGCGGCGCCGTATTCCCTCCCCAGCTCGTGGCACAGGCCGCAGTAGCAGGCGCGGAAGCGCTCAAACTCCTTGACCTTCAGCTCCGGGGCCAGGGGGCGTACATATCCGAACATGGCCCGTCAGCTGATGATGACCGTGACAGTGTAATCCCCCACGGCCTCCACCTGGTCAAAGTCGGAGCCGTCCACGTAGACCCGGGCGGTCACCACGAAGGTGCCTCGGGAGCCGGCGTACTGGGAGATATCCGCCACGATGCGGATATTTTCGGTGGTGACGTTCTCGATTTGGTTCTCGTCGCCGCGCAGGGTGATATCCAGGCTCTGGGTGATGACGGACACGTTGTCCGTCTCGGCGGCGTTGCGGTAGCTGATGTTGGAGGCGGAGAGACGGCGTGTGGCCACGTTCTCCACGGAGATGGTGACGGTGACGGTGGTCTCGCCGCTCTCGTTGGTGGTGTTGTTGGGGATGCGTATGAGGTAATCCTGCTCAAAGGAGGTGACGATGCTCTTGAGATTGACGGTGCCCAGGTTGATCTCGTTGATATCCGCCAGGATCTCCGGGTCGCCGGAGAGGGTGACATAGGGCACGGAGTAATTGATGCGGATGTTGGCGTCCGTGGCCGTGAGGCTCTCCAGGATATCCAGCTTCAGCGCCACGTTCTTGACCATGCGGATGGTCTGGGTGATCTTCGCCGTGTTCACGCCGTTGGTAAAGGTCAGGCCCGCCTCCTCCATGTCGATAACGTTGTTGTCCTCGTCCCACAGGACGATGGGCTGTTCCTCCATGGTGGTCTTGGACAGGTTGTCCCGGTTGAGGGTGACGGTGGCCTTGGCGATGCGCCTGATGGCGGCCTCGGTGCCGGAGATCTCCGCGAAATCCCGGCTGAGGGTCAGCTCGCCGGCCATATAGCCCTCCGCGATGGAGCCGCTGTAGACCGCCTGGAGCGGGATCTGCTCGGTGACCAGGCGCTCCACGGTGACCTCGATCATGGACGGAGAGCGGCTGGCCTCCTCGATGGTGCTGTTCCCCGCGTCGTAGTTAAGGTCGTATTCCAGGGCGTGGGTGCCGGTGGGCACGGGGGACGCCAGCACGTCGGACAGATCCACCACCGCGTGGATCTCCATGTTGGAGAGGATGCTGGTATCCTGATAGCGGCCGTTGAAATAGGCCGTGATCTGCCTCACGTTCACATCGGAGACGATCAGGTTGGAGTCGCGCAGCAGCTCCTCCCCCACGAATTCCAGGGGGATATTGGATTTGGCGATGGGAGAGTCAAAGGGGCGGTTCTCCACATAGACCACATAGAACCACAGGGCGATAGCGACGATAACGGAGAAGACCATGTAGAAAAGCTTGCGGGAGCGCTCTTTTCTCTTTTCTCTCATGCCTTGTCACCTGCCTTTTTCAGCTTGTCGCGCAGTCGGGCGAAAACGCTCTTTTTCTCCTCAGTCTGGGGGATCAGCTCCATGCGCAGAAGGCGCTCGAAGGTGTCCGGCGAGAGGCCGCGCTTTAAAATGCCCTCCATGGCCACGGAGATATCGCCCGTCTCCTCGGAGACGATGCACACCACCGCGTCACTGCGCTCGCTCATGCCGATGCCCGCCCGGTGACGCATCCCCAGCTCCCGGCTGATGTTGGCGTTGCCGGAAAGGGGGAGCATACAGGCCGCGCCGGCGATGCGCCCGTCCCGGATGATCACCGCCCCGTCGTGCAGGGGCGCCTTGTCAAAAAATATGTTCTTCAGAAGCTCCGCCGCCGGGGAGGCGTCCACGATGGTGCCGGTCTTGATGTAGGATTCCAGATTGATGCTCCGCTCGAAAACCAGGAGCGCCCCCGTTCGGGATTTGGACATGTCGGCGAAGGCCAGCACCGTCTGGTCGATGGCGTTCTCCAGGGCCATGGACTTCACCGGGTGGCCGAAGATGTCCTTGACACTGCCGCCCATCTGCTCCAGGATGCGGCGGATCTCCGGCTGGAACAGGACGATGATCACGATCAGGCCCATTTCAAAGGCGCCGCCCAGCAGGTATTTGACCACCTGCAGATCGGACGCAAGGGTGACGATCATCAGGACCACTAAGATGAGGATGCCCTTGACCACGTTCATGGAGTTGGTCTTGGAGAAGAAGGTGATGAGCTTGTACACGAAAAACGCGACGATAGCCATATCCAGGATGTCCCAAACGCCGATGATGGATATGACATTTTTGAGCGTATTCCAAAGCTCCTGAACTTTTTCCATAGCCCTCTTCCTTTCTGATCATGATGCCGCGGCAAGACCGGGAAACACATTTTTCTAATCTATCATTATAATACAAAGACTCCTATTTGGCAATATGGAAATTGAAAACGATTTTAAAACGATTTGGGAAATAATTGTTTCTTTTAATAAAAAGCCGCGCGGGGCGTCATACGCTCCGCGCGATGGAATCCACGGCTTTTATAAAGGCGGCGATCTCCTCCCTGGTATTGAAGGCGGAGACGCTGGCCCGGACGGTGCCCCGGCTGATCGTCCCCACGGTCCGGTGGGCCAGCGGGGCGCAGTGGAGGCCCGCGCGGACGGCGAAGCCCGCCCGGTCCAGCCGCTCCCCCACCTCCTCGCAGGAGAGGGTGTCCAGCTGGAAGGACAGCACGCCCGCCTGACTGGCGGGATCCGGCGCGGCAAAGACGCGGACGCCGCGGATGGACGAAAGACCGGCGGCCAGCGCCGCGATCAAGGACCGCTCGTGGGCGGCGATGGCGTCGGGGCCCCGGCTCTCCACGAACTCCATACCGGCGCACAGGCCGGCGACGCCGGGGGTGTTGTGGGTCCCGGCCTCCAGCATATCGGGGAGGTAATCGGGCATCAGAGGATTTTTGGAGTCGCTTCCGCTGCCGCCGTACAGGAGGGGCCTGGCGGCGTCGGAGGCGATGAGGAGTCCCGTCCCCTGGGGGCCGTACAGGGCCTTATGGCCGGGCATGGCAATAAAGGCGGCGTCCAGGGCGCTGGCGTCCAGCCTCAGTACCCCCGCCGACTGGGAGGCGTCCACGATCAGCGGCACGCCCCTCTCCCGGCAGAGGGCCGCGATCTCATAGACCGGCAGGACAAAGCCGAAGACGTTGGAGACGTGGTTCACCGCCACACAGCGGGTATGCCGGTCAATGAGCCTGTCAAAGGCGCGCAAAGCGGCCTCCCTATCAAAAACAGGGCAGTCGGCCACGGCGATGTCCGCGCCCAGGGCGTTCAGGGGCCGCAGGACGGAGTTGTGTTCGTAGCCGGAGATGACCACCCGGTCCCCGGGCCGGACGAGACTGCGGATGGCGATATTGAGGCCGTGAGTGGCGTTGAAGGTGACGGCGACCCGCTCCACGTCGGGCACATGGAAAAGCCGCGCGGCCCTCTCCCGGCACTCGTAGAGCTTTTCCGCCGCCCGCATGGCGGCTTTGTGGCCGCCCCGGCCGGGGCTGGCCATGGTGCGCATGGCGGACAGTACGGCCTTCTCCACCCCCGCCGGCTTCTGGAGGGTGGTGGCGGCGGCATCCAGATAGATCACCGGGGCACCTCCTCAAAGCCGCCGTAGGGGGTGGCGCGGTAGACGCGCTTGGGCGGCACGTTCTCCCGGTCCAGCACGTTCAGCGCGTCGGAGAGCACATTGGCGGAGACCCGGACGGCGTAGCCGCACCCCTCCCGGGACATATGCTGGGGCGTGCGGACGATGATATTGCGAAGCCTTGCCGCGCTCAGCGCCCGGGATACCTTCTGGGCGTAGGTCAGCGAGCGGCAGGTCAGATAACAGCTTGTTTCCATGGTTAGAAAACTCCTCCCGGAAGCATGGTGGCTGGGTGTACAGCCACAACATACTATGCCGGGAGGAGGGAAAAGTTTATAGATTTTTCAGCCGCGGGACGGCTTCCTCCAAAAGCGCCACGGCGTGGGCGGCGATGCCCAGGGTGCTCACCTGCCCCAGGTGTTCCTCCGTGGTGGCCTTCACATTGACCCGTCCGGGGTCACAGCCCAGGCGCGCGGCCAGGGTGTTTCTCATCTCGTCCATATACCCGCTCAGCTTCGGCGCCTGAGCCACGATGGTGATGTCGCAGTTGCCCAGGCGCAGGCCCCGGGCGCTCAGGAGCGCCGTCACATGATCCAGGAGCGTGAGACTGCTGATCCCCCGGTACCGCTCGTCCGTATCCGGGAAGTGCCGTCCGATATCCCCCAATCCGGCGGCGCCCAGAAGGGCGTCCATCAGGGCGTGGGTGGCCGCGTCGGCGTCGGAGTGGCCCTCCAGACCCAGCTCATAGGGGATCTCCACGCCGCACAGGACAAGCCGCCGGCCGGGGATCAGCCGGTGGACGTCGTAACCGTGCCCGATCCTCATGTCCGGTACCTCGCCTCCGCGATGGCCGCGGCCAGGGTCATATCCAGGGGCCGGGTGATCTTGATATTCTCCGGGGAGCCCTTCGTCAGGGCGGGACGGACGCCGATGGCCTCCGCCGCGCCGCAGTCGTCGGTGACGGGCAGTTTTTTGGACTTGGCGTTGTAGAGGGCGGCCTTCAGCACGTCGGCCCGGAAGACCTGGGGCGTCTGGACGGCGAAGAGCTTCGCCCGGTCGGGCGTCTCGGCCACAAAGCCGTTTTCCGCCAGCTTCACCGTGTCGCTGACGGGCACGGCGGGGGCGGCGGCGGTGTGCTTATAGGAGCCGCGAAAAGCCTCTACGATGATCTCCTGGGACAAGAAGGGCCGCGCCCCGTCGTGGACGGCTATGTATTCGGCGTTTTTCGACGCCTCGTTGACGCCAATGAGGACGGACTCCAGCCGGTCCTCGCCGCCGCAGAGGATCTTGGTGGCCTTGGTGATCTCCAGCTCCGCGCACAGGTCGGCGGCGGCCACGATGGCGTCCTCCCTGGTCACAACGATGATCTCGTGGACGTTGGGACACGCCTGCAGCTCCTTCAAAGACCAGCCCAGGACAGGAAGCCCGGCCAGGTCGGCAAAGATCTTGTCCTCCCCCTCCATGCGCCGGGCCGCGCCGGCGGCGGCCACAACCACCGTCCCGAAGGGCAGATAGTCCCAGGAGGCCGCGCGTTTGAACACCTTGGCGGCGATATGCTTGACACCCATACGATCACCTCAAAATAACATATGTGAGACATGCGCCGGACTTGTCCGAAACCGTGTGAAAACAAGGGCTTGTATTCACAAGCCCTCAATTAGTCAAAAACTCAATTTTTAATATTTTTTCCGGCGACATGTGCGTCGGAAAAAATCCCATTTGTCACGCAAGTGTGCCGCTTTGCGGTGCATGCGGCGTGACGGCAGGGGGAAGCTTCTGAATTTCGCAAAATTCAGAAGCTTCCCCCGCACGTTCCCCTGTCGGCAAAAGCCCGTCAGGGCTTTTGCGAAAGTTTACTCTTGGGGAAGGTCCTCGGGCGCGGGAGGGTTCTCGGAGTCGTAGACAACGGCGGGGCCGTCGTCAACAAGCGCCGGGGCCGCGGCGGGAGCCGCGGGGGCGGAGGGCTCGGAGAGGGCCCGGATGGAGAGGGAGACCTTCTTGTTCTCGTTGTCGATCTTGATGATCTTGGCCTTCACGACCTCGCCCTCGCTGAGCACGTCCTCCGGCTTGCCGATCCGGCGGTCGGCGATCTGGGAGATGTGGATGAGGCCGTCCACGCCGGGGATGATCTCGGCAAAGGCGCCGAAGGTCATGAGCTTGACGATCTTCACCTCGGCCACGGAGCCTTCGGGATAGTTGGTGGTGAACTTGACCCAGGGGTTCTCGTTGGGATCCTTGTAGCCCAGGCTGATCTTGCGGTTCTCCTTGTCGAAGGAGATGACGTAGACGTCGATCTCGTCGCCCACCTTCAGCACCTCGGAGGGCTGATGGATGCGCTTCCAGGAAAGCTCGGAGACGTGGACCATGCCGTCCACACCGCCGATATCCACAAACGCGCCGTAGGAGGTGAGGGATTTGACGACGCCGTGATAGCGCTTGCCCACCTCGATCTCGCTCCAGGTGGCCTCGGCCTTGGCCTTGCGCTCCTCATAGGCGACGGCGCGGATGGAGCCCACCACGCGCTTGCGGGGCTGGTTGACCTCGGTGATGCGGAGCTTCACATGCTTCTTCAGAAGGTCGCTCATGGGCGCCTCCTTGGGCAGGCCGGACTGGGAGGCGGGCACGAACACGCGCACGCCCTTGCAGTTGACCACGATGCCGCCCTTGTTCTCCTCCACGACGACGCCCTCCACCACGGCGCGGCTGGCGCGGGCTTCCACGATGGAATCCCAGTTCTTCACGCTGTCAAGACGCTTCTTGGACAGCATCACCACACCGTCCACGTCGTTGACGCGCATGACAAAGGCCTCAATCTCGTCGCCCACATGGATGATGTCGTTGACGTTCACGTTGGCCTCGTCCGTAAACTCGGAGAGGGGGATATATCCGGACTGCTTGGTGCCCAGATCCACAGAGATCTCAGACGGGGTGATGGAAGCGACTACGCCCCTGACCTTCTCCCCCGTATGTAAGGTCTTGATGGAACGCTCAAGCAGCTCTTCAAAAGAGGCCTCCGCCTCGGGCGCTTCGGGTGCTTCGGGTACCTCAGGGGCTTCGGGAGCCTCGGGGGCTTCGGGGACTGCGGGAGTCTCGGGAACCTCCACGTTCTCCACAACGGTTTCGACGGCCTCCGCCGCCTTGTTCTCTTCTTCGGCTGTCTCCACAGCCTTGATCTCGTCACTCATCTTCCTGTTGACCTCCTTAATTATCCACTCTGGTGTGGAGGCGCCGGCTGTCACGCCCACGCGCTTCGCTCCCCGGAGCAGCGATACGTCCAGCTGAGAGGCGTTCTCAATGAGGATCACCCGCTCACAGCACTCACCGCAGACCCCGGCCAGCTTCGCCGTATTGGCGCTGTGCCGTCCGCCTATTACGATCATCGCGTCGACAGTTTGGGCGATCTCTCTCGCCTCCCGCTGCCGGTTAGACGTCGTATTGCATATTGTATCAAAGATTTGCGCGTTTGTACACTGTTTTTTCAGAATTTTAACACTATTTTCAAAATTTTTTCGCTCTCCGGTGGTTTGAGAGACTATAGAGACCGGAAAACTACCATTATCTGGCGATTCCGACAGCCATTTTTCCGCCTCCTGGGGGTTTCCCAGCACCACGCAGTCGGAGCACCAGCCGGATACGGCGGTGATCTCGGGGTGATCGCGCTCCCCGATGACCACGATCCTCCGCCCCGCCCGGGACTCCTCCCGCACCAGCCGGTGGATACGGGCCACGTCGGGACAGGTGGCGTCGATCACCGGACAGCCCAGGGCGCGAAGCCGGTCATAGACCTCCTTGCCCACGCCGTGACTGCGGATGATCACGGGCTCGCCGGGGGCCAGCTCGTCGATGCTGTTCACGGTGCGGACGCCCATGGCCTCCAGGCGGGCCACCACGTCTTCGTTGTGGATGAGCGGGCCCAGGCAGGCACAGCGGCCGTATTGCTCCGCCGCCTCCTCCGCCAGCTTGACGGCCCGTCTGACGCCGAAGCAGAAGCCGGCGGAACGGGCGTTGACGATCTCCATCAGACGGCCCTCCCCCGCATGGGTTCAGTATGCCCCAGCGCGGCGATTTTATCCATCACTTCGTCGGCGGTACGCTCCAATTCCTCTTTTGACAGTCTCCCGGCGGCCCTCACGTCCATAGGCTCGCCCACCACGATACGGATGCGGCGGAAGAGTTTCTTTTCCCGGGGGATGTACAGGGGGATGATGGGGGCGCCGGTCTTCTCCGCGATGCGCACGGCCCCGGCCTTGGGGCTGACCTCGCCGTCGGCGTGGGTGCGGGTGCCCTCCGGGAAGATGCCCAGCTTTTTGCCGGATTTCAGCACCTGCAGGGCCGTCTTCATAGCGTTCAGGTCGGCGCTCCCCCGATTGACCGGGAAGGTGCCGATGCCCCGCAGCAGCGCGCCCAGGGGCTTGAAGCTGAAAAGCTCCCGCTTGGCCATCAGGCACAGGTGGTACCGCCAGGGCGTGGCGAAGGCCATATAGAAGGGGTCGGAGAAGTGGGTATGGTTGGCGCAGAGGATGGCGGGGCCGTCGGGGATGTTCTCCCGGCCGTAGACCTTGTAGGGAAAGAGCAGTCCGTAGGTACACATGACAATGGCCCGCAGGACCGTATAAAGGAATTTTTTAAGATCCATCACAGACGCTCCCTGATGATTTGGAGGATCAGCGTGAGGCTGGCGTCCAGGTCGTGCTCCGTGGTGTCGCACATGACGGCGTCCGGGGCGGGACGCAGAGGGGCCACGGCGCGGCTGGAATCGTTGCGGTCGCGCTGTTCGATGTCCCGGAGGACGGCGGGAAAATCCGTCTCGATCCCCTTCTCCCGCAGCTCCCGGCAGCGGCGGCGGGCCCGCTCGGCGGCGGAGGCGGTGAGGAAGATCTTGATCCTGGCCTCCGGCAGGACGACGGTGCCGATGTCGCGCCCGTCCATGATGACGTTATGGCGTCTGGCCAGCTCCCGCTGGGTGTCCAGGAGAAAGGCCCGGACCGCGGGGATGGCCGAGACATCGGAGGCCGCCATGGACACCTCCGGCGTGCGGATCAAATCGGTCACGTCCTCGCCGTTTAAGTCCATGCGCTGGACGCCGCTGTCGTCATAGCGCATCCCGATCCTGATCTCCGGCAGCAGGGCGGCCACGCCCTCCGGGTCCTTGGCATCCACGCCGTGCCGCAGAATGTAGAGGCCCACGGTGCGGTAAAGAGCGCCGGTGTCCACGTAGAGAAAGCCCAGCTCCTTGGCGGCCAGGCGGGCCAGGGTGGATTTTCCGGCTCCGGAGGGGCCGTCTATGGCGATGGAAACAGGGTCCATATACAACATTCCTTTCTCTCAGGGATGGGGCTGTGCTTCAACGCACCGGGCCGCCGCCCGGGCGGTGGACCAGGCGATCTGGAGGTTGAAGCCGCCGGTGTAGGCGTCCGCGTCGATGACCTCGCCGGCGAAATAGAGGCCGCGCACAAGCTTGGACTCCATGGTGCGCGGGTCGATCTCACGGGTATCCACGCCGCCGGAGGTGACGATGGCCTCCTCCACCGGGCGCGCGCCGGTGATCTTTACCGGGAACGCCTTGAAAAGCTCCAGAAGCCGCCGCCTCTGCCGGTAGGTGATGGCGTTCACCTTTGTTTCGGGCGGGATGCCGGAGCGCTCCACCAGCACGGGGATCATACTGCGCCCCGCCAGATCCCCCAGGGCGTTTTGAAAGTCCCTGTTCTTATATTTTTCGAAGTCCCGGAGCAGACGCCGGTCCAGGGCCTCCTCGTCCAGGGCGGGCTTCAGGTCGATCGTGAGGGTGTAGCTTGTATGCTCAAAGTCCCGCATATGGGCCGAGGCGGAGAGGACCATGGGGCCGGAGACGCCGAAATGGGTGAACAGCATCTCACCGAAGTCCTCGTAGATCTTTTTTCCCGATCCGTCTGTCACCTTGAGGCCCACGTTTTTCAGGGAAAAGCCCTGCATACGGGCGCAATCCTCCCCCTCCGCCTCCAGCGGCACCAGGGACGGACGGGGCGGGACAACGGTGTGGCCCAGCGCGGCGGCCAGCCGGTAGCCGTCGCCGTCGGAGCCGGTGACGGGGTAGCTCAGGCCCCCCGTGGCGATCAGGACGCGCTCGGCGGGGAAAATAAGCTCTCTCCCCTCCCCGTCCAGGGCGGAGACGCCGGCAATACCGCCGTCTTGGGTGAGGATATGCCGGGCCCTGGCGTGAACGACCCGCGCGCCGTTTTGCCGGGCGAAGCCCCGGAGGGCCTCCACGATATCCCCCGCCCTGTCGGACACGGGAAAGACCCGGTTCCCCCGCTCGGTCTTCAGGGGGACGCCCAGAGATTCAAAAAGCTCCATGACCTTTTGGGGCGGGAAGGCGGTGACGGCGCTGTACAGAAATTTGCCGTTGCGGGGGATGTTGGCGATGACCTCCCGGGGGGAGGCGTTGTTGGTGAGGTTGCACCTGCCCTTGCCGGTGATGCCCAGCTTCCGGCAGGTGTAACGGGTCTTTTCCAGAACGGTGACCGTGGCTCCCGCCCGGGCGGCGAACCCGGCGGCCATCATGCCGGCGGCCCCGCCGCCGACGATCACAAGGTCACTGCTCGTATTTTTCATAGACGTCGAACTCCGTCCAGATATTCTCTAACTTTTCAAAGGTGCCGGCCAGATCCTTCTCCGACTTCTCCGCCACCGCCACCACCAGGGCGTTGATGAGGCTCAGCGGCGCCACTAAGGAGTCTAAGAAGGAAATCATATCGCTGCGGGCGTAGAGCTTCAGATCGGCCAGCTGGGCCACGAGGCTCGACTCGGAGTCGGTGATGCCCACGATCCTGGCCCCCTTGTCCCGGGCGTAGCGCATAGCCATGATGGTCCTGCGGGAATAGCGCGGGAAGGAGATGGCCACCAGGACGTCCCCTTCGCCGATGTGGAGGATCTGCTCGTAGATCTCGGAAAAGGCGCTCTGAGAGATGACGCGCACGTCGGGGAAGAGCTGATTCAGATAAAAGCCCATGAAGCCGGACAGCACCGCCGAAGAGCGCACGCCCACGATATAGACGGTGCGGGCCTGGCTGATGGCGGTGGCGGCGGCGTCGAATTCACTCCGGTCCAGCTCCTCCAGGGTGTGGCGGATCTTGGCCATATCGGAGTTGAGCACCGTTTCGGGCACGTCGGAGCCGGCGATAAGATCTCGGGCCACCTCGATGCGCTGGACGGTGGTGAGCCTGTTTTTCACCAGCTCCTGCATGGCGCGGCGCATCTCCGGGTAGCCCTCGTAGCCCAGATCGGCGGCAAAGCGCACCACCGTGGATTCGCTGACGCCCGCCGCCGCGCCCAGACGCCCCGCCGTCATAAAGGCGGCCTTCTCGTAATTGTCCGTGATGTAATCGGAGATCCTGCGCTGTCCCTTGGAGAAGGTGGGCGCAAGCTCCCGTATGGTGGTCAACACGTCCTTTCCCATGGTAAAAACCTGCCTTATCTCAGGATGGGCCGCCGGTCGGAGCGACAGCCCTTTTGGCGGCGGCCATAGCCGTACTTTTCATAATTGCGCATTTTTCATCCCTATTATAGTGCGTTTCGGACAAAATGCAAGGGGAAATTCAAAATATATGAAGGTTTTGCGTGATAAAATTTCATTTCAACAGCGACCGGATCTCCTCCGTGGTCAAATGACGCCAGGCGCCTTTTGGCAGGCGGCCCAGGCGCACCTGGCCGATGGAGATACGAGTGAGGCGCTTTACCGTGAGCTCCGCCTGCTCGCACATGCGGCGGATCTGGCGGTTTCTGCCCTCGTGGATGGTGATGTCCAGGGCGGCGGCCGCGCCGTCCCTTTTCAGAAGCCGCACCTTCGGCGCCGCCAGGGGGACGCCGTCCAGCTCCATGGGCTGGGAAAGCCGCCGCATCCCCTTTTCCACGTCGCCGGTCACCAAGACGCGGTAGGTCTTTTCCTTTTCAAAAGAGGGGTGCATGACACGGTTGGCAAAGTCCCCGTCGTTGGTCATGAGAAGCAGGCCCTCGGAGTTGATGTCCAGCCGCCCCACCGGATAGACCCGCTCCGGCAGGTCGGACACCAGCTCCCGGACTGTTTTTCGCCCCTTCTCGTCGCTCATGGTGGTGACATAGCCCACGGGCTTATGGAGCATTATGTAATATTTTTGACCGGGGGCGGACAGAGGCTCCCCCCGCAGGCGAATCTGGTCCCTGTCCGGGTCGGCCTTATCCCCGATCCCGGCCACGGCGCCGTTGACGGTGACCAGGCCCTCCCCAATCAGCTTTTCGGCGGCCCTGCGGGAGACGCCCGCCCCGGCCGCCAGGATCTTCTGAAGGCGTTCCTCCATCGGAATATCACTCTCCGTTAAAAAACTCCCATATCCGCTCTGAGAGGGTGCGCTTCCGGGGCTTGTCCCGGGAGACGCTTTCGGCGTATTCCAGCGGGATCGCCGCCGCCTGCCGGCCGTCCTGGAGCACATAGGCCGTGCCGGCAAAGGCCCCCTCGGTCACGCCGGCGTAGACGAACCGGGGCAGGGACACCTGGACGGTAAGCTCCTCCCCCGCCTCGGTGAGCAGGGAGACGCCGGAGGCCGCCCGGACGGAAACGGACGCGGCGGAGCCGGCCATCACCGGGACGCGGCCCAGGCTATCCCCCGTCCGGACGGGTGTCTGCATCTGCCATTGGGAGAAGCCCCTATTAAGAAGCGTCTCGTGGTCGGCCCAGTCGTCCCCGTCCCGGAGGGTGACGCAGATGAGGCGCATACCGTCCCGCTGGGCGCAGGTGACCAGCGTCCTGCCGGCCTTTTTGGTGTAGCCGGTCTTGCCGGTGACCATGCCCTCGTAGCTCCACATCAGCTTATTGTGGTTGGTGTAGGTGCGGCCGCCGAAGGTGATGCTTTTGGTGGAGGCGATCTCCACAAAGAGCGGGTCCTCCATGCAGGCCCCCATGATCAGGGCCAGATCCCGGGCCGAAGAGTAATGACCGTCCTCGTGGAGGCCGTGGGGGTTCAGAAAATGGGTGTTCTCCAGTCCCAGCGCGGCGGCGCGGTCATTCATCATATCCGCGAAGGCCTCCACGGAGCCGGCGATGTGGACGGCCAGGGCCACGGCGGCGTCGTTGCCCGACTCCAGCATCAGCCCGTAGAGGAGCTGGCGCACGGTCAGCGTCTGCCCGGCCTTCAGATACATGGAGGAGCCCTCCACCCGCTCGCAGGCGGCAGGGACGGTGACCGTGTCCTCCAGGGAGGCGTTTTCCAGGGTCACCAGGGCGGTCATGAGCTTCGTGGTGCTGGCGATGGGAAGCCGCTCATCGGCGTCCTTTTCATAGAGCACCGCGCCGGTGTGGGCCTCCATCAGAATGGCGGAGCGGGCGCTGATCTCCCCGTCGGCATGGGCGTTAAAAACGGTAAACGCCGCCAGGAACAACGTGGCGGCGATTGCCGGTATGATGTGTTTTTTCATAGCGACACCACCTTTACGGTGTGTCAGTATGCCCGGACGGGGCGGAATTTATTCCGCCGGGACCTCCGGGAGGGCCTCTTCGGCGGCCTCCTTCGCGGCTTTTTCGGCCTTCTCCGCCTTCTTCTTGTCCACGATGGCCGTGATCTTGTCCACGATCTCGGGGGCGGTGTCGATGATCCTGTCCACGGTGGTGGACGCGGGCGGCTCGATGGTCATCACGCGGACGATGCCCTCCTTGATGACCACGAAGGCCACGGGGTCGATCTTCACACTGCCGCCGGTGCCGGCGCCGAAGGGGCTGGCCTGCCCGTCCTTCTGGTGCTTGCCAGTGAAATCGGAGCCTCCCGAGGCGAAGCCCATGCTGACGCGGGAGATGGGGATCAGGGTGATGCCGTCGGGGGTGACGATGCTCTCCCCGATGACGGTGCTGACGTCCGCCATGTCGCGAAGCTTGTCCATGACGGTGCCCATAAGGTCATTGATCGGATGCTTGTCCATTTTTATCCACCTTTCCGTTTTTTACGAGTTGACCGAGGACCGCCTTGACCGGCGGCCAGACGGCCAGCACGATATAAAGTATTTCCCAAATCGCCAGTGTGAGTTGGGCGTCCACAAAAATTACGCTCTGGTCCGTGTCGAAGGTCACAGACGCGCCAACGTCCCGCTCTTTCACCTTGAAGATGTTCTCAATGACCGGCATCAGGGCCCCCACCCCGGCGCTGGCATAGCCGAAGGTCATGGCCGCGTCCGCCGGATCCGCCGCGGCGGCGGAGTAGTGGAGCACCAGCTTGTCGATGCAGATCTTGCGGCGGAGCCTGCCCAAAAGCTCGCCTACCGCCTTGAGCGCGGTGGAGACAAGGTCAAAAGTGATCTTGATCTTGGGCTTGGGCTTCTCCTTCGTCTCCTCCTCCGGCTTTTCCGGTTTTTCCTTCTTTGGATTTTTAGGCTTCTTAGGCTTTTTGGCCTTCTCCTCCCCGGCGGGCAGGAGCTTCAGCCGGACGGGTCCCGCGAGGACGCGCAGGGTGACGCCATCGCCGTCCAGGGTGAACCTGGCCCCCACGCGCAATAAGAGGATCAGGATGTCCAGGGCCAGAGTGACCCCCAGGAGGATCAGCGCCAGCTTGAGCTTCCCACAGCACAGCAGGATCACAAACGCCAGCAAATACAGAACCGTCAGCAAAAGATCACCTCCCCGGTCTACCAGTTTACCCCATCATTTTACCACGGGAAAAAGGGGCTGTCAATCGCCGCCCTGCACATCCTCCGGCGGATTCTCCGGCGAGGCCGGCTCCTGGGCCTCCCGCAGTGTCTCGATGGCCTCCTCGATGCGCAGCTGCTCCGGCTCGTCCCCCTCCTGCCGGGGAAGGGGCGGCAGCTCGTCCAAAGAGCTGAGGCCGAAGGTGCGCAGAAAGGCCTGGGTGGTGCGAAAAAGGGTGGGGCGGCCGGGGGCGTCCAGGGTACCGCAGGGCTCGATAAGGCCCCGCTCCTGGAGCACGCCCACGGTATAGCTGGAATCGGCGCCGCGAAGACTCTCGATATAAGCCCGGGTGACCGGCTGGAAGTAGGCGGTGACGGCCAGCACCTCCAGGGCGGTCTGGGTGAGCCGGGGGGGCTTGCGCGTCTCCAGCGCCTGGCGGATCACGTCGGAGAGCTCCGGCGCGGAGCACAGCTGCAGGGCGTTCTCCAGGCGCACCAGGCGGATCCCCCGGCGCTCGGAGCGAAGCCTGTCGGCGATCCGTTTGGCCGCGTCAAGGACCTCCTGCTCGCTGACCGCCAGTACGGCGGCGATGCGTTTGGCGCTGACCGCCTCGCCGGCGGCGAAAAGGATGCCCTCTATGGCGGGCTCGAGCCCGCCTGTTTCCATTTCCTGATCTGTTTCCGTCATCAGCTTGTCCTCTCACCGTTTAATGAAACGCTGGCGTCATCGCCGTCGCCGTCTAAAAGGATGTCCCCCTCGCGGCACAGCTCCAAAAGCGCGATAAACGTGGCAACCAGCTCCGTGCGGCTGCCGCTCTTGGCAAAAAGGCCCCGGAGGCTCATGGGGCCGCCGGCGGTGAGCAGGGCCACGATTTGTTTTGTTTTTTCCGTCACCGAGTAGACGATGCGCTCCGGGTAGCGGAAGCCGGGGGGATTACGGTAGGCCGCGGCGGCGTCCTCCCGGGAGAGCACCCGGGCCATAGCCTCGCTCAGATCCTCCCGCACGTGGAAATACCGGTACTCCTTGTCCACCGGCAAATACTCCGGCGGCTTTGTGAGAGTCCCGGCGCCCCGGGTGTACATCTCCCCCAGCTCCGGCAGGACCTTCTGAAGCTGTTCGAAAAGGGCCTTGTTTTTCAGGCGCTCGAGAGAGCCGATCAGCTCCTCCAGCTCCCCTGTCTCCTCCCCGGCGGAGAGGAGCATCCTGGCCTTGATGTACACAAGATAGGAGGCCATCTGGACAAATTCGGAGGCCACGTCCAGATCCAGCGCCTTGCGCTCCTCCAGCCAGGAAAGATACTGGTCCGTCAGCTCCGCGATCCGGATGTCCTGGATCTCTATTTTGTTTTTGGAGAGCAGCTGGAGGATCAGCGTCAGAGGGCCTTCAAAGTCCTCCATATCCTCGCGCGTCCTGATCACGCCCTCCAGGTGGAAGGTGGGATTTTCCATGTGTCACCTGACGAAGAAATAGTTACTGAGGTCAAAGCCCCATTGGGCGATGAAAAGAAGCCTGGAAAAGAGAAAGCTCACCGCGCGGTTCAGCGGTCCGGACAGGACGCCCGTGACCACCAGTAAAAGCAGCAAAAGCATACCGTAGCGCTCATAGCGCATGAGCTTCCAATAGGCCCCCTCCGGGATCACGGAATAGAGCACCTTGGAGCCGTCCAGGGGCGGGATGGGGAGGATGTTGAAGACGGCGAAGGCCAGGCTCAGGTAGGCCGTCTGCTGGATGGTGAGGTAGAGGTAGTAGACCGCCCTTCCGGGGCGGTACAGAAGCGGCGTCAGCAGGCCGCACAAAAAGAGCGAGACTACCGTGATGAGCACGTTGCACAGCGGCCCCGCCGCCGCCGAGACGGCCATATCCCGCTTGGGATGCTTGAAGCGGCGTATGTCGATGGGCACGGGCTTGGCCCAGCCGAAGCCCAGAAAGGCCATCATCACAAAACCGATGAAATCAAAGTGTTTGAAGGGGTTGAGGCTCAGCCGCCCCATGTCCCTGGCGGTGGTGTCCCCCAGCTTCAGCGCCGCGTATCCGTGGGCGCACTCGTGCAGGGTGATGCAGATGAGCACCGGAACGGCGTTTATAAGGGCGTCGGTCAGCACCGACCAGTCCAGATTTCTCAGAATGTTTCCCATACCGTTATGCCAGAGAGAGCGCCCCGTCCAGGGCCAGAAGCAGCGCCTCCCGCTCGGAGTGGGTCTCCGCCGAGTAGTAGACGATGGGCGTATCCTCGGAGAGATCCAGCGTCTCCCGGATGCGAGCGATATTGCCGGGGACCTCCGATTTTTTGCACTTGTCCAGCTTGTTCGCCACCACAAGGACGTCCACCTGGGATGATTTGAACCAGTTCATCATGGTGATATCGTCGGCGGTGGGCTTGTGGCGGATGTCCACGATCTGTACCCCCAGGGTGATGAGGCCGGAGGCGAAATAGGATTCCATGAGCCGGCCCCACCGGTCCCGCTCGGCCTTGGAGACCTCCGCGTAGCCGTAGCCGGGCAGATCCACCAGGTAGAATTTTTGATCGATGAGAAAATAGTTGATGTGGGCGGTCTTTCCAGGCGAGGAGCCCACCCGGGCGAAATTCTTCCGCCGGACGATGGAATTGATCACCGAGGATTTCCCCACGTTGGAGCGGCCGGCGAAGGCAGCCTCAGGAAGTCCGTCCCGGATGAAGCCGGAGGGATCCGCCGCGGACTTGATAAATTCCGCTTTTGTGTAATCCAAGGGTCTTCTCCTCCTTTTCAGGCTGTACTGAGTTTAACGGGTCACTGCCGGATCTCCGCCCGTTCGGGATCCCGCGGCCGTCTCTGGGCGCGCTTGCGCGCGCTTACGGCGGGCTCCGGGAGCAGGAGCGCCTTGTCTAAAATATCGTCCAGCCGCATAGCCGGGATGAAGGTGAGGGCGCGGCGCACCGTCTGATCGATCTCCTCCAGATCCGACAGGTTGTCGGCGGGGAGGATGACGGTCTTCAGGCCCCCCCGCAGGGCGGCCATGGTCTTTTCCCGCAGTCCGCCGATGGGCAGGACGCGGCCCGTCAGGGTGATCTCCCCCGTCATGGCCACCTCCCGCACGGCGGGCGCGCCGGTGAGGGAGGAGATCACGGCGCAGGCGATGGCGATGCCGGCCGAGGGGCCGTCCTTGGGCACGGCGCCCTCCGGGAAGTGGATGTGGATGTCTTTTTTCTTATAAAATTCCGGGTCGATGCCCAGCTTGTCGCACCGGGAGCGGATGTAACTGACGGCGGCGTGGGCCGATTCCTTCATCACGTCGCCCAGGTTGCCGGTGAGCTCGATCTTGCCGCTCCCCTCCAGGCAGGCGCACTCCACCTCTAAGATCTCGCCGCCCACCTCCGTCCAGGCAAGGCCGTTGACCACGCCCACCCGGTCGGGGCTGGCCAGGCGCTCCGGCTTATATTTCCGGGGGCCCAGAAGCTGGGTCAGATTGGAGGCTGTGACGGAGAGGCCCTCCCCCTCCTGGGAGGCGATGACCAGATCGGCCTTCCGGCAGAGCCGCGCGATGAGCCGCTCCAGCTGGCGCACGCCGGATTCCCGGGTGTAGCCGGAGATCAGCTCCCGGAAGGCGTTGTCGGCGATCTTCAAGCCCCTGGCCGTCAGGCCGTGCTTTTTGCGCTGTTTGGGCAGCAGGTGCTTTTTGGCGATCTGCAGCTTCTCCTCGTCGGTGTAGCTGGTGATCTCGATGACCTCCATGCGGTCCAGCAGAGGCCGGGGAATGGTATCCACCGTGTTGGCGGTGGCGATGAACATGGTGTTGGACAGGTCGAAGGGCACCTCCAGGAAGTGGTCCCGGAAGGCGTGGTTCTGCTCCGGGTCCAGCGCCTCCAAAAGCGCGCTGGCGGGATCGCCCTTGTAGTCGCTGCCCAGCTTGTCAATCTCGTCCAGCACCATCAGGGGGTTGTTGGTCCCCGCCTCGGTGAGGGCGGTCATGATACGGCCCGGCATGGCGCCGATATAGGTCTTGCGGTGGCCCCGGATATCGGCCTCGTCCCGGACGCCGCCCAGGCTCATACGGGCCAGCTTCCTGTTCATGGCGCCGGCGATGGAGACGGCGATGGACGTCTTGCCCACGCCGGGAGGGCCCACAAGGCACAAAATGCCGCCCTTTAAGTCCGGGGAGACGCACCGGACGGCCAGGGACTCGATGATACGCTCCTTCACCTTGGAAAGGCCGAAGTGGTCCCGGTCCAGGATCCGCCGCGCCTCGGCGATGTCCAGGCGCTCCTCGGTGGATCTGTTCCAGGGCAGCTCCAGCACGGCGTCCAGATAGGAGCGGATCACGGAGGCCTCCGCCGACACCATGGGCTGTTTGGAGAGCCGGTCGTTCTCCTTGAGGAGCTTCCGGGTGATGTCCTCGGAGAGATGGAGCTCCAGGATCTTCCTCCTGTACTCCTCGATCTCGGAAAAATCGTCGTCGCCCAGCTCCGATTGCAGGATGCGCATGTGCTCCCGCAAAATCTGTTCCCGGTGGTTCCTGGCCATGGATTCGTCCACCTTGCGGCCGATGTCGCGCTCCACGTCCATGACCTCCACGGCGGTGCGGAGCATATCCGTCACGGTGCGCAGGCGCTTGACGGGGTCCAGCAGCTCCAGCAGGAGATGCTTCTGCTCCACGCGCAGGGACATATTCTGGGCGAGGGCGTCGGCCATGCCGCCCACGTCCCCGGAGTAACCGGTCTTTTCGATGGGTTCGGCGGAGGCCACGGGACTGCCGGTCAGCTGGGAATAGCGGCGGTAGAGGTCGATGGCGGTGGCCACCAGGGCCCGGATCCTGGCCGTCACGCGAACAGGCTCGTCGGAGAGGGGCATGACGGAGGCCACAGGGCCGTCCTCCCCGTCGTGCTCATCCAGAATGGTGGCGCGGCAGATACAGCTGATCATGGCGACGATCCCGCCGCCGGGGATCCGGAAGCAGTGATCGACGGTGCAGACGGCACCCAGAGGCACCGGCTGTACGCCTGCCTTCCGGGGCATCTCCAGGGGCGCCTTCTCATCGGGCAGGAGGCTGTTGAGCGCGTCGAACAGCTCATCCAGCTCCCCCTCGGTGAAGGTGAGCGTCTCCTGGCCGTCCTCCCCCTCCTGGGGGGCGGCGTCTTTCTCTTCAAAAAGGTCGTCGCATCTGACCACAAAGGCCTGGCTGTCGGCGTGGAAGCATTTCATCAGGGCCGAGACCACCTCGGGCCGCTCCTCCACAAGCTTCAGGCCCGTACCGGGAAAGACCGACACACTGCGCAGGGGGATCACGGGGAGTTCGTCAAGGCTGAGAGCGGAATATTCTTCATTCATGATATGGTTTCCTTACAGAGGGTTTCAGTATCGTTTTCGCCTTCTCAAAAGGCGTTTTTTACAATTTTAACAAACCTGAGAGCCGCACCGGATGTGTGGCTCTCAAAGCGGGATTTTAAATTGCTTCCGCGTCCGGGTCGATTTGGGGACGCGGGCGCAGATGGACCCGGGGCCGGGCGCCCTCGGTGACGCACTCCCGGGTGACGGTGACCCGATCCACCCGCTCGGCGGAGGGGATCTCGAACATGATATCGGTGAGGATGCCCTCCACCACGGAGCGAAGGCCCCTGGCCCCGATATCCATGGCGATGGCCTTGTCGGCGATGGCCTCCAGGGCCGCGTCGTCAAACTCCAGATCCACCCGGTCATAGCTCATCAGGGCCTTGTACTGCCGGGTCAGGGCGTTTTTCGGCTCCTTGAGGATGCGCACCAGATCCTGACGGGTCAGCTGGCGCATGGGGACGAGCACGGGCATACGGCCGATAAGCTCCGGGATGATGCCGTATTTCAGAAGGTCGTGGGACTGGATCTGCTCCAGGATATCGCCGATATCCTTTTCGCTTTTCGTCTTGATCTCCGCCCCGAAGCCCATGGACTTTTTATCGAGCCTGTGCTCGATGATCTTGTTGATGCCGTCGAAGGCGCCGCCGCAGATAAAGAGGATGTTGGAGGTGTCCACGGCGATGAACTCCTGATGGGGGTGCTTGCGCCCGCCCTGGGGCGGCACGTTGGCCACGGTCCCCTCCAGAAGCTTCAAAAGCGCCTGCTGGACGCCCTCGCCGGAGACGTCCCGGGTGATGGAGGTATTTTCGCTCTTGCGGGCGATCTTGTCGATCTCGTCGATGTAGATGATGCCCCGCTCGGCCAGCGGCACGTTGAAATCCGCCGCCTGCAAAAGCCGCAGGAGGATGTTTTCCACGTCGTCGCCCACGTAGCCGGCCTCGGTGAGGGTGGTGGCGTCGGCGATGGCGAAGGGCACCTCCAGCATCCGCGCCAGGGTCTGGGCGAACATGGTCTTGCCGGAGCCGGTGGGGCCCACCAGCAGGATGTTGCTCTTCTGGATCTCCGTATCGTTGCCGGTCTGGCAGAAGATGCGCTTGTAGTGGTTATAGACGGCCACGGACAGCGCCACCTTGGCCCTGTCCTGACCAATGATATACTGGTCGAGAAATTCCTTGATCTTGACCGGGCGCGGCAGGCGCTGGGCCATCTCGTAGGGGGAAAGCTCCTCCTGCGCCGGCTCCTCCTCTTCCCGCTCCCAGCCGTCACGGATGATCTCGTGGCACAGCTCCACGCACTCGTCGCAGATGTTGGCGTACTGGCCGGTGAAAAGGCGGTGTACCTTCCCCTGGGGCCTGCCGCAGAAGTCGCACCTGGGGGTGATCTCTTCCATATTCGCCATTGATCCGATCCCTTACCTTACTCTCTTATCTCTTGGTGATGATCTTGTCGATGAGACCAAACGCCTTGGCCTCCTCAGCGGACATGAAGTTGTCCCGCTCGCAGGCGGCGGTGACCTCCTCCACGCTCCTGCCGGTGTTGGCGGCCAGGATCTCGTTCATACGCTTCTTGATGGTCTCCAGCCGTTTCAGATGGATGGCCATATCGGTGATCTGGCCCTGGGTGCCGGCGGAGGGCTGGTGGATCATGATCTCCGCGTTGGGCAGGGCGATGCGCTTGCC